>JAOTYM010000026.1 GCA_029861845.1 Gammaproteobacteria bacterium | reverse complement strand
TCCCTTCACCTAGCCTTTGGCGGGCACCTAACATCATCGACAGCCGTATCATATCCTCCTCCTTCCTACGCTTGTTACTACAACGCAGTATTTCAGTGGCCCAAACCCATAAATTTCTGTCGACGTCGCTGGGGGCTGGGAACCGCACCCGCCCCGTCTAGGGACAGCGGCTTTCCGCCTTGCTGCTCCCATGTTTACAGGATTGGACCGACCTAGTGGTCGCTTGCTTTCACGTGATCTTATCATAAGCGCCCAGACACGATTCCACACAATGATTGATGAAATAGCAAAACGCGCTACTAACGCCACTGTCAATTTCACCAGAGGTCCAAGCAATTGTTTTTCAAAATAATGATCGCCTGGGTACCGCTTGCTCCCGGCGGAAGAGTCATGCCCCCACAAACTTAGGGGATTTGTAGGCCCGGCGCCGTCTAGTTCATCGACATTCCAATTGACGTTTCTACGACCATCCTGGGGTCAGCTCGTCAGCGGTGGCGCTTCAATCCCGCACTTGCGAGCAGCTCACCGGCGTGCTTCACCGGTACCCCTAGATTCGAGCCGCCGAATTCGGGCAAGATGGCTGTGTTTACGGCCACCACCTCGCCATTTAAACCAATAACCGGCCCACCGCTGCCACCGCTGGTGGTCTCTGCGTCGTACACTACCGCAGCCGCGGTAACCTGGCCAACAATGCCACGGGTAGCGAGCGGCGCAATGCGTCCAGTTTCCGACAAGCGACGAGCAACGTTCCAAAAGTCGGGTTCGCCCTCGCTCATGATCTCGTGTACGAAATCTTCATCCGCACGCGCAAGTAGGGCACGAATGCCGGTGGGATAACCCATGACGATTACCTCGTCACCGGGCTGGGGGATTGTCTCACTTAGTGTAAGTGGTTTAGCAACACCAGTGACACCGCTACAGCGTAGGACCGCAACATCGGCGTCGTCACTCGCGACCACTAGCTCTACGTCAAATGACTGCTTGATGCCGGCTAAATAACCAACAAACCGTTGCGCTACCGGAACGAGTCCCTGTTGAATGAGTGCTTGTGCCGACTCATCGTCGCGCCAGGGGATGGCTACATGGCGATTGGTGAGCAATAAACCATCTTCACTGGCGACGAACGCAGTGCCGGTATAGAAGCGTTCGACGATGGGGCCGTCACCCTCGAGCGTAATCAGGGGTTCACCCGACATATTACGAAGTGGTTGGCCATCGGGCCCTAATGCCAGGTAACGCAGGGGTTTGCGGCTCTCCGGTTCTACGAATCCGTAGGCGCCCTGAACGAAGATGATTGACCCAGTCGCGGCCGAAATTACACGCTGGACCGCGCCAGCGCGAGCTTCGAGTGTGGCCAAGCGCTCGGACGTTTCCGCTAGGCGTGTTCGCTCGCTTGCCAGCCGCTGTTCCAGTTGTACGCTGCGCCAAGCCAGCATGGCGACACCAACCCCTAGCAATACCAGCAACAACACGACAACCGAACGAAACCACGGCGCTGTCTGCGTGGCCAGTTCTCGAGGCATCCCGGCCAAGAATATCGTCGCTCGGTCGAGCCGTGTCTTTCCGCCATGCTTTGCACAATCGACACAGTCGGACAGGCTATCGCCCAGCGACTTGTAGGCATTGGACCCGTCCTTATAGAGACGAAACCGTAACAACGGCCCGCCGTGGCCGATTCGCATGACGTCGCCGGACCCTAGTGTCGCCTGGGTCACCGGCTGGCCATTGACCCAAACCGGTTGGTCCGGCTCCGCCTGTAATTCGTAGGTAGCCCCTTGCCTTCGCAGGGTCGCATGAAGCGGGGAAATCGGTGGCTCACGGTCGGCCGGAAAATGAATCTCGGCATCGGCATCGGTGCCGATGCGTAGCGTGTCGCCGCTCAACCTTTCAGTGGTTCCCCGACGACTGCCGGAGAGATGGACCACCATCGGTCGTGGGCTAGGGGTGATTCCTGCAATATCTGCCGACGTCTGCATACTTGCTTGGATTAATCTGACGCACCCAGGTTCAAGAAATCAACCCCTAGATCATGCCGACGACCGTACTGGCAGCGAGCATCTACACCGAAGGCCTTTTATGATCGGTCAGGTGGCGTTTCCATAGTGGTCGTTGGCAGTGCTACGCGTTCGCTTCTGATAAGCAAATATCCAAAGTCCCTAAGGCCTGATCCATCTCATCCTGGGTAAGGCTGAGGGGCGGGGTCAGTGTCAGGATATTGCCCATCGAAAGCTTAAAACTGAGGCCCTTGGCCAGGCATCGGTACATAACATCCTCGGCCAGATCGATCGCACGCCCCCTGGTATCCTGACTGTTGACGAGTTCCATGCCCATCAGCAATCCGAGACCGCGTACGTCGCCGATCATGGCATGTTTGTGCTTCATCGCTTGCATTTTTTCCAGCGCATAACCGCCTAGTTCGCGTGCATTATTTAACAGCCCTTCTTGTTCGATTACTTCGATGGTCGCCAAGGCGGCGGCGCAGGCAACGGGGTTTTTCTCATGAGTGTAATGGCCAAGCGCCCGCTGCGGGGCAATATCCAAATCCTCACGCGCAATCAACGCAGCTAAGGGGAAAATCCCACCACCTAACCCCTTGCCAATCACCAGCATGTCGGGAACGACATCATAGTGTTCACAGGTAAACATCTTGCCGGTGCGGCCAAGACAATGCGGAATCTCATCGAGAATAAGCAATGCACCGTTGCGATCGCAGGCTTCACGGATGATCTTCCAGTAGCCCTTGGGCGGTATGAAAGGTGTGCTGCGCACCGTTTCCGCTACAACCGCGCCAATGTCTCCTTCTTTCTCGAGCACGTATTCGACGTACTCGGCACACTTTAAATTGCACGTAGTCGCACAGCCCCACGGGCAGTGTTGCGGATCCGCGGGTGGTACGTGTTCACTGCCCGGCAGCAATGGCCCCACCCCCTGGCGAAATATCGCTTCACCACCCACCGAAATCGCATCGAGTGACGCACCGTGGAACGCGTCCCACATCGACAGCGTCTTGAATCTACCCGTCGCCATACGCGCGAGCTTCAAGGCCATGCCGATGGCATTGGTGCCACCCGGCGCCAACAACACCTTATTAAGGTTACCGGGCGCGAGCGCGACCAATTTTTGTGCAAGCTGAATGGCAGGTTTGTTGGTGTAGCGCCGCGGACAAAAGGACAAAATGCCCATTTGCGCGCGAATCGCGGCGATTACGTGCTCATGACCAAAACCCACCTGGTGCACGTTGTTGCCGTGGAAATCGAGAAAACGATTTCCCTGAAGATCTTCCAGAAAGGAGCCCTTGCAACTTTCAAGCACATCGATGCAAGGTGTGGACAGCGACTGGTGCAGGAAATACTTGGCGTCCTTGGCCAACCATTCACGCGTCTCATGATCGAGATGCTGTTCTTGCCAGGTCTTTCGGCGCTGCGAGATATTGAGTTCACCCTCGGAACGAAACCGATCAAGACTATCTTGGCTCAAATGGCCAGGGGGGCGCTGAGTATCCTTCATACCCTAATTGCTCCGCATCAACGATTTAGACAGGCGATCGTATCCTTAAGCAGGCGCGCATCACCGGCAACGATGATGCGTCCGTCTGAATTCATGGTCAGTGGATTGCCTTGCCAGTCGGTGGCGATACCGCCGGCGTTACCGACAACGGGGTCGAGGGGACCAAAATCATGGCCATCCAGGTCGACATCTACGATCAGATCTATGAAACCCGAGGCTAGTAGGCCATAGGCATAACACTCGGCACCGTAACGCGCCCACTTGACGGCATGCCTAAGGTTGGCGATCTGGTCATCATAGGGTTTGGTGCGATCTTCGGGACCGGAGATACACAACACGGCATCCGCCAACGATCCGCATTGGCGGGTACGCACCGCGGTGCCATTAAAGGTTGTATCGTGACCATTAGCGCCGACCCAACGATCGCGCAGAATCGGCTGGTCAACTACGCCGAGTGTAAAGCGGCCGTGATGCGCTAAGGCGATAAGAATCCCGAACATCGGGATGCCGGCCAGAAACGACTTGGTGCCATCGATGGGGTCGAGCACCCACGTATACGCCGCGTCTTCACGCACGGTTGGATATTCTTCGCCAGCGATGCCATGGTCGGGGTAGGTCCTCTCAATGAGTTCCCTGAGGACACGCTCACTGTCCTTGTCGGCTTGCGTGACTGGCGACCCATCGGGCTTGATCTCGACCACCACGCGCTTGCGAAAGTATTGACGGTGAATATCGCCGGCGGTGTCAGCCAACCGATTGGCAAAATCAATAAATTCTTGGGGACAGTTACCCATCTCTTGCTCGCCGGCGGTTGCGACCTGACCGGCCGATCACGTAGGCGCAGGCTGCCCGACCGTCTCGGCGATAACCTCGCGCCGGCGCCAGGCCTGGGTGCGGCGTTGCAGCCCGCGTGTCAACACGATGTGAAGGATACGCACCGTGGCCGACGTATAGACGATCATCATCGCCATCGCCGCCGCCGGCGCAATGTCGCCCTGGTCGTCCATATTGAGCACCGCGACCGAAGCGAGCTTGGTCGCGGGCCCCCACAGGAAAACGACGGCGGAGACCGTCGTCATCGCGTTGATGAACAGATAAATGCCGATGTCGAGGATCGCCGGCAGACAGACGGGAAACGTGACCCGCGAGAACGTCTTGTAGAACGGCACCTTAAGCGAGGCCGAGACGTCCTCGAATTCTGCGTCGAGCTGCTTCAATGCCGTGAGCGCCGTCAGGTGCGGTACCGTATAGTAGTGCGCGATGGTACAGATCACGAGGATCCCCAGCGTCTGGTAGAGAAAGTTCAAGGGATTGGCGGGATCGTTGAAAAAGAATATGTAGGCGAGCCCCAGTACCATGCCCGGCACGGCGAGCGGCAGAATTGCGAGGAACTGCAGTGTGCCGCGGTATTTCCCGTAGTGTCGCGACTTCTCCACCAGGTACGCGCCCCCAAAGATGATCAAGCTTCCAAAAAATGCCGTAAGCACGCCCAATAGAATGCTGTTTCCATAGGCGTCCCAACCGCCACCGTCCATGTACTGGAACTGGTAATTGTCAAGCGACAGACTCAAGTTGTAGGGCCAGAACTTGATGAACGAGGCGTACGCAGAAACCGCCAATATGCCGAGAAGGATAAAGGCGATGACAGAGCAGTAGATCAGCATAATCAGATCGAAGCGCCGATTCGGCTTCGGTTCGAGCGGTACCGAACGCGCCGTGATCTGTGCCACTTGCCGCCGCTGCACCAAGCGATCAACGATGAAGGTAATCACCACCGGGAACAACAGGATAACGCTGACCACCGCCCCCATCTGGAAGTTCCACTGGCCAACGACTTGCTTGTAGATGTCGACGGAGAGCACGTTGTACCAGCCGCCAATGACCTTGGGCGCGCCGAAGTCGGTGATGCCGTAGGTGAAGGCCACGAAGCAGGCGCTCATCACACCGTACTTGGTCGCCGGCAGCGTCACCGTGAAGAACGTACGCAGCTTGCTCGCCCTGAGCGCGATTGCCGCCTCATACAGCCGCGCGTCGGCCGTCGCCAGCGCTGTCGTCAGGAGCATGACGGTGTGCGGGAATATCCAGAAGGCCAATGCAATCACGATTCCAATGGGTCCGTAAATCTTGTAGCCGAACAGCAGCTCCTTGATCATGCCTTGATTGCCAAACAGGTAAACGAGCGAGATCGCGGGTAGCAGCGAAGGGGCCAGGATCGGGATCAGGGCGATGCCCCGAAACAGTCCCTTGAACGGCATACAACTGCGCGTGAGCGCGTAGGCATAGATGAAGGCAAGCGTAACCACGATCACCATGGTGACGACGCCGATGAAGATCGTGTGGCCGGCCGAGCTCACGAGTGCCGGTGTGCCGAAGTATTCGATGTAATTAGCGAACCCGATGAACTTCCCGTCCGCATCCTCGAAGCTCTTCGAAAGTAGGGCGTAGAGCGGAAGCAGTACTACAACGAAGAGGAACACCCCCATGACCACGAGGCCCCCGCCCCGAACCAGGTCGTCGCGGCTGAGCGCTGGGCGTAACGAGGTTGCGCGGGCAACAGCGATGTCAGCCATGGTCCAGGCTTCCCGGATAGATGCGGATGCGTTCCCTGGGGACCATGACCGGGAGCGAAGCGCCCTCAGAGATATCTACACGGCGGACCAGGTTGATGGAGAAGTCGGCCCGTAGGCGGGCCTCGCCCATCGTCTCCGAGACCAGGTCGACACGGAGGAAGGAACCCAGGAACTCCGTGGACTCGATCTGCACCTCAAACGCATTCTCCTCGCTACCCGCCACATCCTGGACGACGATGTCTTCGGGTCGGATGGCGATAGTCACCTCCATCCCCGCCGCCAGCCCGTCGACATCGCAGGCTAGATTCACGTTACCGAAGCGCACGAGGTTGGGAGCCGCCATGGTACCGGGCACGAAGTTCATGCTGCCGATGAAATCGGCAACAAAAGAGGTCGCCGGTTCACGGTAGATCTGTAGTGGCGTACCGACCTGACCTATGACGCCCTGGTCCATGACAACGATGCGATCGGCCATAGTCAGCGCTTCTTCCTGATCGTGCGTCACCATGACGGTCGTGATCCCGAGCTTGCGCTGCAGGCGCCGGACCTCGTGGCGTAGGTAGACACGCACCTTGGCGTCCAGCGCGCTCAGAGGCTCATCCAAAAGGAGCAGACCCGGCCAGCTCGCGAGCGCTCGCGCCAGCGCCACACGTTGCTGCTGGCCGCCCGAAAGCTGCGACGGGTATTTTTTGTCTTGCCCCGTCAGCCCCACCAGCTCGAGGAGCTCATTGACGCGCTCCTCAATCGCCGCCTTCTTCATGCGGCGATTCTCTAGCCCGTAGGCCAGATTCTTGCGGACGGTCAGGTTCGGAAACAGGGCATACGACTGGAACACGATGCCGAAGTCGCGTGCGCTCGGCGGAAGTGTCGAGATGTCTTCGCCCGCCTGGATGACGCGCCCGCTTGTCTGGATGTCGAGCCCGGCGATACAGCGCAAGAGCGTGGTCTTGCCGCAGCCCGAGGGACCGAGGAAGCAGATAAACTCGCCCTCGAACACCTCGAGGTTAATGTCTTTGAGCGCCGCGAATGAACCGAACAACTTCGTTAGCGACTCGATCCGCAGATACGGCGATTCCTTAGCTTTTGTGGATGGCTGGGCGTCGCTCATCGATCAAACCTTCATGCCTGCGCGCTTATCTGTCAGCGCTACAACGTGCCAAACGAAACGGCCGCCGCCGTTAACCGCAGCGGCGGCCGTTAGGCCTTACCAAAGACAGTCCCTAATCAGCTCTTCGGCTCGCTCTTCACGTCGTAGCGTTTCTGCCACTCGCCGAGAATGCGCTTACGATTCTCGGCCGCCCAGGCAAAGTCGTTCTTGATCATCTTTTCCTGTGTGTCTTCGGGAAAGTGCTTCACCGGCTTCGCCAAATCCGGGCGCGCAAGGATTGGCAGGTAGTCATTGAATACCTTCATCGCCGCCGGCGTGATCGACCAGTCCATGAACTTCATGGCCGCCTCTTTGTTCTTCGAGGCCTTCATGATTCCACTGGCCTCGACCTCCCAGCCGACGCCTTCCTCGGGCGTAATCAGAGCGAGTGGCGCCCCCTTCTGCTTCAGTTTCGCGCCGCGGAAGGCGAACGAGATCCCTATGGGGTGTTCGCCCGCTGCCGCCAGCCGACACGGCTTGGACCCGGAGTGGGTGTACACCGCCATGTTTTGATGGAGCTGGTTCATATACTTCCATGCCGCCTTCTCACCCATCATCTGCAGCCACGCCGAGACCGTTAGGAACCCGGTACCCGACGAGTTCGGATTGGGCATAACGAGGTACCCTTTATAGACCGGCTTGGTCAAGTCCTTCCACGTAGTCGGCTGCGGCAGGTTGAACTTCTTGGCCTCGATGGTGTTGTAGCAGATGACGGCAGCATAGGCGTCTACGCCGACCCAGTGTGGCGGATTGCGAGGATCGCGGAACCTGGGATCGAGTTTGTCTAGCCCCTTCGGGGCGTAGGGCGTCAACAGACCCAAACTATCGGCCACTAACAGGCTCGTCGCCGACGTGCCGTAAAAGAGATCGGCCTTGGGATTGGCCTTTTCCGCCAGTACCTTAGCGGTGATGATCCCGGTCGAATCCCGGACCCAATTGATCTTGATATCGGGGTGCTCCTTTTGGAACGCATCCTGGAGAGGTCTGAGCTCCTCCGCCTCTAGCGCGGTGTAGACGGTGAGCGTCGTATCCGCGGCGGCGGGCGGGATGCTAAATACCGTGACCAAAAAGGCTGCTACCACTACCGCCAGCGCCTTATGGATCCTGAGTGAAATACAACTTGTATTCATGGTTAATACCCCCTCCGTTAGCAATGTGGTGATACCTACAACACCCGTTTGGCGGTGTAGGCGTTTTCTATCATAACGCGTTTATTGTACCTGGACACGCGTTTGGCCCCCAGCCCCCTAACCAACCGTAACACCCTGATGCTAGGCCGATTTTCCTCGATGCTAGTGACACTATCATGACACAGCGACAGTAAAACGGTAACCCATGGTGAGAGGCTGTCGTGCCTGTGCCGACTCGGGCCTTAGTCACCCCTGTTCGCCACCACCGTCGTGTTCGTAAGTGAACTTCCCTCACGGCGCCGTACCGTTAATCGTGAAATCGAAAACTTCATGACTCTTGAGGGTTCGGCTGCCAGCCCGGGATCGGTATTCATCGTTTATGGGTTCAGAAACAATGAAAGGCACCCTGCGCTCTGATACGCCGCCGTGGGTGCGCAAACGGTGGCCCTTCAGGCCTTCCAGGTCATGGGCCGCCTTGGTACTACCAATACATGCGCTGGCCTCGCTGATAACGGCCACATCGCCTTCGCGATCGGGTGGCAACTCGAACTCGGTGGCAGCGCTTGACCTATCATAGGCGGACTCTACCCCCGGCAACTGTTCCACAAAACGCAGTACACCGTCGGTGGTTGCGCCTTCGTTGCAATAGACCCTAACGAAACCGCCTAACGCACCGTGATGTGCGACGAACGGATCGGTGATCGGACAGATCACGGTGGTCGAGTCTCTACCGAACTCCCGGTCTAGCAAGTCCTGGAGCCAAATGACGTTCGGTGAACCGTCGTCCTTGGCCTTGTCGTTCATGCCGTGGTCGGCAATGAGACCGACGGTTGCGCCGAGTTCAACCAGGCGACCAAATGCATCGTCCAGATTTTTGTAAAAATCGTTCGCCGCTGCCTCACCGGGCGCATATTTATGTTGAATAAAATCGGTGAGTGACAAATAGACGATGTCCGGTCGGCGCTGTTCGAGTAGCTGTATACCGGCCTCGAGCACAAACAAAGACAACTCGCCCGAGTACATATCCGGTTGCGGCATACCTGTTAGGTCAAGTGCGTTCGCTATGCCGTTTTCTTCCAGCGTACAGCGGTCCGCATACTGGGCCGAGAAGCTGATATTGCCAGCGCTGATGTCGACACCTTTCTGCAACTGTAGACGCAATTTATCTTTCGACGTAATCGAAACGACTCTCGCGCCCCGTTTGGCGAATTCTGCTAGCACCGTACTGGAGCGCAACAGCTCGGGGCCCGTCATCACCACCGCCTGCCGGGTTTCGGGCTCCAGGTAAAAATTACCGGAAATACCGTGCACCGCGGGTTCCGCGCCAGTCACAATGGACATGTTGTTGGGGCAGGTAAAACTCGGCACCGTGCCGTCCGCAACGGCGTAGAATCCCGTTTTCATAAACTTCTCTATGTTGGGGATGATGCCATCCTTGATGCCTCTTGCTATGTACGCCGGATCACCGCCGTCAATGCAGACAACGACGATGGGCTTCGAAGGCCACTGGTAGGTAGTCCCATTAAGCACTACTTCCTGATTCTTCGATGAGCCCGACACGTTATGCTCGTTTTTCGGATGACTCTGACATGGGGCCGTCTGGCGGCAAGACAGTTGAGAGACTGAGTAAGGCGTCCAGGCTCGTGATCACCGGGACAGTGGTGTCGATCTGCGGCCAGTTGCGGGCCACCGCGCGGTGCTTGAGCCACACCGGCTGGATACCGACGCCGCGGGCACCGCTGACGTCGATACGATAGTCGTCACCGACATAGATGGCGGCGCGTGGCACAATGCCGAGCCTTTCTAGACAGAGTCGAAACGGTTGTGAGGCGGGCTTGGGTTCGATACCGTTTTCACCCGAGACGATGATGACCTCGAAGAATTGTGCGAGCCCTGGGAACTCTCGCAACCGATGTCCTTCACTCTCAACCTCGCCTTGGGTGTTGGAGACGAGCGCCAGGCGATAGTCGTGCTGGAGCTCCTCTAGTACACGAATTGTTTCTGGAAACGGGGTCGTTAGGCGGTTGACCGTCTGCCAGTACTCGCACTCCCAGGTAACGAGGCGCCCCATGTCGGGTTCTTCACCAAAGTCACCGTATACTGTCCGCCAAATCTGGACGCGTGAGAAGCACGATTGATCTTGTAACGCTTTGCGCGTTCGACGATAGCGGTCGATGAACTCATCCCAGGCACAGCCGTCGAGCTCGGCCAAGATCTTACGCTGGGCGTCGCGCTCAGCGGTGCGAAAACCGTCGGAAGAATCTACCAGCGTTTGCCCGAAATCGAACAGGATGGCCTCGATCATTTAGCCACCCAATCTTGGCCTAGTCCTTTCCGTACCGGTTCAGATAATCGCCGAACAGTTCCTCGTCCGCTGGGATGTGCTCGGGAATCGGCACCGACAACCACGTGTAGTTCAAGAAATGTCGCCAGTCGATGTTATCGCTGGTCATGTTGCCGGCCCAGCTGCCGCACCCCAAGGTATCGGTGGTCGGTTGGCCATTAAACCAACTACCGCTGTTAGCGGCCGCATGCGGCATGTTGCAATTCACACGACCCACTTTCGCCTTCAGCGCGAGCTCGACCCGACGCTCGTCTTTCTCACTATGCAGTGAGGTCGAATGACCGATACCCGAGAACGCCAAAATCCTATCGAGGCGGTCGCACATCTTTGAAAAGTCATCCCACTTCCATACCGTGAGGGTAGGCGAGATCTTCTCACCGGAAAACCGATCTTCGGGACCGATCTTCTCGCCGATGACCATTAGGAAGCGAGTGCCTGCGGGCACATCCAGGCCCGCTTTCTTCGCGATCCAGGTCGCGGGCTTGGCCACCAGGTCGCGGTTCAAATGCCGGCCATCGGGCCAGTAGTACGCCCGTAGCTTTTCACGTTCCGCGGTCGAGCATAGGTATCCGCCCTCATTCTTAAGCGCTTCGAGCATGTCGTCATAGACGCTGGACTCGATGGCGACGGCGTTTTCCGATGAGCACGAGGCGGAATTGTTGGCGCACTTGGACTTAACGATCTTCTCGGCCGTGGCCTTGAGGTCGGCGGTGCTATCGATAATGGAAACGACATTGCCGGCGCCGACCGTGTGGCAGGGGGTGCCGGCTTCATAGACCACCCTAATCAACGCGGCACCACCGGTGGCCACCGCGAAGTCGCAGCGCTCCATCAGCGCTTTGGTCTTTTCATGGCTGGGCTGCTTGATACATAACGCCAAGTCTTCCGGCGCGCCCACCTTTCGCAGTGCCTTGCGGATATGTTCTACCGTAAGCGCCGAGCTACCAGGCGTACGCGGGTGTGGTGAGACGATCATGGCGTTGCGTGTCTTTAATAGCGCAAGCCCGATGCAGCAAACCGTGGATTCTGGGTTAGTGCACGGTACCACATTGGCGATGACGCCATGGGGCTTGGCGTATTTGCGAATGCCCGTCTGCTTGTTCTCTTCCACCAAATCACAAGTTCTGGCGCCGAGCTGGTCGCGCATGGTACCGCGCGTCTTATTTTGCACCTTGTGAAACTTATCCTCGAATACGCCAATCCCTGATTCTTCTACCGCTAAGCGCGCGAGCTTTTCCGCCGTCTCGGGTTTGGAAAGCTCCCAGCCGACAGCCTGGCACACCATGTCCACTTTTTCCTGCGGCCAGTTTTGATACTGCTCGAATGCCTTACGCGCTCGCTGGTAAAGCTCTTCTATATTATCGACTTGCGTCTTCGGCGTGGTCACTGTCTGTTGCATCGCTGTTCCTCTTTACTCGTTCCTGCGAACTGCTGGTTACAACACCGAGTCCGCTAGATCTTCTTGCCTAGTGTTTTAATACCCGTCTTCTTGCTCGGGTCGTGGATCTCCTCAACGACAGCGAAACCGCTACCGTGGAGCTGCTTGCGTTTCTCGAAGGCGGCCTTCCACTCATCGGGGGTGTGAGTCTTGGCCGGCTTGGCTACTTTATCGCGGTCCGCCAGTGGTGGCACCGGGCGATCATCCGGTCCATCGTACAACTCCTTGGGCGTTAATGTCTCGCCCAGCCGTGTGTGGCCCTCGCGCTCCACCTCCTCGATATAGTGGGCACCGGCACCGAACGATCGGGTAACCGCGATGATGGCCCAGGTGGCCTCCGGCGTAAAACCGAGGTCCATGATGGCGGCGCCGGTCGCGCCTAATAAGTCGAGATCGATTGGGATGGAACTTGCACGCTGTGCGGCCTTGACGATTTCCTTGGTGAAAGCGATGTATTTGCCAGCCACCCCGAGCTTCTCAGCCCGTGCAAAAATGCGCTTAGCGGCAGGATCCTTAAGCATCAAGTCCGACACGCCCAGGGCCGGGTCGCCGAGCTTGCGCGCGACCAACGCTGTCGCTGCCGCTTCCATGCCCTTGCCTTCCGATTCAGCTTTCTCCAGTGTTTCTAGCAACATGTTACCGAACGCCGAGTACGCACCGTAGGCATGCCCGAATGCCAATATCGACGCACCACAGGCCTGAGTCAGGAACGTCTTGGAACGTGCAGTCATGCGCGACATCGCGGCGGGCATCGAAAGACCGTCTTCCAACGACAGGATCAGTATGTAATTCAGCATCTGATCCTCTGCCACGGTGGGAATCCGCGCCTGGAAGTTGACAAACATGACATCGGTGACGCCATACCCCTGCTCCATCAACTCAGTTGTGTCATAGCCACGTGTGACTATGCGATGCGCGTTTTTGTACGCCACCTCCGAAACCCATTGAAACGGCGCACGCGAACCGTCCAAGGGTACGGTGCCGTATGCACGCTTGTCGTATTCATAAGGCAATCCCGCATTGTCGAGATTGCCGATGACTCGTTTCTTGTCCATCAGATCACCCACTTCTTGTATTCACCGGATTTCTTCTGCGCCTCGGCGTATTGTTGACGCTCTTCTTGCGTCGGCACTTCACGGTCCTCTGGACCCACGTACTTGATCATTGATAGATCGAGCATTTGCACCATAGGTTCGCTCTTAGAGGCAGCCCAAGCACGGCCTTTCTTCATGGAAAATATTGCATGGACAGCACAGCTGTACGCGCGCGACACGCTGCCGATGCACCAAGCCGCATTGGGGGCAAACCCGAGGTCCGACAACGCCGCATTACCGGCGCCGACGACATTTACCCCGACATAAGACTTGCCTTCGCGCTTACGGCGTGCATGAAAGTGTTTCTCGACTGCCCGTTGAAACTCATGGTACGCGCCATTGGTCCCGAGTTCTTCTTGTTTTAGATGAATCGGTTCCGCCCTTGGATCACCGTCGCGGTGTTGCGGTTGCCCCATACCCATCACCGGCATACCGGCATCCATATACTCATCAACAAGGATCTTGGCCATTTCATCCAGCGTCTTACCTTCCCTGTGTGCACGCTCGATATATTTGTTCATCATGTAGCCGTGGGCCGCACCCGGTCCGTGGACACCGCCAAACGTCATCACGCCAGCGGCGATGGCGGTGGGTAAGTTGGGTCGACCTGCGGTCACCGCGATGGCCGAGGCGGCCGAGGGCGACATGGAATGCTCGAGAAAACTGCCCATCTCGTATGCCAACATCTTCTCTTCTGCCTCGGTGGGTATGCGGCCCTGAAACAGCACGAACATGGCATCGCAAAAGGAATATCCGGCCTCGGCCAGTTCGCTTAGATCGTAACCCCGCAGGACGGTCTTTTCCTCCGTCTTGTAGGCGATGGAGGTCTTCTTGCTAAGCATGGGTTGTCTACTCATTCATGGCTCTCCTAGACCAAGGCAAACAGGCGAAATAGGGCCGGTAATATGCCTCCAAGGTGTATATACGTCAAATCTATATATTCTATAATTAACATAGATTTTATCAATATAATATCTTGCCCCCTAGGACTCGCAACAAGCCGCGGTTGCGCCCGTCAATCGAATTTGTCCAATAGCCAAAACCGAATAACGCGGCCGGTGTTACATGATGGCGCTTGCAGGGCGATGGCAAAGGGATTAAATTGTCGTAACGGTACGGCTGCTGCCGTGCTGTTATTTCAAATAAATATATACACCATCGGAGGAGAACGCCTATGTGTAGCGTAATCACTTCCCCACTAAAACTTCTTTTCGTCGCTGTCTTGACGCTATTTGCGATGAGCTCGGTGGCAAACGCTGCTTGCATGAATCGGGGCGATCTGGATAGCCGCTATTGTGACGAGGATCGTGACCTCGTGGCTGATACACCCACAGATTCGGGTCAATGGCTCGATCCCGATACGCTGATTTTCTCCTATACGCCGGTTGAAGATCCGTCGGTATATGAAAACGTCTTCACCGAGTTTATGACTTACCTGTCTAGACAAACCGGCAAGCGTGTCAGATGGTATGGCGCCGAGTCTTATGCGGCACAGGTCGAGGCCATGCGCTCGGGTCGACTACACATCGCCGGCATCTCGACCGGTCCCACCGCGTTCGGCGTCAACCTCGCTGGCTATGTGCCGTTCGCCATCATGGACGGGCCGAAGGGATATGGCTATAAGCTGCAGCTTATTACTCACCGTGACACCGATATTCAGAAGGTCTCGGATCTGAAGGGCCGCAAAATTGCCCATGTCACGCCTTCATCAAATTCTGGTAATCAGGCACCCCGTGCCCTGTTCAAAGACTTGGGTGTGACCCCGGATGAGGACTATGAAGTCAGCTATTCGGGCAAGCATGATAACTCGATCATGGGCGTGGCGAACAAGGATTATGATGCTGCACCCATCGCATCTACTGTGCTCGACCGAATGGTGGAGAAGGGTATCGTTAAACGCGCAGACCTCCGCATTATTTGGGAGTCGGACCCGTTCCCTACCACCTCCTATGGCATGGCCCACAACCTGCATCCTAGCCTACAAAAAAAGATACGGCACGCTTTTCTCAGTTTCGACTGGTCGGGCACCGGCCTAGAGAAAGAATTCGGGGGTAGTAACGCGTGGGACAAGTTCGCCCCCATCACCTATAAAGAACATTGGAGTGTGATCCGAACCATCCAAAAACACAATGGCATAGTCTATAACGACGAGAGTCTCAAGGCACTGAAGGTCAAGAAGAAGAAAAAGAAGAAAAAGACTAGCGGTTAGTGCGGTTAGTAGTATTGATACCTAGACCCCCGCCGCATCGCCTGCGGCGAGGGTCTACGGTACTATCCCCTCCATGCTTTCTATCGCCGATCTTATAAAGGTCTATCCCACCGGCACGCGGGCGCTCAACGGGGTTACCCTGAAAATCGACCAACCGCAGGTGGTGGCGATTATCGGTTCTTCCGGTGCCGGTAAGAGCACCCTGATACGCTGCGTTAATCGCTTAATCGAACCCACGTCAGGTCGCGTGGTATTGAACGAGTTGGATGTCACCACCCTTTCGCGCGCCGACTTGAGAAAGGCGCGCCGGCGCATGGGTATGATCTTTCAAGAGTACAACCTGGTCGAACGATTGACGGTGATGGAGAATGCGCTCTCTGGTCGGCTCGGTTATGTGAATTTCTGGCAGGCGTATCGTCGACGCTATCCGCCGGCTGATATCAGCACCGCGTTCGAGCTTCTCGATCGGGTGGGGCTTAAGGGTTACCAAGATACCCGCGCCGATGCGCTTTCCGGTGGTCAGCGCCAACGCGTGGGTATCGCACGGGCGTTGATGCAACACCCAGATCTGTTACTGGTCGATGAGCCCACGGCCAGTCTCGACCCGAAGACGTCGCGGCAAATCATGCGGCTCTTGTGTGAGCTCGCACACGAACGTGGTACCCCAGCGTTAGTAAACATTCACGACGTGGGGCTTGCCCAAAGTTACGCCGATCGCATCGTTGGCCTCGCCGGCGGCCAGGTCGCTTTCGACGGGACGCCTAGCCAACTAACGCACCAGGTGCTGACCGACATCTATGGTGAAGAGGACTGGAGTAAGACCATTCGCAAGGTCGATAAAGATGATAAGAAACCCAAGGATCGCGACGCGCTAGATCGCGAATCCGCTGCCGGATGAGCACTCCAACCACTTGGCGTCCGCCTAAGCTGATTGCCAACCCGTTCCTTCGGTATGGACTCATCAGCTTCGCCGTTCTCTATCTGATCTGCTCGCTCGTACCTAATCTCGTTCCCTATGTCTCGCTTGATATCGATTGGGCCAGGGCCGGTCGGGGCCTGCCACGGGCGGCCGATATGCTCAAACGCATGGTGCCGCCGGACTTTAGTCGTTGGGAATTGCTGCAGAAAGGCGTATTCGAAAGCGTACGCATGGCACTGGCCGCCAGCCTCTTAGGGATGATACTGGCTATTCCACTTGGCCTTTGTGCGGCGCGTAATCTTGTGCCCATGCCCGTCTATCTGGTTGGGCGCGCCATGCTCGCCATTACACGTACTTTCCACGAAGTTATTATCGCGATTTTCTTCGTAAAGATTTTTGGCTTCGGTCCATTGGCGGGCGTGCTCACACTTGTCGTCGCTAGTATGAGTTTCATCGGCAAGATGCTAGCGGAGGACATCGAAAACATGCCGCCCGGGCAGTTAGAGGCCATCCGGGCTACCGGCGCGAGTTTTCCGAAAATGTTGCTCTATGCAGTGCAGCCGCAGATGTTGCCGCGTTATCTCGGCGTATCGATTTACCGACTCGATGCCAACATCCGTCATTCGACCGTGGTTGGTATCGTCGGCGCCGGTGGTATTGGTCAAGTGCTAGCAGCGAGCTTTTCCCGTTATGACTACGATTTCAGTCTGGCAATCTTACTCACCATCATCACGCTAGTTTTTCTCGGTGAGTTTTTTAGCAATTGGGTACGTGGCCGCTTGCGATGACCGTCGACGAGCACGCGCAAAAATACCCTGAGGTGTGGAAGCGTTTTACGCCGCGCCAGACATTGATTCGATACGCCTGGTATCTGGGCGTGGTGTTTGTTGCGATTTGGTCACTCGATACACTGGAGATTCCCTGGTTCTATTTTCTCGACGCCCACGAGGAAGCCGGCGATCTCTTCGCGCGCATGATTCCACCTTACTGGGCATTCTTCGGCGACATTGCCGGCCCGTTAATCGAGACCATACACATCGCCACCTTGGGCACGGCGATAACCGTACTACTGGCGTTGCCGATAGCTATCATTGCTGCCAGAAATACCACACCGAACGCGTTCACCTGGTTCATTGGTCGCTTCATCTTAGTGGCTTCGCGCTCGGTCAATACGGTGGTGTGGGGGTTAGTATTTGTGGCCATCTTCGGCCCTGGGCCGATGGCCGGTATCTGGTCTATCGCTGCGCGATCCATCGGTTTTGTCGGCAAGCTCGTGGCCGAGGCTATTGAAGAGATTGATCAAGGTATGGTCGAAGCGATCGAGGCCACCGGTGCCTCACGCCTTCAAGTATTGCTGATCGGAGTAATCCCGCAGGTATTACCGGTGATCTTTGGCACCATCGTCTATCGTTGGGATATCAACATCCGTGAGTCTACGGTCCTCGGTTTTGTCGGCGCCGGCGGCATCGGCATCGTACTTTATTCTTCGATAAACCAGTTCGCCTGGCACGAAGTCTCGGTAATGCTCATCGCTATTTTTGGTATTGTGCTCGTCAGCGAGTTCGTGTCGGCAACGGTAAGAAACCACATTACGTGACGGAAGCAGGATTGTCGGTCACTTGCCAATGCTGTTAAGTAGTGTATCCACGACTTCCGCAAACCCTTCGCCGCAGCGGGCTTGCGTAACATAGGCAGGTTCCGACTCCAATCGATCTATGAACTCTTGAATATTCGCAACGCCGATGGCATTAGGGAAGTAATCAAACATCGGAGCATCGTTGGGCGAATCACCGACAAATACGTAGCTAGCCTTGTCTGTGTCGAGATCAATTCCAAAACACTCGTGCGCCATAATGCGCGTCATCTTTAACTTATCGTAATCGCCGAACCATCCATTGACATGAATGGAACTCACCTTGGCAACGGCGCCCGCTTGCTCGAACAATGAGACGATACGCGCCACGGTTGACGATGGAAGCAGTGGTACGTCTTCACAATAGTCGATGGCAAGATCCGATTCTCGATACGCTTGATCGGCGCTAACGGCAGCGCCCGGCACCTGCGAAAGGATGGCATCGCACAGATCGTCTAGCCGTTGGCGGTTTTTTGCTCGTTCTTCTTCATCAAGTAGAAATCGCCGGTGCATCTTGTGTTGAGTATGATCGTAGCGAAAGTAGAACGCGCCGTTTTCGCCGACCACGGCATCGACCGGCCACATACGCGCAATATGATCGCACCAGCCGGCTGGTCGGCCAGTGATAGGGACCGCCAAGACGCCGGCATCCTGCAATCGCTCCAGGGCCGAGTAGGCCTGCGCCGTCAGCCGTCCGTCCGTGGTCAGGGTGTTGTCGACGTCAACAAATACCCCACGAATGGCGTGACGCACTGCCGGTGAAAGCACTGCCAGTGGCTTCATCTCCGGTAGCTCTGTGAGGGGAGGTTAAACATCGGCTTCAATGGTATAACAACACTACCCTGCTTTCACTGGGCCTATCATAAGAAATCGGTCTCGATATGGCAGAAAAACGTGACGAAATTTTCGATCTATTTATCATCGGCGGCGGTATTAATGGTGTAGGTATCGCCCGTGATGCGGCTGGGCGTGGTCTCTCCGTGGCGCTGTGCGATCAAGCTGATCTGGGCGGGGCCACGTCTTGGACCAGCAGCAAATTGATCCATGGCGGCCTGCGTTATCTCGAACTGTATGAGTTCCGTCTTGTGCGTGAATCGCTGGCGGAGCGCGAGGTGTTACTGCGTATAGCACCACACCTGGTACGTCCGTTGCGATTTGTTCTGCCGCATGTGCGGGAGTTGCGACCGGCCTGGATGATCCGGACCGGTTTGTTCCTATATGATCACTTGAGTCGGCGCGTCACTTTGCCCGGCTCGGAAGGGCTGGACTTGAGGCATAGCCCACTTGGGGCTGGGCTGAAACCGAGCTTGCGCAAGGGCTTCGCGTATTCTGACTGCCTAGTGGATGACGCACGGCTAGTGATTGCGACCGCGCGCGATGCGGCCCGCCGCGGTGCTCAGGTCATGGTGCGGACGGCGTTTATTGGCGCCGAGCCGGCTGACGGCATATGGCAGGTCAGTCTCGAGGACCGTGATACCCACGCACGCACGACCCTCTCGACCCGAGTCCTGGTCAACGTTGCCGGACCGTGGGTCACGCAGACGCAAGCCTCGATAAAGGGCGCACGACCCGGGAGAAAAATTCGACTGGTTAAGGGTAGTCACATCGTCGTGCCACAGGTACACGATGGCAGCCATGCGTATATCCTACAAAACGACGACGGACGCGTCGTGTTATTATGCCGTTCGAGGGTCGATACTCGCTGATTGGTACCACCGAGGTAGAGGTTGAGGAACCCGGCGACGCCACCATCTCCGCGGATGAAACGCACTACCTTTGCCGCGCCGTCGACCGCTACCTGGCCCGGCCGGTCAGGGCCGAAGACGTGGTTTGGAACTATGCCGGACTAAGACCGCTTTTCGGTGATGGCGAGGGCAGCCTATCTGCGATCACCCGCGACTATGAGCTCGATCTCGATACCGTGAATGGTACGACACCGGCGCTCACCGTATACGGTGGAAAGATAACAACCTACCGCCGTTTGGCCGAGCACGTTCTCGATAAGCTCAAACCCTTCCTGCCGCACATGCGCGAGGTTTGGACGGACTCCACCCCAGTGCCCGGCGGTGATATCCCTAACGGTGACATCAGCGCTCTCGTGACTGAGCTCACACGAGAATATTCGGCATTACCATCAACATTGCACAACAATCTTGCGCATCGTCACGGCACGCTAGCCCGAGAACTTCTCGGCGAAGCCGCCAAGCTAGAGGACCTCGGAGAACATTTCGGCGCGGGCCTGTATGCACGCGAAGTCGATTACCTAATCGAGCACGAGTGGGCACAAACCGCCGACGACATACTGTGGCGACGAACCAAGGCCGGCGTAGATATGAATAATGACGAACGCGCACGCGTTCAGGCCTATCTGGCTTCGCAACCCGCCGTTGTCCGGACGAATCGCAACTAGTCTACTTAATTAGTCGAATAGATCGGCGATGCGATAGTAAGGGTCAAGAAAAGACAGGAACCAGGGACGCCCACTGTACAAGGGAATGGCCGCGAAATTCGTGTCATCAAACGCCGTGTTGCCTTCGGGTGACCCAAGTATTTTTTGCGCCACCTTGTAACCAAGATAGGGCGCCATCGCCACACCCGAACCGCAGTAACCCATCGCAAAATGGATGCCGTCGGTGACACCAATATGCGCCAACTGGTCCCTAGAAAAGGCAACAAAACCAGTCCACGAATGAGTGATTTTTGCGTCGGCGAGCCGTGGGAATAACTTGGCCATTATGTCATGCAGACGCTTGGCGCTCTTGCGGGTATCCATGGGTAACAATGACGCGCGCGCGCCAAACAACATGCGACTACCATCGGGAGAGATTCGGTAATAGCAATGCAAACGACGGGTCTCAACGATCGTGCGGCCGTTCGGTATCAATTCGTTGATGGTCTCGGCAGACAGTGGCTCGGTAGCAATAATAAAACTCGGTACCGGTACTACTCGACGCCGTAGCTGCGGCGTAACGGCACCGGTATAACCGTTAGTAGCGGCAATTACATTTCCTGCCGTCAACGGTGTGCGATCGGTAATTACTGAAAAACTGCCCTTAATGCGCTCGATCGCAGTTACCGGTGTGCGCCCGATCACCGTGGCGCCAGCGGCCACGACACGATCGAGAAGACCTTTATGGAATAGCGCCGGATGCAGCGCGCCGTGTTGATGATAGACACAACCCCCGTGATAGATATCCGTCGCAACCTCGCGGTGTTGCTCGGCTTTAGGCACCATGTCGACTTCGACCCCAAACTCCTTGCGCAGGAAATCGACTTCACGCCCCAGGTTGTCATAGTGTTTGGCATGAAACTCGGCGCGGAATCTTCCCGTCTGTGAAAAGTGACAATCAATGTTCTCCCGTCGAATAAGATCGGCGGTATACGCAAGTGAGGCCAAGCCCTCTTTAAGAATCCCCACCGCCGTGGCGCGGCCATAACGGGCAGACATGGTCGCGAAGCTCACCCTGTGGCCGCTACCCAGCATGCCACCATTACGACTACTGGCACCCTGACCAGGATCACCGGCATCGAATACCACCACACCACGGCCCGCGCGCGCCAAAGTCAGGGCAGCCGAAAGCCCGGTGTAGCCGGCACCGACGATGGCGACGTCGGCCGCACTGGGTACATCACTAGCGGTGGCAGCCGCCGGCGGTGCGGCTTCCCACCACCAAGGGTCAAACGACGGTTGTGGCGACAAAATCGATGCCTTCATGCCTGGTAACCATTGCGCTTTTGAGCGTTGCTGGCGCTGATTGCTATTGCACCACAATTTAGACTCTCTCGGAAAAGCGATTTAGGCTAGAATCTCCGGCTCAACATTGCCAGGAAAACCCATGAGCGCAACCCAAAAAACCATCTCTCCCGTCGATGGCAGTGTTTACGTGGAGCGTCCCTATGCATCAGCCAAAGAGATAGCGACTACGCTTGCCAGCGCGGGGGCGGCGCAAACGGCTTGGAGAAATGTGCCCATCGCCGAGCGTGCCCAGTACTGTACGCGATTCACCGACGCCTTTGTCGCCAAGACCGACGATATCGCCCCCGAGCTGACTTGGCAAATGGGTCGCCCCGTCAGCGCGGTGCCTGGCGAGGTGCGTGGTTTCGAGGAACGTGCGCGCTACATGATCGATATCGCGCCAACGGCGCTTGCCGACGTGCAGACCGAACCAAAGGCGGGCTTTACGCGATTTATTCGGCGCGAACCGCTTGGCATCGTATTAACGGTTGCTGCTTGGAACTATCCCTATCTGATCGCTGTTAACAGTGTGGTGCCGGCGATCATGGCCGGCAACGCGGTCATATTGAAGCATTCTTCACAAACACCGCTTTGTGGTGAACGCTTCGCGCAATGCTTTAACGAAGCAGGCCTCCCTGAAGGCGTGTTTCAAGTATTGCACCTGGATCACGCCAGCACTGAACAGGCCATTAAAGATCCGCGTATAGATTTCGTTGCCTTTACGGGATCGGTCGGGGGTGGCCATAGCATTCAGCAAGCGGCATCGTCACGTTTTGTTGGCACCGGTCTTGAGCTTGGCGGCAAAGACCCAGCCTATGTACGGTCCGACGTAAACCTTACACACGCGATCGAGAACACGGTCGACGGCGCATTCTTTAACTCTGGCCAGTCGTGTTGTGCCATCGAGAGAATCTACGTCCATGAAAAGCTCTATGATTCCTTCGTCGAGGGTTTTGTCGATCTGACGAAGCAGTACCGTTTAGGCAATCCACTGGAACCGGAGACTAATCTTGGGCCCTTGGTGCGTACGTCGGCGGCTGACTTTGTCCGTAAGCAGAGCGACGAGGCAGTTGCCGCCGGCGCGCGGGCGCTGGTCGATAGTAGTCTTTTCCGAGCCAATAAGCCGGGCACACCCTATCTCGCACCACAGGTCTTGGTCGACGTCGACCATAACATGCGAGTCATGACCGAAGAGAGTTTTGGGCCGGTCGTCGGCATCATGAAGGTGCGCTCCGATGAGGAGGCGATAGACCTTATGAACGACAGTGACTATGGCCTTACCGCATCGATCTGGACCGAGGATGAACAAGCGGCCATCGAGATCGGTGATCGTGTTAACACCGGCACATGGTTCATGAATCGCGCGGACTACCTCGACCCGGCGTTGGCGTGGGTGGGCGTCAAGGATTCCGGCCGCGGTTGCACACTATCGACCGTCGGTTACGAACATCTCACCCGACCTAAATCCTTTCATCTACGAACGGCGACTTAGAATGAACGATAAACCTGAACTCAAGGGTAATTGGAATTTTCCCACCGCGGTGCGATTCGGTGTCGGTCGCATCGCTGAACTCGGCGACGCCTGCCGCGAGCTCGGCACGACAAGACCACTTATCGTCACCGACCCGGGGCTGGCAGGCTTGCCGATGGTGCAAGAGGCGATCGCCAGTAATCAAGCGCAGGGGATTAGCACCGGCCTGTTCAGCGACGTGAAATCCAACCCTATAGGCCGCAACGTAGACGATGGTCTGAAACACTATCGCGATGGTGGTCATGATGGGGTGATTGCATTCGGCGGTGGCAGTGCGCTCGATACCGCCAAGGCCATTGCGTTTATGGCCGGTCAACAGAAACCGATGTGGGATTTTGAAGATGCCGGCGATAACTGGAAGGCAGCGCAGACCGATGACATCGCGCCAATTATTGCTATACCAACTACTGCCGGCACTGGTTCGGAGGTTGGTCGTGCGTCGGTGATCGTCAACGAAGCGACGGCGACAAAAATGGTGATCTTCCATCCGAAGATGTTGCCTGCAATCGTCATCGAAGATCCGGCCTTGACCGTGGGGCTACCACCGGCAATTACCGCCGCTACCGGTATGGATGCCTTGGCCCATTGCCTCGAGGCCTATTGTGCACCGCCGTTTCACCCCATGGCTGACGGCATCGCAGTGGAGGGTATGCGTTTGGTCAAACAGTGGTTACCTACTGCGGTTCGCCAAGGTAATAACCTCGAGGCCCGCGCCAACATGATGGTGGCGGCCAGCATGGGCGCCACCGCGTTTCAGAAGGGACTGGGTGCAATCCACTCGCTTTCTCATCCCGTCGGTGCTCACTACGATACTCATCACGGGCTCACCAACGCGGTGGTCATGCCCTACGTGCTTGCCTTCAATCGCGCCGCCATAGAGGAGAAACTGATACGGTTGGCCGCGTGGTTAGATCTGCCTAAGCCGTCGTTTCAAGCGGTGATGGATTGGGTGTTGCAGCTACGCGAAGAAATCGAGATCCCGCATACGCTTAAAGAACTCGGGGTCGGTGATGATAGGCTCGACGAACTATCGGAGATGGCGGCGGTTGATCCGACCGCCGGTGGAAACCCAATACCCGCCGGACCGGCCGAAATGAAGGCGATGTTTATTAGTGCTATTGAAGGCCGACTGTAGAACGCCCAATCGCCTATTTGTGGGCAACGCTTATTGTGCAATCGACGCGCTTGTTAGAATGCGCGCGGGCCCTTTAAAACACCACCACAATGGTAGAGGAATGCAAACATGAGTGATGAAATTCTCGGTGGTCGCAGAAAAGCATTGGAGGAATCATTCTTCGCCAAGGAAAGCGAAAAACTCCGAAAGACCCTACAAGAAAAAGAGCAAGCGAAGGACAAGAAGCAGGCCCTTGCGGCCGCATCTGGCATTACCGATGATGCGGTGCTCGAACACCTTATCGCACTCGACATCCATAGCGATACATTGGCAGCGCTATCTCTGGTTCCCCTAGTAGAAGTCGCGTGGGCGGATAGCACTATGGACGATAACGAACGCAGCGCCATTCTGTCTGCCGCCAAGGACGCAGGCCTAAGCGGTGAAAGCGCGGCACTGCTGGACGGATGGCTAGCTAAACGACCGAGCTACAAAGTGCTGTCAGCCTGGAAAGACTATGTCGCGGCGCTTGCCAGTACGATGGATACGGCGACCAAGGATAAACTCGAAAAAGACCTGCTCGGTCGCGCCCGCACGGTGGCCGAAGCAGCCGGCGGGTTTCTCGGTATCGGCAAAATCTCGAGCGAAGAGGAGCAGAAGTTAGAGGAGTTAGCACGTGCGTTTTCTTCGGTTTAATGTTCTTTGCTCGCCTCGACGAAACTGAATGCGGATTACACAGCCTCCGCGCCTTTCGCTGGCGCGACTGCCTACGCCACTGGTACCGCTCGACAGGCTATCGAGAGAAATCGGTGGGCCGCGAATATGGATGAAGCGTGACGACCTGACCGGTTCAGCCCTCAGCGGCAACAAGGTACGCAAACTCGAATTCACGTTTGCGCAAGCGTTGACGGAAGGCTGCGACACCCTCATAACTTGCGGTGGACTGCAGTCTAATCACTGTCGCGCCACCGCGATCATCGGCGCACGCCTAGGTCTTAAGGTACATTTGTTTTTGCGCGGTGTGCCGGCGGGACTGCCCGACGGTAATTTGTTCCTCGATCACATCGTCGGCGCCGAATTCTCGTTTTATCCGCGCGAGGAGTATTACGCGCGCCACAGCGAAATCTTTTCAGAATTGGCAGAACACTATGTAAAACTGGGCCGCAAGGTGTTTATCGTACCGGCCGGCGCGAGTGACGAAATCGGTTTGTGGGGTTATGTGGTGGCCTGCAAGGAACTAAAGACCGAAAGCGAAGACCTGGGGTTTTCGCCCGACTTTATTGTGTGTGCCAACGGTTCGGGTGGCACGCTTGCCGGCCTTGTCGCCGGAAATATTTATCACAACATTGGTACAACGGTTTGGGGGATCAATGTAGCGGATGATAACGCCCAATATTTCGAGGCCAAAATCCGTAACGATTTGCGTGCGTGGAGGGAACGCTACGGACAGGACCTAGATGTCCAAACGCCAGCCATCAATGTCATCGATGGCTATCTCGGTCCTTGCTACGGCAAAGCCGAGCCAGTAGTTTTCGACACCATCAGCCGGGTGGCAAAGACCGAAGGCATCATTCTAGATCCCGTCTACACCGGTAAGGCGTTCCACGCCATGCTCAAAGAAATCGAAAACGGCCGTTTAAGTAGCGCGAACAATATTGTTTTTGTTCACACCGGTGGCATATTCGGATTGTTTGCCCAACGTCATGAATTTCGCTTTCGTAACGACTGACGACACGCCAGCCCGATGAAGATTGTACAATTCACATCCTTCGGACCGCCGCACGAAGTCACTGACTGTGTCGAAGTCGACGATGTCGGTGTGCCGCTGGATGATGAAGTGGTAGTCGAGGTCGAGGCGTTTCCAATAAACCCGGTGGACCTGCTTACCATCGCCGGTGACTATGCCATCAAGCCAGTGCTCCCGGCCATCCCCGGCTCCGAGGGAGTCGGTTGCATAACACGCGTTGGTATCGACGTGAGCAATGTCGCCCCGGGTGATCGTGTGATCCTGATGGGCCGCGATAACTGGGTGCAACAGCGCAAAGTAAAACATCACCAGGTGCTCAAAGTGCCGCATGGGGTGGATGTACTGCAACTTGCCATGCTAAAGATCAACCCGGCCACGGCGTGGTTAATGCTACACGACTACGAAACCCTTAACCCAGGCGACTGGTTGATCCAGGATGCCGCGAATTCCGGTGTCGGTCATAACATCATTCGACTTGCAAAGGCCAGCGCCATTCGCACCGTGAACGTGGTACGGCGCGCCGCCTTGATCGAACCACTAACGGCGATTGGTGCCGATGTGGTATTGGTCGATGGCGATGACCTCCCGGCGCGTGTGAAATCAGCGGCTGACAACGCAGCGATTCGGCTCGCCATCGACGCGGTTGCCGGTGATATCTGCATGCGGCTTGCCGATTGTCTGACCGATGGCGCCACCATCGTGAATTACGGCCTGCTATCCGGCAAACCCTGCATGTTGCGAAGCGACCAAACGATCTTCCGCGGTATCACGCTGACCGGGTTCTGGCTGGCGAAGGTACTACCCAAAATGTCATTCGATGACATCACTGCACTCTACGGGCAACTCGCGGGGCGCATTGCCGACGGCTCGTTACATGTCGATATCGAGAAGACTTACCCCATCGAAGACATCAGGACCGCGATTGCCCATGCCGGACGTAGTGGCCGTAGTGGCAAGATTCTAGTTACACCCAACGGCGTACTGCCTGCCCAAGGCCACGCCTAAGTACCAGAGCGTCGATAAGCCATGACAGATACGCAACCATGGGCCGACGAGATCTTCGACGTTTTAAAGCAGATCAATGTGCGACAAGTAGCGTATGTACCCGACGCCGGACATATACGTTTGATCGAACGCAGTAAGAACGATCCCACCCTAAACACTATCGCGCTAACAACGGAAGAAGAAGGCATTGGCATCATCGCTGGCGCTTGGTTGGGTGGCGAACGCGGTGTCTTGCTTATGCAATCGAGTGGTGTCGGCAATTGCATCAACATGCTGTCGATGATCCAAGAATGTCGCTTTCCCTTTCTGACCCTGGTCACCATGCGCGGTCAGTGGGGTGAATTTAATCCCTGGCAGGTGCCGATGGGGCAAGGCACGAAGCGGGTACTGGAGAGCATGGGGGTCATTGTGCGGCCAGTCGATACGGCCGACAGACTAGCCGAAACAGTGGATGCCGCCGCGCGTCTGGCTTTTGACGCCTACCGTGCGGTAGCGGTCCTGATCTCGCAAAGGATTATCGGATTCAAGAACTGGGGCGATGACCAGCCGTAAGGACATTACGCTTGATCGTCGAGCCGTGGTCGCACGCATACTACGTGACCGTGGTGATGCGTTACTCTTGACCGGGCTCGGTAGCACTACCTGGGATGTCGCCGCTGCCGGTGATCATGTCAATAACTTCTATCTTTGGGGTGCTATGGGTGGCGCGGCCATGGTCGGCCTGGGCCTAGCCTTGGCGCAGCCGCAACGGCGTGTGCTTGTGATCACCGGCGATGGCGAACAACTGATGGGTCTCGGCGGCATCGCCACCGTCGCCGTACAGCGGCCTTCTAACCTGTCGCTCATCGTTATTGACAATGAATCCTATGGCGAGACCGGCATGCAAGACACACATACCAAGCATGGCGTTGATCTCGCCGGGGTTGCCGCCGCAGCTGGGTTTGCGTATAGCGCCACGGTGTACAACGACGATGAGCTCGAAGCCGTAATACCCGTGATCTGCCAGCAAACCGGCCCGATCTTCACTGCCGTTAAGGTTACGGCCACACCGGTGACAACCGTTCTTCCGCCACGCGACGGGACTTATCTGAAAAATCGTTTTCGCCAATCCCTGCTGGGGAGCAAAGCTACCGAATAAGCGGTATCATTAGGGCTGGACCACAGTACGATCGGCTCCGCGGAGCAGCTACAACCAATAGAACCGCAGAGCCGGAAGGCTAGACCATGTATTGTTTTGGTATCGGCGAAGCAATCTGGCGAATACGGTTTTACGGCCTTATTGTCGTAGTCATCATGCAACTCGGCATGGCGACCCCAGCCTGGCCCGTCACCTTCATCGTAAACAGCACCGCGGATGTACCCGACGTCACTCCCGGCGACGGCATCTGTGCCGACGCGTCGAGCAATTGCACCTTGCGTGCGGCTGTCCAAGAGGCCAATGCCTTGGCAGGCACCGATGCGATCACGCTAGGCGCCGCAACCTACACATTGACCGGTGCGGCGGCAGACGATCTAGCGCTTTCGGGTGATCTTGACATCACCCAAGATGTCACGGTAACTGGCACTGGAACCACGAATACCTTTATTAACGGTGGCAGCGTCGACCGCGTTTTCGACATTGACCCCTCCGGTACCGGTGTCACGGTCACCATCTCCAATCTAACGGTCCAAAATGGCAACGTCCCTGGCGAGTCGGGAGGCGGTATTCGCAATCGCGGGACGTTGTCGCTCAGTGCTACCACGCTTAGCAGCAATGTAACCGGCATCGATGGCGGCGGCATTCTCAACCTCGGCACCCTGACACTTACTAACAGTACTTTGATTAACAATAACGCCAGTGGTAATGGCGGTGGCGGTATTTTCAACGGCAGCGGGAATACGCTCACGGTTACGACGAGTACACTGACCAACAATGACGCCACGGGTACGGGTACTGATGGTGGCGGCATGTTCAATGCTGGCAGCGCGATATTTACTAACAGCACGATTACAGACAATACTGCCAGCGATGCCGGTGGTGGCATTTTTAACGCCACTGGCGCCACCGTAACAGTCAACAACGCTACCACTAGCAACAACTCGGCCGCGATCAACAACGGTGGTGGAATTTTAAACAACGGCACCGCGACACTGACCAATACTATTGTCGCCAATAACGTCGGCAACAATTGCAGCGGCACGATCATATCCGGCGGCAATAATCTGGATAGCGCCAATACGTGTGGTTTCACTGGTGCGGGGGATATCACGAATCGAAATCCGCTTCTGGGTGTTTTAGCCAGCAATGGCGGGCCCACACAGACTCGCGCGCTATCCGTAGGTAGTCCAGCGATTGATAGCGGTAGCAATGCCACATGCCCGACCACCGACCAACGTGGCGTCGCCCGTCCGTTTCCGGTCGCCGGTATCTGCGACATCGGTGCCTTTGAGTTTACACCCGGCGTAGACCTGGCCCTGACCAAGACCGATTTTGATGACTGTGCGGACCGGGACGACATCTTGACCTATGTCATCACCGTGGTGAATAACAGCGCCGACGATGCTACCGGTGTGACGATTACCGATACCCTTCCCAGTGGCGTCACATTCGTGTCCGTAGACCCAAGTGCCGGTAGTTGCACCCTGTCAGTCAGCACCCTTACCTGCGATCTGGCGACGCTGACTGGTGGTAACAGCGAGACAATTACGCTGCGCGTTAGTGCCGATGTGGTGCAACAAGTCATCAACATCGCGAGCGTGAGCTTAAGCGAGTTGGATCCGAACCTTGCTAATAATAGTTTCGAGGATGAAACGCGTATTAATTGCAGCGAAGACAATTGCTTCATCGCCACCGCTGCCTTCGGCAGCCCGATGGCGAAAGAGGTTGCAATCTTACGCGCCTTCCGAGATCAATATTTGATGCCTAACGCAGTGGGCAAGAAGTTTGTCGAGCTCTACTACCGATATAGCCCCGCCATCGCTGACCGCATCCGCGAGAGTGACCCGCTTAGGGCCATCGTCCGCGCAGCCCTCAAGCCATTGATAGCGTTAAGCCGACACCTAGTAGATACAAAGAGCGCGCCACACACCAAAAAAGGCCATCGATATGGTCCTGGAGACCAGCACCGGGACTTGCACAAATAGCCGCTCTAACAAGGATTTAGCGCCCCAACTAGGAGAGCCTGCCATGCATGCCCAAACACAGGTACTGAGAAATATAAAATGCACATCGACGGAGCGTGGCTTGAATCCTGCTCCGGCGATTACTTTGAAAGCGACAATCCTTTTACGGGGCAACCGTGGGCGCTAATCCCGCGGGGTAACCGCGACGATACCAATCGCGCGGTACAGGCTGCCCACAAGGCTTTCTCGAGTGGTGAATGGCCCAAACTATCAGCGTCGCAGCGCGGGGCATTGCTGCGCAAGCTCGGTGACCTGCTAATGACACATGCGCAGGAACTTGCAAATATCGAGGTGCGCGACAACGGTAAGCTGCTTGCCGAAATGGGCGCGCAACTCAACTATTTGCCGCAGTGGTATTACTACTACGGCGGGCTCGCCGATAAGATAGAGGGTGCCGTCATTCCGGTGGACAAACCCGGTAACTTCAACTACACGCGCCATGAACCGCTTGGTGTGGTGGTGGCGATCGTGCCCTGGAACTCGCCGCTGTTACTGACCGCCTGGAAGCTTGCACCCGCCCTTGCCGCCGGCAACACGATAGTGATCAAACCGTCCGAATATACGTCGGCGTCGATACTCGAGTTCATGAAGGTGTTCGAGCAAGCCGGCTTTCCCCCGGGCGTGGTCAACGTTGTTACCGGCTTCGGCCCAGACGTTGGCGCACCTCTGGTGGAACACCCGCTTGTTGCCAAAGTAGCGTTTACCGGGTCGAAAGCGACCGGTGAAAAGATCTACGAAACCGGTGCGCGAGGCCTCAAACGGGTAAGCCTGGAACTCGGCGGTAAGTCGCCCAATATCGTGTTCGCCGATGCTGATATCGACAATGCGGTGAAGGGCGCCATATCGGGAATCTTTGCTGCAACCGGTCAAACCTGTATTGCCGGTTCCCGATTGCTCGTACAGGAAAGTATTCACGATGAGTTTGTTGAAAAGCTCGTCGATTTCGCTAAGACCGCTAAGATGGGAGATCCGATGCAACTAGAGACGCAAGTTGGGCCCGTAACCAACAAACCGCAATACCAGAAGGTGCTTGATTACATCGGTATCGCTAAAGATGAAGGCGCCGAGACCCGACTCGGTGGTGACAAAGCGAGCCGACCCGAATGTGGTGACGGCTGGTTTGTTGAGCCAACGATCTTTACAAGTGTGAACAATGCCATGCGCATCGCGCAGGAGGAAGTGTTCGGTCCAGTATTGTCGGTCATTCCCTTCAAAGACGAAGATGATGCGGTCGCTATCGGTAATGACGTTGTCTATGGGCTCGCGGCTGGCGTGTGGACGCAAGATATTCGTCGCGCCATTACAATGGCGGAGCGTCTACAAGCGGGGACGGTGTGGGTCAATACCTACCGCGCGGTCAGTTACATGTCTCCTTTTGGCGGCTACAAGGCCAGCGGATTGGGCCGAGAGAACGGTCAAGAAATGATCCGCGATTACATGCAAACCAAGAGTGTGTGGATCTCAACCGCAATTGACGTTCCCAATCCGTTTGTAATGCGGTAGCCGTGAAGCTAAAGATCGATCATGTGGCTATCGCTGGATCGCGCCTCGAGCCATTACAAAGTGCGTTTGCGGAAGTAGAGTTGGCGACTGATTACGGTGGCCCACACTCCAATGGTGTCACTCATATGTCGTTGCTCGGTTTCGACGACGGTTCCTATATCGAGTTGATTTCAAGCTTACGGCCAGACCGAGTTTCACCGTGGTGGCATGAGCACATTGTCGGCGACGGCGGGCCCTGCGCCTGGGCGTTGGAGACGGACGACGTGGCGGCTGAAGCACAACGCGCCCGAGCCCTGGGCATCAAGGTAGAGGGGCCGACCCCTGTGTTCCGCGACCGGCCCGACGGCACCCGGGTGGAATGGGATCAAGTGATCCTCGGTGATCACGCTATGGGGGCGTTATTGCCGTTCGTGCTCAAGGACCGCACTCCGCGCCACTATCGCGTTAAGCCTTCCGTTAGCGTAGCCGACACCGAGTTGAAGGCAGTGGGGCTGGTGATACTCGCGATCGCCGACTTGGATAGGGCAAGTAAACTGTTTCAACGCCTGTACGATCTGCCACCGCCGACGGTATGCGAATCTTTGAGCTTTGCCGCCACCCTAGCCCATTTTGAGAATCAACCCTTTGCGCTGGCCACCCCACCCAGACCACACGGTTGGCTTCACAAACGATTGATGCGGTTCGGCGATTCACCCTGCGCCTGTCTGATCGGAACGACCGATCTCGCAGCGTCGAAGGAGCGATTTCCGCTGGGCAAAGTTGAAACGTGGTTCGACCGACAGGTGGCGTGGTTTGACGCTGCTACCTTCGATCGCCTTAAGATCGGGCTAATCGGACTCTAGACTCGACCCTATTGTTGCTTAGAAATCTTGGCCGTTAGCATCGCCAACATTAAGGACCGGGACCAGATTCTGAATGTGTTACCTTGGTGTCGCTTAGCGATGCCGTTGCCGGCTTCACCTTTGTCTGACTCTCGCGATAGGCAATATAAGTGGCGGCGGCAAAAATGGTGGTGCCGCCGATCCAGACACCGACATCGGGCACCTCAGCAAACAAGAGATACCCAATAGCGGCCCCCCAAACCAGTTTCATAAAATCAAACGGCAACACAGCCGTTGCTTCTGCTACCCGGAATGCCTGGGCCATCCCTAGTTGCGCCAAGGTGCCGGACATACCGACAAATACCAGCCACAACCACTGCTCGAAGTCGGGCCACTGCCAATAGAATACGGCCGGTATCAACGACAGCGGTGTCATCAGCAACACCATGTAAGCGGTAATCGTCACTGACGAATCGGTGCGCGAAAGTATCTTGATAATAATGATTGTCCCGGCCCATATCGCAGCCGAGCTCAACACGAACAACGACCCTACATCGATGATCTTGAGGCCGGGGCGAATGATGATTAGGGCGCCAATGAAGCCGACGATCAGAGCGCCCCAGCGCCATAAGAATACTTTTTCCCTCAACACCAGCACCGCCAGGAGGGTTGCAAACAACGGCGCCGTAAAGCCCAACGCCTGTACTTGTGCGAGTGGTGTCAAGCTAAGGGCGACGAAAAACAAAAGCATTGCCACCAGGTTTATCAGCGCCCTAACCGTGTGCAGCCCGAATCTCTGGGTGCGCAAAAGACTGAGGCCCTTTTGTACAAACCAGGGGACAAGCACCAAAAACCCAAAAAAGTTACGGAAGAAGGCGATCTCAAACGGATGCAAATGCTGTTCTATGGACAAATAACGTACACCCGCGTGCATGCCCGCAAATGCCACGGTGGAGGCAACCATGATAAGGATGCCAACTAAAGGTGACGGTCGGCTAAGAAACGTGGATGGCACAATGACTCCAGTGCGGTAAATGCATATGCCTGCCAGATCATACGGATTTTGGGCTGCCGACGCATTGCGGACTGCTGAGCGCTCAGCAGCAATGGTCCTGGACAAGTCAAGGTGTTAACCTTGGCAAAACAGATCGACTCGGAACCGGTGATGAGAACACTACTTGTACCGTTTCACGGTAGCGACGCCACCCAGAGTGCGCTAGAGATGGCGCATTTGGTTGCCACCCGGTTTGGCAGCTATATCGAGGGCCTGTTTGTGCTGCAACCGCCGCCGATCATCGCAGGCGAGGGTATTACCATCCCCGGTGAATACCTTACCCAACTGGCCGAAGAGGGACGTCGCTTGGCGGACGGAGCACGCGAGCGCTTTGAAAAATTCATGAAAGAGAGGCACGTACCGTTTCGCGACATAACGATTGTTGGCGATAACGCAACTGCCGGTTGGCGAGAATTGGAGGGGCTGGAGAGCCAAGTGGTCGGCGAATACGGTCGATTGTTCGATCTAATCGTCGTTGGGTGCGCTACTCAGCAGTCCGCTGCCGACCGCAATGCCATGTGCGAGGCGGCACTATTTGAAAGCGGACGGCCGGTCATGGTGGCGGCCGATAAAGCGCCAGCCACCCTGGGCAAGACTATCGTCGTCGCCTGGAACGGCAGCACCGAGACTGCCCGCACGATTGCATTGGGGATGCCACTGCTGCAGGCAGCGGAGAAGGTTGTGGTACTTACCGTACAGGGTGGTACGGTGCCAGGCCCTGATGCAGAACAAGTAACGCGACACCTTGTGCACAATGATATCAATGCGCAGACCGAAATTGTCGAGCCGGGACCGCGCACATCTGGCGAAGCCATACTCGAAGAGACGGATCGCGTTGGTGCAGATCTGCTGCTGAAGGGTGCATTTACCCACAGCCGACTTCGCCAAATGATCTTCGGCGGCGCCACGCAGCATATCTTGTCTGTCTCGAAAGTACCGGTCTTCATGGCGCACTAACCCCCCGACCTTCCCCCAAGACGGAAGAGGAAGACAGGGGGCACGCCATCGCGAGCGCTGACATCGACACGATACGAACACGGTGCAGTGCCGCCCTAACACCAAACCAGAGAACGACGTGATGAGCATACCGGTTTTCCACATGATCAGCGGGGCACCGCAACCGGTTGCGCCTTACAGTCATGTTGTCGAAGTCGACGGATGGCTCTTGGTCACCGGACAAATCGCCAGTGACATCGACTACGACCCGGGAACGATACCGGAGGGTATTGAGGCACAGACTCACAAGGTCATGGCAAATCTGCGTACCGTATTGCAGGGCGTCGGCGCTGGATTCGAAAATGTAGTCTCGGCGCGCGTATTTCTTACTCACTTCGAACAGGACTATGATGTCATGAATCGCATTTATGCCAGCTATCTTCCAGAGGGCCAACGCCCAGCCCGTACTTGCATTGGCGTTACCGCACTCGCCGGTGGCGCCCGGGTTGAGATCGATCTGATCGCGCGCAGACCATAGCTCGAGGTTTGGGCAAGTATTGCGCCAGTGACAATGAAGCTAGGCAAGCCACAGCTACAAAGCTTAAGCGAAGACGGTTTTGTGGTGATCCCAGAGCTGTTCTCCATAGAGGAAGTAGCCCTGATGCGGTCTCAACTGCCGCCGCTGTTCTCAGAGAGATGTGCGGAAAACTTTCGCGAGAAAGATAGTGACGTCGTACGTACGGCTATGGGTTTGCACTTGCGCAATGAAGTATTTGCTCGCATCGTGCGCCACCCCAGACTGCTCGAGCCAGCCATGCAACTACTTGGCGAGGACATGTACATCCAGCAGGTCAAAGTGAACGCCAAAGAAGCTTTCTCGGGCGAAGCTTGGCAATGGCATTATGATTTTGCGACCCACCATGGCGAGGATGGCGTACCAAAGCCGCTGGCACTGAATCTTCACATCTTCTTGGACGATGTTAACGAATTTAACGGGCCACTCGTCTTCATTCGCGGATCACACAAATATGGTCCGGCTCCGACGAGCCTCGACACCGTAACCACAAGTTACCCGCTTTGGATAGTAGATAGAGAAACGGTAAAGGCGTTGGTTGATAAGGGCGGCCTATTTGCGGCCAAAGGCGCTGCTGGCACGGCGCTCATTTTTGTCGACACCCTCGTGCATGGTTCATCAATAAACCTGTCGCCTTGGTCCCGCCGGATCTTTTCATTGATCGTAAATCCCGTATCAAATGCACTGACCCGGTACAAACGTCCCGAACACCAGCATCATCGCGACCTAACGCCGGTAACGCCGCTGGCGGATGACTGTCTGTTGGCCAAGGCCTCCGCGTGAACGAACCTCACGGAGGCTATTTCACCAGTTCGCTTTCGGACATAGACCCGCGTGTAGCCGAAGCGATTAATGCCGAGCTCGAACGACAACAGGACCAGATCGAATTAATCGCGTCCGAGAATCTGGTCAGCCGCGCGGTGCTAGAGGCGCAAGGTTCTGTCCTTACTAACAAGACGGTGGAGGGCTATATCGGCCGGCGCTACCATGGCGGCGCCGAGCACGCCGACACCCTCGAACAGCTCGCGATCGAACGCGCGAAGCAACTATTCGGCTGCTCATATGCAAACGTACAACCACACTCAGGCAGCCAGGCAAATCAAGTTGTCTATCTCGCGTTTTTACAACCGGGCGACACTATACTAAGCATGGCGCTGTCGGCGGGCGGACACCTGAGCCATGGCGCCACGCCAAATCTCTCGGGCAAGTGGTTCGACATTGTGCACTACGGCGTATCGGAACAATCTGGGCTTATCGACTATGACGCAGCGGAAGCACTAGCCGCGGAACACCGCCCAAAGCTGGTCATTGCTGGCGGTTCGGCCTATCCACGGTTCATCGATTTCGGCCGCTTTCGCGAGATCGCCGATCGTGCCGACGCCTTGCTGCTCGTTGACATGGCCCACTTCGCCGGCCTGGTTGCCGGCGGCGTCCATCCCAACCCGTTTCCCCATGCAGATATCGTGACGACCACGACTTACAAGAGCCTGCGCGGCGCCCGCGGGGGGACTATTCTTAGCAACGACTTCGAACTAGGAAGAAAGATCAACTCAGCCTTGTTCCCCGGTCTACAGGGCAGTCCTATTTTGCACGCGGTGGCCGCAAAAGCGGTATGCTTCGGAGAAGCGCTGCGACCAGAGTTCAAGCAATATGCCAAGCGAGTGGTAGAAAACGCCGGTACCTTGGCCAAGACTTTACAAGAACGCGGTTTCACCCTTGTCGCAAACGGCACCGACACCGCACTCATGCTGGTGGATTTGCGCCCGCAAGGCCTGACCGGTAAAGCGGCCTCATCCAGCTTAGAGGCGGCCGGCCTAACTTGTAACAAGAATGCGATCCCGGGTGACCCGCAACCGCCGGCTGTCACCTCTGGCCTGCGCTTATCATCGAGCGCCGGCACCACGCGCGGGTTCGGCATCTCCGAATTTCAACAGATTGGCAACTGGGCCGCTGATGTATTAGCAACACTGGTTATAAACCCAGACGACAACACCCGTATCGAACAAGCAACTCGCACGCAAGTAGCGGAATTGTGTCGACGATTTCCAATTTACACTGATCTTTAGATTCTCACCGCAGGATGAGCTTTCTCGACCGTATACGTGAGTGCAACGAACACGACCTCTCGCAATTCAAACCTTTATATATCAGACAACACCGAGTCGGTTGGGTGCGCCACGACATGATGGACCGACTTGCCGACTACCCCGATGTTTTTGAAATCACGCCCGACACGATCTCGCTAGATCCCCGGTTGGATTCCCCCGAGTTACGATCAACCGCCATCAAACCCGTGCTCGAAGCACTGCGAGATGTCGGGGTGATCCCGGCCTGGCGTGATGAGATTTACCCAGTTACGACCGTGTTCGGCGGCGAACCACTGTTACAGATGGAACGCGCCGCTTTGCCTTGTCTCGGCATGCGCGCCTACGGGGTTCATATCAATGGCTTTGTAGCCAATGGACGAGGGCTAAAAATGTGGATTGCGCGTCGTTCTGCTACCAAGTCCACCTTCCCGGGCAAGCTCGACAATATGGTCGCCGGTGGCTTGCCGATTGGGCTCTCGCTAGAGGAGAACGTTATTAAGGAGTGTCACGAGGAGGCCGGCATCCCGGCGTCGTTGGCATCGCGGGCAATCCGCGCCGGGTCGATATCTTACTGCAAGCAGGTCCCTGAGGGGCTAAAGCCGGATGTGCAGTTTGTTTGCGATCTTGAACTGCCACCCGACTTCGAGCCGCAACCGGTCGACGGCGAAGTTGAGGCATTCTATCTATGGCCCCTCGATCGTGTCATGGACGTTGTCAGCAACACCACCGAGTTCAAATTTAATTGTAACCTTGTGATTATCGATTTTCTGGTGAGACGCGGTTTCATTACACCGGAACATCACGACTACCCGCAGATTGTTAAGGGCTTGCGATAGGCGCCCTCGTTGACCGCGTTACCCGCATCGCCGCGTGAATGGCACCATCGAGTGTGGCTGCTCGCCGGACCAATTATCTTATCCAACATGTCGGTGCCATTGGTGGGCGCTGTCGACACCGCGGTGGTCGGCCACCTGCCGGACGCCATCTACATCGGCGCCGTAGCGCTTGGCGCCATTATCTTTAATTTCCTGTTTTGGGGCTTTGGCTTTTTGCGAATGGGCACTACCGGCTTCGTCGCCCAGGCCTACGGTGCCGGACATGTCGATGAGGTGCGTGCCACCCTAGCCCGCGCGTTGTTGCTTGCCGTCGCCTTGGGCATCGTGGTGGTGGCACTCCAGTTTCCCATAGGTCTGCTCGCATTCTGGGCTTTTTCGGGCAGCGTTGAACTCGAATCCTTAGCGAACAGCTACTATGTGGTCCGTGTTTGGAGCGCGCCGGCAACGCTGGCCAACTACGCCATTCTCGGTTGTCTCATCGGCATCCACAACACGCGTGCCGCCCTGGCGCTACAGCTCGTTCTTAACATCACCAATGTGTTTCTCGATCTTCTGTTCGTTTTGGGTCTCGGTTGGGGCGTGCAAGGCGTCGCGCTGGCATCGGTGATCAGCGAATTCGTTGCCCTCGCATTCGCTTCATGGTTAGTGATGCGCAATTTGAATCGTCTTGGTGGTCAATGGGCACGCGCGCGTATCGTTGACATATCGAGACTGAAAGCGCTACTGCACGTAAACATCAATATTTTTGTACGCACGCTTTGTCTAATTTTCGCGTTTTCGTATTTCACCGCTATGGGTACCAAGATGGGTGAAATCACGCTGGCTGCCAATGCTGTCTTACTACACTTGCAGCATTTCTTAGCCTATGGACTTGACGGGTTTGCGTTCGCAGTTGAGGCATTGGCGGGTAGCGCCTATGGTGCACGCAACCGCGGTGCCTTCCGCACGGCAGTACGAGTCACCACGATATGGGCACTTATCGTGGCCGGACTGTTTACTATCCTCTATGCGGTGCTTGGTACTTCTATTATTAATGTCATCACGGGGATCGAACCAGTACGCCTAGCGGCGGCCGACTACCTAATATGGGTGTTGGTATCTCCGGTGCTATCGGTTTGGAGCTATCAGCTAGACGGAATCTTCATTGGCACCACGCGACCGGTGGAGATGCGAAACGGTATGGTTTTATCGCTGCTCGTCTATCTGTTGGCGATCTGGCTATTCATACCGCTGCTAGGCAACCACGGACTCTGGCTCTCACTTATGATATTCATGGTCACGCGTGCGATAACCCTGGGCTTATGGTATCCACGAATCGAGCGATCGATGCAGTAAACGGACACAATGATAAACTACGGCATCCTAAACGCCCTAGGTAATGTGCGAACGATGCAAGCGGCATGGTTTCAAAAACAAGGGCCCGCCGCCGACGTGCTTATCGTCGGCGAACAAGCTCGGCCCGAACCCGCTCAGGCGGAGGCCCGGATCCGGCTGTATGCTTCAGCCGTCAATCCGTCCGATGTCAAAAAACGCGCTGGTCTACAACCCGCACCCGTCGACGAGGGTCCGGTTATCCCGCATAGCGACGGGGCGGGCATCATCGATGCCGTCGGTCCGGGTGTGGCCGAATCGCGAATTGGCGAACGGGTCTGGGTCTACCAAGCGCAATACCAGCGGCGATTGGGTACCGCCGCCGAGTACGTGACCTTGCCCATCGAACGTATCGTATCGCTCCCCGACAATACCGAATTTGCCATCGGCGCCTGCATGGGAATCCCGGTCATGACAGCACATCGGTGCGTGTTTGCTGACGGCAGCGTCGCCGGACAAACCATTCTCGTAACAGGCGCTGCCGGTCGAGTCGGCTATTACGCCGTGCAATGGGCGAAAGCGGACGGTGCGCGCGTCATCGCCACCATCGGCCGGGAAGAGTGCGTGGACGATGTACGTGAGGCTGGCGCCGATGTAATCGTCAACTATCGCAAAGACAATCTGGTCGAGGCGGTAACAGAGTTCACCGACGGTGCCGGTGTCAATCGCGTAATCGACGTCGAGTTTGGCGCTAACTTACCTACCACACTGAAAGTTATCGCTAATGGCGGCGTTATCGCGACCTACTCATCCACGCAGATGCCAGAACCCAAGCTGCCGTTCTATGCACTCATGTTCAAGGACATTATGATACGGCTAGTCTTGGTGTATGCGATGCCGGAGGCGGCTAAGCAGCAAGCAGCATCGGACATCGTTACTCGACTTCAAGAGGGCAGGCTGAGGCATCGCGTCGCCAAGCGCTACCCGCTCACAGATATTGTCAAGGCGCATGAGGCAATCGAGGGTGGGGGCGTACCAGGTTGTGTGGTGGTGGAGACCCCTTGACCAGTTTATCCTTCGGGTTCGCCCTCACTGGCCACGCTGACCGGCTGCCAGCTCAACGTTTCTGGGTGTTGGTCAAAAAGTTCTTGAAGTTGTTGTCCGAGTCCTTTCATGACGCTTCCCGGCAACGAGATGAATAGTTTCTGATCAGCGGGGTCAATGACCTTCAGCCCGACAAAGCTGTTGTCGGGGTACATCACGACAGCGATGTCGCTTGGTGCAATAACAAAATCTGGTTGCTCGGTCACAACTTATCCTCCGGCACTTTTGTTATAGTCATGAAACGCTGGCCGCCGTTGATTGTATACACATGGCGATCTTGCTACATGGCTAATTGGCGATTGGCACTTTCGTTCTCGGCAGATGATACTTCTAAGGCTATGGCTACTCTGAGAGATCGCTCACTTGCGGTTTTCCCCGCCGGCTCCAACGGCGAATTCAATTTGCCGCCCGAGCTGGCCATGGTTATCACCAATGGCAAGGGTTGTGAGCTTTGGGATAGTGATGGCCGACGTTTTATGGATTTCTCTATTGGTTGGGGCTCCGTGTTGGTCGGGCACGCGCATCCCAAGATCGTCGAGGCCGTCAGCAACCAGGCGTTGCTGGGATCTAACTTTGCTTACATTACCGAGCATGCGTTACGCCTGGCCGAAGAAATAGTACATTTGAGCCCCGCCTGTGAGTCGTTACGATTCTGCGCCTCCGGCACCGAAGCCACCATGTACTGCCAGCGCCTGGCGCGTGCCTTTACCGATCGCCCCAAGATTCTCAAATTCGAGGGTGCCTACCACGGCGCCAACGAGGTTGGGGTTACCAGTTTGTTTCCGTCGAATCCGCCACCGTTCCCGCAACCGGACCCGACCAGCGCCGGCATCGCCCATAGTGTAAAAAACGACGTGCTGGTGGCGCCGTTTAACGACCTCGAATCGACACAACGGATTGTAAGTGACTACGCGGATCAGCTCGCCGGTGTGATCGTCGAACCACTGCAACGTTGTACGCCGCCGGAACCCGGCTTCCTCCAAGGCCTGCGTGACCTTACCCGTGAATGTGATGTGTTGCTCATCTACGACGAAGTCGTCACCGGCTTTCGGCTCGCATACGGTGGCGCCCAAGAATACTATGGCGTGATCCCTGATCTGGTTGCCTATGGAAAAGCCTTGGGCGGTGGTTACCCAATCGGCGCCTTTGGTGGCCGCAAAGACATCATGGACATCGTGCGCGAGGATAGGTTGGGTGATGGACGTTACGTATGGGTCGCCTCCACCCTGGGTGGCAACCCGATTTCAAC
>JAOTYM010000081.1 GCA_029861845.1 Gammaproteobacteria bacterium | reverse complement strand
TGCGATCCAGCCCGAGACAAGCGCGAACCCGCGCGCGGGCAGCCAATCGTGCCAGGGCAGAAAGATCTCGAACAAGCGTGTGGCGGCAATCAAAACGAACGCCATAACGACACAGTTGATCACCGTTCCGTAATACACAGCCTTCAGTCCACGCAGCAACACCACGCCACGCCCACTGTAGCGAATCTCTGTGAGCTCGGCGTCGGTGAGCACCCCTGCTCGGCGCCACGCTCTGCCGAGGACAAAACCCATTAGCAGAAAGGCGAGCGCATAGATCCATAGGCGCCATAGCGAGAAGATGCCGCCCACAGCGACAAGCCCCATTACCAACAGTGGCGTGTCAGCCGCAAACTGCGTGGCGGCCATGCTCAAGCCCGCACGCCAGCCGCGCACACTGCGGCCCGCGAGAAAATATTCGGTGAGACTTCTCGAGGCTTGCCGGCGCCAGTAAAGCCCGACGCCGACGCTATACGCGACGAAGGCAAGCACGATGAACAGGTCAATCATGGCAAATGCAGATCAGGAAATAAAGGGATCAGACTCGATAGATTTTCTCGATTCTTTAGGATCGTGACTTAGGATAAAGCGACTGGTCCCATTGATCCATTTTCTTTAGGCCTCGGCGGCTGCAAACCGGACCACACCCGCGATGTCTTCCGGTCAGCTAGTCGACTCAGAATTATCGACGGCTCGGCCCGTTTTCGGATTTCGAACGGGTCGTCCGCCTGGGCCCCGCCCGTTCGAGCATTGTTTCTGAAATACGAATGGGTTGTACTTCCTTGCAAGCTGAACAATAGTTCGCTGTGTAGCGCGGTACGCTGATTGCAACGGAATCGAGGGCAACATGAAAAAGAAACACGCTTGGCCGGAAGGCCACTGGAATTGGCCCATCTCGGTAACGCACAAACACGGTGTGCGTTGCGGTGAAATGATTTGGGTGGGTGGTCAGGTCGATCTCACACCGGAGGGGGTGGTCCGCAACCCGGGCGATCTGGCAACACAGACATCCAACTCAATGAGCTATTTCGGCACCGTTCTGGAGAATCTCGATTGTGATCTCCAGGATTTAGTGCAGTTACTTTGCTTTTATGTAAACGACGGATCGGTGGATGAGATTGACTTTCTCAATATGGTTGGAGACTGCTTACCACCAGGTACACAAACCACTGTCAACGCGATTCCGGTGCCGTATCTGGCATACCAAGGTATGCGGGTGGAGATCGAAGGTTACGCCATGCGCCGTAAGAACGGCGAACGCACTACGCGCACCTATGCATCGAACGACGGTATGTCACCATTACCGTCTCCGTTTTGCCAGGCGTTGCGCAGTGGCAAAATGATTTTTGTATCCGCGCAATACCCTATTTATGTAAACGGCGATGTGTATTCGCCCGGAGATATTGTCGCCCAGACCAACCACGAAATGGAACAAATCGGCAAGCTGTTGGGTCAGTTTGGCGCGGGTTTTGATGACGTGGTGAAGAACAATCGATGGTATGCCGGCAGCTCCGGTATCGATGATTTTGAACCGGCGGCACTGGCCTGTGCTGCCAACTATAAAGAGCCCGGCCCGGCTGCGACTGGTATTCCTATACCTCGCCACGCGAATCCTGATGTCACCATCAAGCTGTCGGTGGTGGCGATGCTGGGAGAAGATGGCAGCCATTTACCGAGACGACACGTGTGGCCTGATTCCCTGTGGGATTGGCACGTGCATCTGCCGTATAAGCACGGCCTCAAATGCGACGAAATGATCTTCCTCGGGGGGCAAGTATCGCTGGATAAGCATGGTGTTGCCGTTAAACCCCATGACCTCTCAGCACAAACGCATCAGGCGATGAAACACATCGGCACGATTCTCAATGACCTTGGTGTGAACTACGGTGACGTCTGCAAAGTCACCACTGTCTATCACGGCGATTGTGGTCCCGACGCACTCAATGCCAACCTGCCGATTCGCTCGTCTTACTTCTCAGACCCGGGACCTGCAACGACGGGCGTGCCACTGCCAGCGTTAGCCTATGACGGCATGATGGTGGAGATCGATGTCTTTGCCATGACCGAACCAGATTGATTCCTAGATCAAACATCAGGAGGCTAGAACCATCATGATGTTAACGCCCACCGAACAGGAACGCCTCACGATCTTTACCGCCGCCGAGCTTGCACGACGTCACACTGCCCGCGGCATTCGGCTCAGCGCACCCGAGGCGATCGCCTATATCAGCGACGAATTACTAATGTGTGCCCGCGAAGGTCGAAGCGTAGCCGATCTGATGGGTTATGGCTCGACACTGCTCACCACGGACGACGTACTACCCGGTGTTGCCGATCTGGTGAGCATGATTCAAGTCGAAGGCATGTTTCCTGATGGCGCCAAGATGATCACTATCCATGAACCAATCCGCCCCGGTAAGCAGCCCGTCGTTAAAGAGGCCACACCGGGGGAGGTCATCACCCCTGAGGGCGACATCGAGCTTAATGCCAGAAGAAATCGGGTCACGGTCGAAGTCAAGAATACCGGAGACAGACCCGTGCAGATTGGCAGCCATTATCACTTTTTCGAGGTGAACAAAGCGCTTGAGTTCGACCGTGAGGCGGCGTTTGGCATGCGACTCGACATCCCGGCCGGTACCTCAAAACGATTCGAACCCGGCGAATCCAAGCAGATCGAGCTGGTGGCCATCGGCGGCAGCGGCGAAGTCAGCGGATTTAACAATCTCACCAATGGCTCGGTGCACTCCGACAGTGTAAAAACCAAGGCACTCGAGACCGCCCGGCAACGCGGTTTTCGCGGCGCCTGAGGGAAGTCCAACTATGTCCTACATGTCTCGCAAGGCTTATGCCGAAATGTTCGGTCCGACGACCGGCGACTGTGTTCGTCTAGGTGACAGCTCATTGCTCGCTGAAGTTGATCATGACTATGCGGTACCGGGAGACGAATGCATTACCGGCGGCGGCAAAACGATCCGTGATGGTATGGGTCTGGCCACCCGTGAGGGGACCAACGGCGCCCTCGACATGTTGTTCGAGAACGCACTCATCATCGATCCCGTATTAGGCGTCGTGAAGGGAGATATCGGCGTAAAGGATGGACTCATCGTCGGCGTCGGCAAGGCGGGAAATCCAGCCACAATGGACGGTGTCCATCCCGATTTGGTTGTTGGAAACTCAACTGTGGTTGAATGTTGCGAGGGCATGATAGTGACACCCGGCGGGCTGGACGTGCATGTGCATTTTATGGGCGCGGATCAGTGCTACCACGCGCTTAGCAACGGAATGACCACCATGATTGGTGGCGGCATGGCCACGGCATTCGCCATTGATTCCGGCAGTCTCACCGACATCCATCGACTACTGAAAGCGGCCGAAGGTTTCCCGATCAACTTCGGATTTTTCAGTCGAGGCAACTCGCACAATCCCGAAGCCATTCGTGAACTCATCGCCGGCGGCGTTATCGGAGTAAAAATTCACGAGGATTTTGGGGCAATGCCGGCCACCATCGATGCCTGTCTTGCGGTGGCCGATGAACTCGATTTTCAGGTGCAGCTTCACACCGACACACTGAATGAATCCGGCTTCTACGAGCAGACCATGGAAGCGATCGCAGGCCGCACCATTCACATGTATCACACCGAAGGGGCGGGCGGGGGCCACGCACCCGATATCATCCGCTGCAATGGCGAACCTAACTGCCTACCCTCGTCGACAAATCCCACCAATCCGTACACCGTCAACACTTTCGATGAGCATCTCGACATGACCATGGCCGCGCATTCGCTGCGACCGGACATTCCAGAGGATGTGGCGCACGCGGAGAGCCGAATCCGACGTCAATCCATCTCCGCCGAAGACGTAATGCACGACATCGGCGCCATTTCGATGATGGGATCCGACAGTCAAGGCATGGGGCGGGTTAACGAAACCATCACCCGGACCTGGCAGACCGCCTCCAAGATGAAGGACCAACGAGGCCGCATCACCAAAGAAGTGGTGCGGCTCGGCGACAACGAACGTATCAAACGCTACATCGCCAAATACACAATCAATGCCGCACGCACCTTTGGTATCTCCGACTATGTGGGTTCCATCGAGGCAGGGAAAATGGCCGACCTGGTTATATGGCAACCGAACTTGTTCGGCGCCAAGCCGGCCAGCGTTTACAAAAGCGGCTTCAATGTCTGGGCCGCGATGGGGGACGGCGCTGGCTGCCTCGGTAGTTGTCAGCCAGTTTTGATGCGTCCGCAGTGGGGCAGTTTCGGCACGGCTCCCGCATCTTGCAGTGTCAATTTTGTACATCCTTTGGCACTCGAGGCTGGTGTGAGTGAGCTCCTCGCGCTCCACAAACCGCTGATTCCGTTGAAGGGAACGCGCACCCTCAGCAAACAAGACATGCTGCACAACGACGCCTGCCCGAGGATTCGAGTGAATCCACAAACGTTCGACGTTTATGTAGACGACGAGCTGGCTGCAAGCGAACCGGCCGAAAAGTTGTGCCTTGCGCAAAAATACATGCTGAGGTGAGCACCGTCACCGCCAAGGATAAACTCGGGACGCTGCACCGAGGCGGGGCGGCGGAAATCCGTTTCGACCGCAGTCCAGATGGCAAAAGCTATATCTCGGCACAACGGGTCGGCTATCCGTTTCACATCACGCGGCCTTTCTACCTGCAGGGTGACCCGCCTGGTATGCCGTCGCTTTACCTGCAGTCAGTATCCGGCGGTATCTACGAGGACGACCGACTCGATTTGAATGTGGCGGCTGGTGCCGGCGCGCTCGCCCATGTCACCACCCAGGCAGCCACCATTGTTCATCAAATGGAGGATGCGCACGCCGTCCAGCAAATGGAGATAACGGCTGCCGACGATTCGCTGTTGGAGTACATGCCGGACCCATTGGTGCTGTTTCCCTACGCAGACCTCGTGAGTTGTGTGAGGGTGGTGTGCGCTCCTTCAGCGACAGTCATGGTGAGTGATGCATATTTGAGCCACGACCCGCAGGGTGCGGACCGGCGTTTCTCCCGGCTGCGGGCAGAACTCAGAATTGAGCGCCCAGGCGGATCGCTGCTCAGTTTGGATCGCTTCGACATCAGCGGCGAACAGTTTGTCGGTGACGGTGCGTTTCGCGCGCATGGCTCGTTCGCCTGCGTCACCCCGCATGCTATCAGGGAACTTATCAAACAGCTTCACCCGGTGCTGGACCAGGCGGTTGATTGTTACGCGGGCGTGTCCGAGCTACCCGCAGGCGCCGGGCTTTGGGTTCGCGTGCTGGCCCGGGACAGCCACGCCTTACGTGTAGCGATCACCAGCACCTGGGCAAAACTGAGATCATCTATGTTCGGTAGCACACCTCAGGCAAGGCCGAAGTAAGCCGATCATGGCTACTGATGATGGCCCTTGGTTATGCATTGAGCGTTTTCTATATGGTTTAACCAGCAAAACAGCGCGGGGCCGCGTTAGAATGACACCCAAGCATTCCCTATACCGCGTCCAACATCACAAAAGCTCGTCCTCGAACGGAAACTTGGTGAGGACCTCGCATCCGGTCGCCGTGACCAACACCTGTTGTTCGAGCTTAACTCCCTCGAAACCACCCTCCTCACCGATAAAGCTCTCGACGCACAGCGCCATGTTCTCTTCTATGACCCCGTCGTAGCCAAAGTGGTCCCAATCTTCAAGGTGGAATAAGGAGGGGTACTCGTCGCACATCCCAATACCGTGCGCCAGCACCGGATAACGGTTTGCCTGGAATGCGGGCGACCGCTTCGACGCCTTCTCTGAGAACTCGCGAAACCCGACACCGGGTCGCACTAGCTCAAGGTTATGGTGTATCTCCTCGTAGGCCAGCTTGTATAACGTCCGCTGCTCCTCGGTGGGTCGGCCCGGACCACAGAAAAAAGTGCGCGATATGTCGGCGCAGTAACCCAGCGGTCCGAGCATGTCGGTGTCAATGTCGACCAACTCACAGGGCCGTATGAGTCGATCCGACGATTCCTGCAGCAATGGGTTGGCTCGATCACCGGAGCTCAAGGCGCGGTCGTCGATCCAGTCACCTCCCATGGCGATGTTAGTCTGATACAGGATGGACCAGAGCTCGTTTTCAGTCATGCCGGGTCTGAGCGCCTCGCGCATCCGTGCCAGACCGATCTCTGCCACGGCAATCGCGTATACCATGCACTGTACCTCCTGTGCCGCCTTGATGGAGCGTGCCATTTCCAGGGCTACCTGGGCGTCGCCCACCTCTACACCGCGTGCCGCCAACTCCTGTGGGATCAGCGGTGGCGAGCGGTCGATGCAAAGCCGGCGGCTACCGCCCCCATGCGTGTCCAGCAGATCAACGATCTCATCAGCCCAGCGCTTTGCCCATTCGTCGGTGCGTGGCCCGCCGAAAAATGGGGTTACCGGAACGCAGGGCCGGCATTCACTGATGGTCTCGAGGCCCACCGCCGTATGGTGGGAATAAACCGCGTCGAATAGCACTACTGGGCCCTCGGCCGGCACGAACAGATAGCGGTAAGGTATGTGCATTTGCAGCGCGGAGCTGTGGCGACTGCCGCAGGCGTAGCGGATGTTGAGCGCGTCGAACAACACGCATGCTCCATAGTCACCCGCCACGAGCTGCTGACGTACACGAGCGAGTCGATAGCGACGCAACGCCAGCATATCAATGCCGGCTTCCGTGTCCGCCAAGCGATTGATAGGCGTGGATCGAGCGACCCGCACCATGTCGGGCGTGTTCCTGTCGGCGTGACTATCAGTCATCTGTGGGTCTGCCTGATGCTACCGTGAGAAAAATTGTCGAGGATTCGGTGTGGGTGCCGCAAACAACATCTTTCAATCCGCCACTATCTTGCGCCAAAGGTCCGGCTTCTCTCGAATAAAACGCTGGAGCAGCGCGATGCACTCCTGACTTTCCTCGAGGTCCACGGTGACGCCGCGGGAGCGGATCCACTCGACCTCACCCGCGAACGTAGTGCAATCCCCGACGATGATTCTGGGGATCTCATAAAAGACCACTGAGCCGCTACACATGGGGCATGGTGAGAGAGTGGTATAAAGCTCGCAAGCCCGAAAGAAACGTCGCTCCCTGCGTCCTGCCCTTTCCAGCGCATCATTCTCTGCGTGCAGCAGGTTACTCCCCGTTTGCTCCTGCCTATTTCTTCCGGTTGAGACGATCTCACCGTCGTGCACCAGCACCGAGCCGACAGGAAGTCCGCCTTCATTGAAGCTGGCCTGCGCCTCTGAGTAAGCGACCTGCATAAATGGACTCATCGTCACAGATCTTCCCTCCATATCCGCCGCAAATTGCGGCGACCTCTACTGGCGAACTGTGCCAGTGGACGCTCTCGCCTCTGGTGTCCGTGCGCCAAGCTTGAACTCCACGGATAACGCCTTTGAGATACCCGCTACGTACTCATCGAACAAGCGCTTACCCTTCTCCGCGCTCGCACCCCTGGCCGAGGCGAGAACACCGCTCGGAGATCCCGTCGCTGGGTCGGCGGGAAATACGTCGTAGGGCGGGTACTGGACTGGTGGATGATCGGGCACCCGGTCCATTTGTACCAACTCAGGGTGGAGGTGAAGCATCACCGATGTGGTCATCACACCGGCGTGCTCCAGGGGCCAGCCGGGGAAGCCATTGGGAAACACGATCCCCATGGTCTCATCGGAGGTGAACTCGAAATAGCGGATCTTGACAATCTTCATGTCCTCATTACCGTCGGCTCGAAGTTCCCGAAGCGCAAGGTCGATCCCTTCAATAAGGAACATTTCGTTCTCGTAATGAGAGTCCATCACCACCATGTTGCGGACCCCATGGCGGGCAAATTCCTTGATGATGTCGCGGGTCATATGGATCAGTGTCTCCCCGTCCAAGCTGGTGGTGCCCGCGAAGTGATTGCCTCCACCGGTGCGCGCCTGGGACTTGTAACCGTACGCGATGGGGGGGGCCACCATAGCCCCAACGCGTTCCGCCGCTGCCGTGGAGATAGCCGTTGGGATAATGGTGTCGGTGCCAAGGGGCGTATGGGGTCCGTGTTGCTCAAGCGAACCCACCGGAAGAATCACGAGCGGGTTCTCCGTGCGTACCCTCTCGTCGTAGTCGGTCCAAGTCATTTGGTCTATCAAGACATGTCGAGTCATAAGGTTTGCTCCTGTTTGTCGGGGCGGCTGAAAGATTCCGCTCCAAACTCATCGATTAGCGCCATCGAAATTGTCTCTATGTACTCGTCCAACATCAGTCTGCCCTTGTCTGCGGTCGCGGTTTTGGCGGACGACAGGGCACCCGAGGATGGAATCCGGTGAGGCTCGACGGGGTAGATGTCGTAAGGTGGGAAGTCGGCCGGCGGGTGCAATGGCACCTTGTCAAATTGCACCAGATTAGGGTGCAAATGCAACATAATTGAGGTCTCCATCACGCCTGCATGCTCCAGGTTCCAGCTTGGGAACCCGTCGGGAAACACCTTGCGTAGGGTCTGTTCCGATGAGAACTCCCAGTATCCCATGTGCACTATGCGCAGGTCTCGGATTCCCTGGGACCGCAAGTCGCGAAGGGCTAGATCACAGCCCTCGATTGTGAACATGAGGTTTTCCGTATGTCCAACTACCACTGCCACCTTGCGAACACCATGGCGAGCAAACTCTTTGATGATATCCCTGGTCATCATCACCAGCGTGTTGCCGTCGAGGCTGGTAGTGCCAGGAAAATGGTTGCCCCCGCCCGATCTCGGTTGGGACTTGTATCCATAGCTCAGTGGCGGAGCCACCAGAGCGTCGATCCTACCCGCGACCTGCTGGCACACGGCACCGGGTATCAGGGTGTCGCAGTTCATCGGAAGGTGGGGCCCGTGTTGCTCGAGCGCCCCGACGGGTAGCAGCACCGGGGTGCTGCCGCCGGATGTCCGAGCGCTATACTCGGTCCATGTCATGTTGAAAATGAGAATGTTGTGCTTCATCGCTGTTTTAACCTCTAGTGTCTTATGACTCTAAGAAATGTCGTTGAATCTTCCGTCTGGTTAGTTCCCGGGCAAAACGAACGTGTGCTCCGCGTTCCAGGAGGCCACCAGCGGTGTCCCCCGGGATAACTCCAGTGCATCGACTTCGTGTTGCTGAGTCTGCACGCGCATCTCACTGTCATTGCCGATATCGAGATAGACGGTCACCACGGCCCCGACAAACTGCTCAGTGATAACGGTGCCACGGATCTCGTTTTTGTGGTTTCCGCCCTGGGTGGACAGAGATATTCGATCCGCGCTGATTACCAAGTTCACGGAATCACCCGCAGACAGGGGGCGGTTAGTAGGCACTGGCACCCGCAATGAACCCACGTTCGTCTCCACCACAGCTAGTGCGCCGTCGGTGCCCTGGACCCGCCCCGTCAGAATGTTGTTGGCACCAACGAACTCCGCTACGAAACGATTGGCGGGTGCGCGATATACCTCGCGGGGCGTCCCCACCCGCTGAATCCGTCCGTCGCTCATGATTACGGCCCGATCCGCCATGGCGAATGCTTCGGACTGGTTGTGGGTGACATAGCAAAAGGTGATCCCGAGCTGCTCCTGTAATTGAGTCAGCTCGGACTGCATGCGCACTACCAAATGCGCATCCAAGGCGCTCATGGGCTCGTCCAGGAGTAGGATCTCGGGCTCCGTGGCCAGCGCGCGGGCGATGGCCACGCGTTGGCGTTCACCACCGGAAAGCTGATGGACCTTACGATCGCCATAGTCGGCAATACCAAGCCGCCCCATCCAATCTAAGGCACGTCTATGGCACTCATCACCACCAGGCCGCGCATCTTCAGACCGAACTCGCAGCGTTGCGCTGCAAGACCCAAGCCTTCATCAGTACCTTAATCTGTGTCTGGTAGGCGAGGCCGTTCAGTTTCGCTTTGGCTTTGAACGCCGTGAGCAAATCTTCTGGCACTTTGATACTGATCAGTCGGGAGGTTTTGGGTGGTTGCCCGTGAAGGCGGCGGAAGTCGTCCAGAAACCTGATAATCTGATCGACTGTCATCTTACGACATTGATCCAAGTACTCATCAGAGAAATGCTGGGTTGGCCTCATCGAAGCCTCTTCAGTGCCTTGACATCTTCTATGTCCTGAGGGCGCCCACTTTCTTCTTTCATCTTGATTATATCGACAATATTCAAAATATTTATGGGTCCTTCGGCTAAATCCACACGTTTGACTTTCTTGCCCCGAAGATCATATGTGATGATGAGATCAACCTGCTCGGAAAGGTCCCGAGGATTGTAAAAATTCCATGCGACGAGGTTGCGATTGGTGATGTATTCGTCGCGATAGCGAAAAACGTCGTTTGCTTTGATTGGCAGTCGCGACTGCAACCCAATCTGTCCCAACGCACGCTCTGCGCGCTCAAGCGACGCCTTGGTCCAAGGCAGTACCACGTCAACATCGATGGTTCCTCTCACCGCGCCGTGTAAGGCGACGGCATAGCCGCCGACCACCGCATAGCGCACTTTGGCGTTGGTGAGCGCGCTGCATACCCGGCTGAGAAAAGACATATGAATATATACCAGTATATACCAATAAATTTAGTTATATTGGTAAGATGTTGTCAAAATGTCACTCGCGAATTCCCGTGATCCGGTCTGTGACGCCACTCGGCATGCATACCTGCCGAGCATTTGACGAGGTTTGAGGTCTTGGGCACGGTTTGTCAGCGAAAAGCGTGGCCAGTACCCATGGCCATGCCAGCGAGGGTACAATGACTAGTGTTTCCGACGTTATCTGTGGGTGTTGCAGTTAAACCGCAACCACCTGGCGGAGGATAAGTCGAACCGAGGCGCCAATGGCTATAGCTCGAGTTCACAAGAAACTTGTATAACGTTGGTATCCGATTGATGTCAATACGGCGAGGTTATGCCGTGAAAACCTCGAAACAAGCGACCATAAGGAGGAGTACCTATGAAACGTGTGAAAAAACTAGCCCTTACGTCGATCTCGACGCTGTTCCTGGCCACTGCGTTTATGCTGATGGGTTCGGTGCCAGCGAAAGCCGCCGATCTGATCAAATGCGCATACCCTTTTTGGTTTGGATTCGCGCCGACGCAGGTAGCTGCCAAGCTTGGCTATTTCGCTGAGGAAGACCTCGAGGTAACCTGGGTGTTCGACAACGACCGCGCCAATGTATATCCGGCGTTGGACACTAACGAGATTAACTGCACCATGCGCACCATCGGCGAGCATATGTCACGCCCCCTGACTCCCGATTCGAATCTGGTGGTTATCGGCGTGATTGATGTCTCGGTCGGTGCCGACGGTGTGGTCGGAGCACCTGGGATCAACTCGGTCACCGACCTTATCGGCAAAACTTTTGCCGGCGAGATCAACCATCCGGGTACGGTGATGACGGCATACGCGCTGAAGCAGGCTGGACACAGCCTGAGTGAAGTCGATGTCAGGCTAATTGCCACCGACGATGCCTCGGCGGTTTTTGAGGACCCCGAGGTGGCTGCGGTAGCGACCTGGGAGCCAATGTTGAGCGAGATCGTGGCCAACACCTCGCGAGAGGGCTCGCACATCCTGCTGTCCTCGAAGGACTTCAACGGTCTGATCACCGACGTGGTCATCGTCAACAAACAGGACTACCAAGCCAACAGGGAGAAGTACGCCAAATTTATGCGGGGTATCTACCGTGCAGTCGATCTTTACAAAAGTGACCCTGATAAGTTCCTAGAGGTCGCGGCACCAACCTACGATGTCACGCCCGAAGCCATGGCGGGCGATCTCGGCGGTGTCTACTATACGTCGTACGAGGATGCACTCGATTTCTTCGGCGTGGGTGGCCACCCCAAACTCACTGATGTCATCGAAGGCCTCAACGACATCAACGTCGACCTCGATTTGATGGACGCGCCCATCTCGTTCGAAGTGATGGTCGATCCGACGCTAACCGAAGGCCTGTTCGACGGCCATAAACGTTGATATTGTTAACGCGGGGATCCGGGCACAATAACGATCGTTTGCTGCCCGGATCTTCGCTGGCCCTGCCGATTCTTCCGCACATGGCGTGAATATCCGCGATCTCTTTGTCTACCGCGGCACCAGCACCAGTCGTGCCGATGTGGTACTCGCCGTCTGCGCGTTTATCGGTTTCATCGGTTTCTGGTACGCGGTGGCCGAGTTCGAAATCGTTTCCCAGCGTTATTTACCCCTGCCTCACCGAGTGGTCACGGCGCTGCACACCATGCTCACCGAGCAGAACTTCATCGAAGACATCTGGATCAGTGTCGCTCGGGTGTGGGGAGCTTTCCTGTTGTCGGCGGTGATGGCGATCCCAGTCGGAATTTGGATGTCGAGCTATCGGATCGTGGGCACACTTACCGAGCCGATCGTCGACTTCATTCGCTATCTGCCGGTGCCGGCTCTGGTGCCTTTGTTGATCATCTGGTTTGGTATAGGGGAAAGCTCAAAAATTGCGGTCTTGTGGATGGGCACCTTCTTCCAGCTTGTGCTGTTAATCGCAGACGATGCAAAGCGCGTGCCGCGCGAGTTTATCGAGATCGGTTTTACATTGGGCGCTAAGCCCCGGCAGATCACTTGGGACATTGTGCACCGCTCGATGCTGCCGAAAATTGTCGACAATCTGCGGATCACATTGGGGTGGTGCTGGACCTATATCATCATCGCCGAGATCGTCGCAGCCAACGCTGGTATCGGGCATGCTATCTGGTCGGCGCGGCGTTTCGTCAAGACCCCGGAGGTGATGGCCGGAATTCTTACCGTCGGTATCATCGGCCTGCTTACCGATCAAGTTATCCGCCTCGCGCATCGCCGCATGTTTCGCTACCTTTGAGGCCAACGCAATGACGGGTGACACGCCGTTTCTGCGCGTTGAAAACGTGAGCAAGACATTTGAGGGCGACGGTGTGCAGCATCCTTCGATCCATGTGATCGACAATGTTTCAATGGACGTAGCGGCCGGCGAGTTTGTTGTTTACCTCGGACCGTCGGGTTGCGGTAAGACGACGCTCATGCGCACCGTCGGTGGTCTCGAGACGGCGAGTGCTGGTGCGATCTATCTCGGTGGTGAGAAAGTTACCGGTCCAGATCGCAGGAAGGGCATGGTGTTCCAGGCTTACACTTCGTTCCCGTGGTTTACGGTGCTGGAGAATATCCGGTACGGTACCAAGTACCGCGATGACATCGGTAACGCCGAAAAGGAAGAGGTGTCGCGTCACTACCTCGAGTTAGTCGGACTCAAGGATTTCGCCGATTATTATGTCAACCGTATCTCCGGGGGCATGCGACAGAGGGTCGCTATAGCGCGCACCCTCGCAGCGTCGCCCGATATACTGTTGATGGATGAGCCATTCGGTGCGCTCGACGCGCAGACCCGCGAGTTCCTGCAGAACCAGCTCTTAGAAATTAATCGCGAGGAGCGCAAGACAACGATCTTTGTCACTCATGATGTCGAGGAGGCGGTGGTCCTGGCCGATCGCATTTTCATGTTCTCGGCGCGACCCGCGACGATCATCGAGGAGATCAAAGTCGCTGAGCACATCACTGGAGAGCGCGACATTGCCAGCAAGGAAACCGAGGCGTTTTTTTATCTGCGTAACCACGTGCGTGACCTGATGCGCCGAGAGGCACGGCGGACTGAAGAGCTGGCACAACGTGAGTTGATGGCCCCCGAGGCGAAGTCTACATGATTGTCTTCGACTTCAGCGGCAAGAAGGTGCTGGTGACCGGTGCCAGCCGCGGTATTGGCCTGGGCGTGGCACGCGGTTTCGCTCAGGCCAAGGCCGACCTATCAATTATCGCGACTAGCGAGAAGGTAAATGACACCGCGGCGACGCTTGCCGACGAGACCGGTCAGCCGGTCAAGGGCCTGGTTTGTGACATCACCGACCGTGCTGCTGTAGCACGTGTGGTGGGTGGGATCGGTCCGCTCGACGTGCTCGTCAACAACGCGGGCTACGAACGCCTTACCCCCATTCTCGATCCTGACCCCGAAATTGAACAAACCTTTCGCCGTATCATCGAGATCAACGTGCTGGGAACCTACTACGTAACCCGCGAGGCAGTGGCGAATATGGCTGCAGGCGCACGTATCGTCATTACCTCCTCGGTCTGGGGTAAAACAGGTTCGGCAGGATTCACCGCTTACTGTGCTTCAAAGCACGCCAATATTGGTTTCATGCGCGCGCTCGCCGACGAGCTCGGCCCGAAGGGCATTGCCGTTAACGCAGTTTGTCCCGGCTGGGTGCGGACGGACGCGGCGATGCGCTCACTCTCGGTCTTGGCGCGGGACGAGGGCCGTAGCGAGGACGAGTGTCTAGCCGACATTCTCTCCGCTCAGGCGTTTGATGGGCTGATGGAGCCCGGCGACATGGCCTCGACTTATCTATTCCTCGCGTCCGAGCACGCCGCTAACATCACTGGACAAACGCTCAACGTCGATCGCGGTGAACTCATCGCTTGACATCCAGCATTTTCACTCGTCGCCACCAAGTTGATCAATCAGTCCACGGCCGTCGTAATCACCTGAGAAAGTAGGACTAAAGAGTCGATGAGTCAGGACGAAGAAGTTTTATTAAACCCGGAGGGGCGGGTGGTCATGATTTCTGGCGCAAACCGTGGCATCGGTTTAGCCATTGCGCGCAAGCTTCACACTGATGGTTATCGCCTGAGCCTGGGCGCGCGACGGATCGACGCATTGAGCGAAGCGCTGGCCGCGTTCGACGATGAGCGGGTGTTGAAATGCCATTTTTCGGCGACCGTCCCTGACTCTGCCCAGCAATGGGTGTCTGATACCGTGGACCACTTTGGGCGGATCGATGCGCTCGTCAACAACGCGGGAATCTTACGATTGCATGAGTTGGATGATTATGACGAGGAGCGTTTGGACGAAGTGCTTGAAGTGAATCTCAAGGCCCCCTATCGACTCACCGTAGCAGCGCTTCCCTACCTGAGGAAGTGCGGGACCGGTCGGATCATCAACATCAACTCGCGTTCGGGCCTGCGATACGTTGCTGGTAGTGCCGATTACAACATCAGTAAATTTGCCAATCTCGCGTTGACCCACGGAGCGCGTTACGAAGGTTGGGACGATGGGGTCCGAGCGACTGCAATCTGTCCGGGACCCACTCAAACGGACATGGCCGGCTACATCGAACCGGGAAGGGAGCTGACCCACCCGGACACCATCGCGGCGGTCGCAAGCCTGGTATTGGCACTTCCTAACAGTGCATCGGTGCCTGTGCTCCCGATTTGTTGCGAGCTGGAGGCCGGAGTCTGATCAGGCTCGGTTCAGGTAAGATACAAAGTCGTGCTGACGCACTTTTGCGCAGGCGAAACGATATGTAAATCTTGACATCGACCCGGCCCCAGCGCCATAAGACTACGCCGCCTGCACTAATGTCTGGCCGAAATCTTCGGGGTTGACTGACTTCAATAGAGCCTGACGAAGTCGGATACTGTTGAAACTTGGTAGCGTCAAAATTCGTAAATAAGCTTGAAGAATAACTTGCTGCTCCGTTCGCCCTCAGCCGCGCCGTAGGCGTTTCCCGCTTTGAAAGTGGCGGCGATCAAATCGATCTCCACATCCTCCCATTTTCGGATCTCGAGAAATAGACTTATCTCCTGACCAATGTCTCTGCTTTCGCCCGCCGGTTCTATGTCGATGCGCGCCTCGCGCAAGAAAGGTACAGCGTACACCTGACGGAAGCGATGGTAACCTAGCGTCAGGCGGGTGCCGACGTGCACTGGAAGCGCGATCGCTACAGTCGTAATTCGTAGATTCGATAACTCGGGTCTCAGCAGCTCGCCGTAGTCGCGAAACTCATCATCTTGATCTTGAAGACCAGTCTGACGGAAGGTGCGATCGGTGTCGTCGTCGAAATTCTTGTCGCCGGATCCGTAGGCATAGAACACCTTAAGTGCCGGCTTCTGTGGCAGGGGAAGTATCCAATTAAGGCCCAGGTCGAGCGCCCAGCCGCTTACGCTCTGCTTTTGTTTTGAGTCTACGAGACTCGTCACTGGGGTATCGTCTTCGAACTGGAGCAATGTCTCGTCACCATAGATGACGGCACTGTCTGCCCGATACCTCAGTGTGCCGCCTCGCGATAGACTAATATCGCCTGTGGCACGCAACCCAAACCAGTCTAAATCAGCGTCGCTTTGATCTTCGCTCACAGTCTTGACAACACTGTCTACGCCGGGAGTGTTCGAATTGTCACGCTGACCCAGATAAAACGCACTGAGATTGAATCGTTTCGACAACGACCAGTTCAACAGTCCGAACAGGCGCCGCACATCTTCATCTACCGGATCAATGAGCTCGCGCGATGACGTCCGGGCGAGTTCTTCAGCGATGGCGACGTATAGACGCCACGAATCACCTGCATAGTAGCCGCGAACAGCGTCGAGATCCTCGTCCCACCACCACAGCCGCGGCTCGATAAAATTTTGCCGACCAAGTTGCAGAGAGTAACCGCTGTCGGAGATGCGATTGAAAAGAATCCAGGTCTCACCGCGTTCCACCGCTTCTTCGGATATTCGTGGCGAGTCGTCATCAAAGACAACTTGTTCTGCAAGGAACTTGATCTCGCCAAACACCAACAGTTTTTCACTGGGCCGATAGGACAAACCCAAACTTATTTCTTGCCCTGTTTCTCGCACGTCGTCTCGCGGTCGTTGCCCCAGGGCAAGACTTTTCCGCCAATTGCCAACCAACTCGATCTCGGCCTCGAATTTGAGCCCCGGTTCGGCAGACGGCTCCAGATCTTCTTCCGCCCCCTCACCACGCTGTTGGGACCGGCGAAGCGCCCGGGTTTCGACGCGGCTCAAAAGGATCTCAGCCTCTAGTCCACTTTTGAGTCGCCCGTCAAACAGATCCAAGCCTTTTCCATTGTGATCATCGCGTGTGTCCTCGTCACCCTCATCATCGGGTGGGTCCGAGCTCGCGGATCCAAACCTGAGAATCCGAGTGCCGAGTGCCCCAGGCTCAGCTTCGTCAGTCATGCCTTGCCGGGTGTTAGTCGCGAGAGCATGAGTGCTTGTCGCATCGGTTGCTGTGAGCGCCAAATATTCAATGGTGTCGCTGGCTAAGGTCGCGGCGCAGTAGCCGTACAGCATTAGAAAGACGCTGCAGAGCGCCCCGAGATACGCGTGTCGTATAAGATCATGTGTGCGCCAGTGGCACCCGACTGCATTACTGTGCCTGCCCCAGTCGGGGATGGTTGGATCAATGGAGTGCACCGGTTTGCTTTTAGAACAAATCAGGCATGTCTCGATCGAGGAAGCACGGCGGTAAACGTACTGCCCTGTCCTGGATTACTGTCGACGGCGATGTCGCCACCGTGTGCCCGAACGAACGCCAGCGCCAAGCTCAAACCCAACCCGTTGCCATGCTCAGAGCGGCTGCGATCGCAGCGGTAGAACCGCGCAAAGATCCGAGAGGACTCTTCGGCCGATACTCCAATACCTGTATCCTCGATCGATAGCTTGACCTCCTTACCCTCATCGACAAGCCTAATCGTCACATGTCCGCCGGTTGGCATGTACTTCAATGCATTATCCAGAAGATTAGCGACCACCCGTTGAAGCCGTTGCCGATCGCCGTGAATGCGGCAGTGGTCCGGCAAATCAGTGATTATTGAGACTTGTTTATCCTCGGCGACGGGCTGAAATAACTCCACGGCATCGATAACGAGTTCGACCAGGTCGATGTCCACTCGCTTAAGTTTGGCGGCACCGGATTCTGCCTCGGCTATGTCGAGTGTAGTGTTGATCATCTCTAGAAGTCGGTCGCATTCCTCGGTGGTGGTAGCTGCCATGGCCTCAGATTCCACCTTTGATCCACCGCTGGTTAACGTCATTTCGGCAGAAGCGCGAATCCGCCCGAGCGGGCTTTTGAGGTCGTGCGCTAAATTGTCAGTCATCTCACGCATCCCTATGATTAATGCTTGAATGCGGTCAAGCATTGTATTGAATGTTTGCGCCAAGGTATCGAGTTCATTACTCTGAGATCGAACTACCACACGACGGTCCAGCGCTCCGTCCGCAATCTCCGTGGCCGCGCGTGTGACCTCCTGCACACCGCGCAACGCCCGTCTGGCCATGAACCATCCGATTGGACCACCAAGTACGATGACGGCCAAAAGCGCAACGACAAACCCTTTCAGTAAATCCTCTATGAATTCCTCGTCGTCTTCTAGTGACTCTCCAATCTGTAACACCACACCAGGCGCGATTGTTCCATAGACAGTGCGCACATTGTGTTCGTGCTGCGGAAGCGACAGAGTTTCTAGTACTGGCTCATCAGTTTCGTCGATCTTTGTCAGGACTTCTTGCGGGTCAGCTAGTCCAGACCACGACGAAAGGTCTGAAGTCATAAGTTCGCGACCGTCGGGCGCCCATAGGCGAATGAATACTTG
>JAOTYM010000080.1 GCA_029861845.1 Gammaproteobacteria bacterium | reverse complement strand
GGTCCGACCCACTCGGTCGCGTCAATGGCGCCGGACACAAGGTTCTCATAAATCTGGCTACCGGGCAGGGAAACCGGCGACGCGCCCAATTTGGCCATGACGTCACCACCCAGACCAGGGATACGCATCTTCAGGCCCTTCAGGTCATCAGCGGAATCGATCTCCTTCCGGAACCAACCTCCCATCTGCACCCCGGTGTTGCCACACATGACGCACTTTAGGCCGAACTCCGCTGCCAGTTCGTCCCACAGCTCCTGACCACCGCCAAAACGGATCCAAGCGTTGATCTCGGTATAGGTCAGTCCAAACGGTACAGCCGTGAAATAGGCCCAACTGGGGTGTTTGCCCTTCCAGTAATAGTCAGCCGCGTGGTACATCTGGGCATTACCAGAGGCCACCTCGTCGAAGGAATCGAAAGGTTTGACGCGTTCACCACCGGCGAAGTATTGCACCTGGATGCGGCCATCGCTCATATCAGATATGCGCTTGGCGGTGCGCTGGGCGCCGGTGCCGAGCCCCGGGAAGTCGCGCGGCCAGGTGGAGACCATGGCAACTTCAATGCGCTCTTTCGTAATGGCGGGCGCTTCGGTCTTTTCAAGCTCGACGATTTTTTCTTTAGCCATTTCGAGCTCGCCTTTCAGTTTTTCCGTCTCGCCTTCGCGGGTACAACTAGCGAGAACAGTGGCACCCGCTACACCACCGACGCCGACCGCACCAACCTTGAGAAATTTACGCCGTTTCATTGCTCCACTCCTCTGATCTTCAATTGTCTTTGATGTGCGGGGCTCACGTTAGCAGTGCGCTGGCGTACGCGCAAGCTTATGTCGGCAAGAATCGCGGCAATAGCCAGTCACTTGTCGCTGTGCTTTGAGTGAATGGCGATTGCCCTCGCATTACGCTGTAGCGTAACGTCTTCCGCGTACTCCTTGTCACCGACCCTTGAAGTCCGGGTCTTGTTTCTCGACGAAGGCGCGCGTGCGTTCAAGGAAACCATCAGATGCGAGCATACACTCGTAGATCGGAAACTCCCCTTTACCCGGATGCTTAGCTCGTACGGCGCGGCGGGTGATTTCGAACGCCTCTGGTAGCGAGACATCCATCACCGGCCACATGACTCACAATCAGGAACGGATCGTTCTTGCGATCATATTATTATGTTTGCGTATTATTTAGTATATGGAGACCTAGAAGAATAGAGTGGAGGGAAATCGCATGATCATACGAACCCTGAGCGGCACAATCGGAACTGAGCTTGATGTGCATGGACCTACGTGGAATAGCCGGCGCCTGCTAGTCGCTGCCGATGAAATGCCGTATTCGATGACGGATACGGTCGTCAAGGCGGGCTCGGAACAAAAGCTTTGGTATAAGCATCATCTGGAAGCGTGCTACTGTATCGAAGGGACCGGGTCTATCAGCGACACGGCAAACGGGGCAACTCATCAAATCGGGCCGGGGACGCTATATGCCCTAGACCGGCATGATCAACACGTATTGAAGGCCGTGACTGACATCCGCATGATCTGCGTCTTTTCCCCACCCTTGACCGGCCACGAGCGGCACGATGACGACGGCTCCTATGAATTACCGGACTGACCGGTCAAGAGACATGACCTCCATGCGACCGACACGGAAGTCGGAAGTTACGGCTTCAGGGAAGGAGGAGGTAGAGTTGCGCCAGGAGCAGCAACCGAGAGCAACCCACGACTCCATGGATGGAGGACGTAGAACCGCGTCGAGAGCAGCGGCCGAGTTGCCGGGACGGAGGAAATGAAAAAGGGTTGTTGGGCCGCTCTTCCGCATCCTGCGTCCGCGGCATTAGTGCGTCTGAAGGTGACACTAGATGTGCGCGATGAAAAACGCCGGGCCTGAAGGTTGAGGACCTGCTGCAGATGTTCGAGAAGGTGCGCGGGGAAAGCGTAACGGACGACCCGCTCTTACTAGGATAGCTAACACACTAAGCGATCCTCGATCCCCTCTGCCTCAAACTAAACTGTAAAGAAGCCACCACGCACTCGTTCAAACTACTCGCTTAAGAGAGGTCAAAGCCCTGGTCTCGGATATAACGGCCAAAGTCGATGCGTGCGGGCACATTATATTGGCGTGTACGATTTTCCGACCAACCATAATCAGTGCTAACCCCGAATCGCTCGACCATGCGTTGTTTCTCCGGTATTGTTTGATCGATAATCTCGCGACGCCGGTCATATTCAGCCACGTGTTCAAGTAATTCGCCGTCATCGTAGGTGTCGGCGTGCAGTGTGACACTTAATGGTAAGCGCAAGCTGATCTGAGTTTCTTCCACCGGCCAACCAACACACAACCCCGCCACCGGAAAAACCCATTTCGGTAATCCCAACTCGGTAGAAAGTCCATCAATATCGTTTCGTACTTGACTTACGGGACAACATCCCAAGCCCATCGCCTCCGCCGCGATGATAAAGGTTTGCATGGCGATCCCCACATCGACCGCCGCGTTCATGAAGGCATCTAAGTGGTCGTTGGCAAATGCATGCTTGCGCCACACCGACAACCGTCGAATGCGCCGGCTGTCACCGCACCAAACCATGAATACCGGTGCCTGCGCGATCCAACCAATTTGTGGACATAGGGCAGCGATGCGCTGCTGCTTTTTCTGGTCCTTCACATGAATGACACAGGCCTGCTGCAAGTCAGATTTTGACGGGGCGGAGGATGCAGCAGAGAAAAGCGTCGCAAGCAGATCGTCAGATACAGGATCAGACTTGTAATGCCGACAACTACGCCGGGCCAAAATGTTCACAAGGGTTTGGTTTAGGCCTACCGTCGTACCGATGGCAGTCGGTAAGCCGAAACGTTGTTGGACAAGCTCATTAATCGTCATAGCGGCTTCTCTTCCTACAGCTTTTGCAGTTTAATGTCTGAACTCTTAAATTAACCATCTCAGGGAAACCTCATGGGTGCCAACCATGCCACAAAGTTAAGCCGACGCGTATTTCTCCGCGTTGTTGCCGCGAGCCTCACACTACCACTGATTCCAGGTAGCGCCGACGCGGAGAAGCAGAGCCTTAAGATCGGGATAATCGGGGCTGGTCGGATTGGCGGCACATTGGGTGAACTGTGGGTAAAGGCCGGCCATGAAGTATTGTTGTCGTCGCGCCACCCCGAGCGGCTCAAGGGCCTGGCCGATCGCCTCGGACCAAGGGCGCGGGCCGGGACGCCGCGGGAGGCGGCCGCCTTCGGCGAGATCATATTAATCTCAGTGCCCTATGGCGCGCTCCCACAAGTGGGCCGCGATTACGCGGCCGAACTAAAGGGAAAGGTGGTATTAGAGACCGGTAATCCGTTCCCCTCGCGCGACGGCGACATAGCCATGCCCGCACGTGCCAAGGGCGCGGGTGTCGCTTCGGCCGAGTTTCTTCCTGGCGTACGCCTGGTGCGCGCGTTCAACTCCATCCCCTATTACGACCTGCGCAGCGAAGCGCACCGTGATGGCGAGCGCGTGGCAGTACCACTCGCTAGCGATGACAAGGCGGCCCTCAAAGTTGCCGCTAGTTTGGTGGAAGACGCTGGTTTCGAGCCGGTGGCCGTCGGCCCGCTTGCGCGGGCTAAAGAGTTTGATGTCGGCACCGCCATCTTCGCGCAGGCACTGACCGCGCGTGAATTGCGCCAGATCCTTGAGATCGGTGGTTGAGGGAGGCAGTCAGATCCTGGCGTTAGTCGATAAAGACTCAGCCGTCTAGGCCATTTGTCGCCAGCAGTGGACCTAGAGCATCTCCAGCAACCGTACAAGGTTCTTTAGCTTCTCGTCTTCGGCAAGCGCGCCCTCCCAGAAGGGGTAAGTCACTGCCTCGCCTCCTTCGCCGACGGTCAAGTGGGCCTCGAACGCCTCCGCCCCCTCAGGCATGGGGTGCTTACTGGGAACACCGAGCTCCTCGATCGCAGCCAGTAGTTCGTTCTCCTGCTCCTCAGTCAGCTTGCCTTGTCGCGGTGGCTGAGTCGTGTAGGTGCCACTATTGACGACATACTCACCGGCGCTGTCGATCTCAACCGCGAACGCGTAGTCCTCTTCTCCTACGACCTGAAATCTTACTGGGACCATGAGTATATTCCTTTGGGTTTTGAAACCATCGCCGTATAGCCGGCCGGTGAACAATCAGTGCCGATCTGTAGATCAGACTGCGCTCTCACCGCCTTCTCTTCACTAACAATACCGTGCTCCCACAGAGTTTCCTTGATCTCAAACAAGGAAAGCGTCGTCTGGTCGATGTCTAATGATGTTGAGTAATTGGAGTCGAATCTGTTATGCCGATTTCAGCTGCCGAATCCAGGACCGAGGCCCTGCGTCTCTACGAAAATCTTCATAAGCTCGGCTGGGAGATGCCGGATTGTGAGCTGATTGCGCCTACCACCCTGGAGATCAATCGACTCAAGAAAGAACAAGAAGCCGTCATTCTGGCCCATTCCTACCAGACGCCGGACATCATGTACGGCATCGGCGATTATATTGGTGATTCCTATAGCTTGAGCCGTGCAGCCATGGAACATCCGGCCAAGAAAATCATCTTCTGCTCGGTCTATTTCATGGGCGAGACCGCGAAGCTTTTGAATCCCGACAAGCAGGTCTTGGTCCCCAGGGTGGCAGGTTGTTCGCTGGCGGATGCCATTACCGGCGAGCAAGTTCGCAACTTACGCAAGAAATATCCCCATGCTGGCATCGTCTGCTATGTAAACACCTATGCTGAAGTAAAGGCAGAGAGCGATACATGCTGCACCTCATCCAATGTCGTGGATGTGGTGGAAGCTATGCCCCAAGAAGACATCGTCTTTATCCCTGACGAATTGATGGGGCAAAACCTTCGCAACATGACCTCCAAGAACATCATTACTTGGCACGGAACCTGTGTCGTACACGAGGGGTTTAACCCAGACACCGTCCGCGATATCCGCAAACGATTCCCGGACGTGAAGATTCTAGCGCATCCAGAGTGCGCGCCAGCCGTGGTAGCCCTGGTCGATTACGCTGGCGGGACATCGGGTATGCTCAATTACGTGCGTAACTCAGATGCCAAGACCTTTATGCTGGTAACCGAGTGCGGCCTGACCGACCGATTCAGGGCGGAGTTCCGAGAAAAAGAGATTGTCGGTACCTGTATCCTCTGCCCCTATATGAAAGAGATTCAACTCGAGGATGTATTGAGGGCATTCAAGGACCCAGCGCCGGAACAATACGTAGAGATCCCGCTGGATATCGCTGAACGGGCGCGGACCAGCCTGCACAAAATGTTCGAGTTGGAACAAAAGGGCAAAAAGCTCAGGGAACGTGGAGTGGTCTCCATGCTGTCTTGACGTTAGCGGCAATCGTGAAGATTGTCTAATGCAGGCGACCTGCAGGGCAAGGATTGTTGCCGACGGGTGGGATGCCCAAGTGCTGCGAGTTCAGGACCAACGAGAGTGGCCAACAATCTCTGCCATCCACGTCAGGACAATGCGACGCCGCGAGTAAGAAGGAAATTAACAGGAGGGGTACTACCGCCTCCTAATCTACTCCTTTCTCGCCTGTCGTTGTAGCGCTGATCGGACCGCATCCGCAAACTGGGTACGAGCGAGCGATCCGAGATTCGATTGGCGATGCCAGACGATCGGGGTGCCATCGCCTTTGAATCGCGGGATGATGTGGAGTTTGTAGTGAGGCACCAGATCGAATCCACCCCAACTCACACCGTCATCTGATAGATGGGTTATCGCGTGTGCTTGCGATGCCTGCCGCACTGCGGCTGATAGCCGTTTTGCCAATAGGAACAAATGCGACGCCAAGAAGTCGGGGAGCCTGTTAAATGACTCATAGTGCTCTTTGGGGACAACCAGAACGTGATAGGGATTTATGGGATTTTCACTGATGATGGCGAAAACATAATCGTCGTCTGCGATAATTACGTTGCGATCGTCGAAGTCGCAGAGGGGGCACGAATTTTCCGACTGTCCTTCGCTAGTCATATAAGTCTACTATAGCTCGTTACATCGGATCTGACTCGATATTCTAAAAAAGGGCACAAGAATCGTGTCTCGCTCCTAGATTCAAAAGGCGCATAGCCTACTCGATTTTACGAAATCTTTATGATTTCGTGATACTTTTTTTACAAAACCTCTCTATTCTTGCCTCCCGTTTTTCAGTGTCCAAACTTTCAAAGGAGGTGTTTGCTATGAAAACGCTGTTTCAGAATCGTGGACAAATTCGCGCAGCCCTATTGTTAGGTTCTACCCTTTTTCTGGCCGGAGGCACGGTCACCACCGTAAGTAGTGCCGAAAAAGAACCCATGAAAGAAGAAACAATGATGAAGGAAGACGGAACGATGAAAAAAGACGGCATGATGGAGACGACAGAAGGCATGAAAGAAGAGACAATGATGAAACAAGAAAAGATGACGGAAAAAGACATGATGCAGGAAAAAGACATGATGCAGGAAAAAGTGAAAGAGAAAATGGAGTAACGCCAAAACCCGATTGTGACAAATCCTTTAAGACAAAAGAAGCCGAAGACCACGTAAGCCATCGACGAGTTGAAGATGATATGGGTTATCGCAGTACTCGGTTCTGACGTACATGGCAGAGATTGTTGGCCGCTCTCGTTCGTCCTGAACTCGCGCCACTTGGGCATCCCACCCATCGGGAACAACCCTTTCGCATTTCCTCCCTAGATGAAGCTGCAACCATCGTTGCGACCGTCTACTGAGGTTGCGTCGAATCGTCTTCGCCACCAGCGATCTGATCACCCACCAACCATTCGCTCAGCAGACAGGCAAACGCGAACAACGCATCCGCACGATGGAAGTAAGTCATTGATGTGAAAAGGATGTTTTATCGACGCTACGCGACTGGCAACGACGCTAATACGCTGGGCTAGGCTGACACCGCAGACAGCAATGTTCGCGACTCGCTGAGCGTTCTGCCGCCGCGCAGGCGATCGCGCCGGACGAACCGGAGATGGCCGCTAGAACATTAACCTTCCGAGCGGGACAAGATGGATATCGAAGGTGTACAGATGCTCGGTGCTGGCGCCCGATCCTCGCTCTCAGCCCCGGCGACACCATGTCGCAGCGGCCGGTACGCGCACATAGTAGACCCTAAGCCCGCCTGGTTGGACCCGAGCTTTCGGTATTTCGGTGAGTTCGTCACCGAAGAGCACGGCACGTACTCGTTCAATCGGTTGCGTTCTTATCCCGCGGCTGGCGAACGCAAATTTGGGGCTTGGCCGGTCAACTCGCGCCGGATTTCGTGTAGCTTGGTCTTGATCCGGCCAGCGTTGTCGCTGCCCATACGCATCAGAATCTTTTGGCCGGCCGAGCGCGCCTCAAGGTCGGGATCCGCGAACTGATACATGACTTTGGGCCGAACGAGCTTGACCGGCCCTTTGATATCGGGCGCCGCCAGCAGATTGTCGATCACCTCAACCAAACGGTCGTTGAAATATCCCGAGGGGTATCCCAGATCCTTATAAGCCTGCTGAAACAATGGATATAAGTGGACATACCCCGTCACGAGCTTCTTGTCTCGACGGCCTCGGCAAGCCGGACGTAGGGTGTGTAGCGGCGATAGTTGTCTGGATTGAGAAAGATGCTTTCCTCGTCGCCAATCGCCAGAAACTGCGGCCCGGTCGGTTTGACCGGCATATATTTCAGGGGCACTTGCCGGCGCGGTAAATTGTCTATGGTAACCACAATACGGCGAACGATGCCCTCCAGTTGGAAGAACTCTCGTATCCAGTCTTGACTAATTAAGCCCGCTAGCGCATCCCGCGTTGCTTCATCACTCTCATCCAGCGGAGGCAAGGCGCTTACCTCTGCCGGTTGAATCGGATGGCGTATCACCGGTTCGGTCTCGGCTTGCGGCGGCGGCGCTTCGACGGGGGCCGGAGGTCGCTGCACATTCCGCTGCCAGTAATAGTAGGAGGCAACCAGCATGCCGCCTACTACGATGACTAGAACCAACCACCGCGTCGTGTCGTTCATGGGCACGAATGACTACAGAAACTCGCCGACATCAATCAAGTCTGATCCCAGATTCGTCAGATGTAAACCGTAAGTCGCGAGGCACTGAACGTATACGGACATAGCTCATATGGTATGTGAGCTAGCAGGGAGTAATTGATCTTTGCTACGCCCGTGCCATTTTCCGTCGTAGCAACAAAACTAACAATACGAAGCGGCCGCGACCACACGATCGATCGCTTCGGGGTATTCGATGCGAAGGCGACCAACCGTTACCGAGAATCCTTGTGTTCTAGATAAATGCCAATGAACTCTATGACCACACCGAGTAACAAAATTACAAAACCGACCGTGGACACTCCCGGCACAAGCCACATCAGCAATCCACCAACGATGACCAAGATTCCGGCTAAGATTTTACGGGGTTTGGGAGACACGTAACGAACTCTCTTTAACAAGCCGCCTAACCGCAGCGTGCGTGTATTTTCTCCAAGTGAATCGCCTTACCCACACCCGCTCACACCAAACCAACGAAATTCACTGACCCGTTTTCTCTTTCTAAGCCACAGAACAAGTCATATCTTGACCACAACAAAGCGGAGATTTTATTTTTCCGTGCCCGTTGGGGCATTTCGAGATTTGTACTTCATTCCCATCAGGCAGCTGTAGCATGTCATTAACGAGGGGAGTGTTACATTTTGCACAGGTAGCATTGACGCTCATTCCGCATTTGTCACATTCATAGGTTGCCATATTTCTTATCCTCCATTGAGAGATGCCTGTCGTAGTTGCAATGTGGCCGGCCGCGTCCAGCCAACGAAGGGAGCTTCGGTGTAGCGCCTCGTCAGGCGGATTAATTGTCCAAAGCGCGATGCAAGCACCTTGTCGCCGGGCGGAAGCGTGTTCGGCAGCCTCCCAGCCACCCGTTCCGGAGCGTGGAAAGATGAAGACCTGCCCGGTCTCGGTTTTGAAGATCTTCCTGAGGTGCTCGAAAAGCACTAGCGTGAGTTCGGGTAACGACGGCGACCGGTGGTCCTCCATCGGGCCATCGATGGCGCTCAGCACTTCGTGTGGGCATTGGTCGGCCCGGGCACGAAGAGGAAATGTCGGGCAGGCATTACATCACCTCCTGCTGGTCGTGTAGTGAGTTTGGGCTGTGCGCTACCATGTTGCACACAATCGCGCGTTTTTCATTGATCTGAATCAGCTACCCTTCGCATTTCCTCCATCCGTGGAGGCCAGGCGTAGGAACTAAAGCAATACTATATATTACTAGCTATGACCCTTTTCCTTTTTCATGACTTAGATCAAGGAAGCTCCATTACGGTCACTGGTAGCGTCTAGCTTGTGCTAGACACTGACACTGCCAGCACATACTGGAAAAGGAAACCCCAAAAGCTGGAAAGGACACCACAAAAAGAAGGCCCAAACGGTAAGGCCCAAAAGGCCGGGTTCCAGTACCAAACCTCCTGTCGGTTGACCCCGCTCAAATGCGGGGTTTTGTTTTGGCCCATGCCCCGTGGGCGAAAAGTTATATCTCTTTCGAATTACTCAGACTTGGTCGTATTTCTTTGCAGTCGGTTCGGCGCTCCCGTTAGGGTGGATGCGTGCAAAAACTGCACGGGTAGTATCTCGATCATTTGTTGATTTGGATCAAACCGCGTACCACAGATTGCTGATACCCAGGTTCTCCGTGCGGGCGCCCCGCGACACGCCAAACAGGAGAACTTCTCAAGAACGTATCGTCCAGACGTTCCGGGAATGAATTCGATGCTGAAGCGAGCCGAAATGCTACAAGTAATGCCGGTTGCGATATTGCTGACTGGCGGTTTGCTTGTGTACCTCCTCGATCGACCGCCTGACTTGGGTCCGGCACCATCACATCGGGCGACAGCTTCAATTGGAACTTTATCGGTTGCTAATTCGATGATTTCGACGACGATGCCAACAACAGACTGATCTGAGTCGGCTTTGAGGCCATCGGGCAGGTTCCTGGCGGCATGCTCTATAACAATCTCAGCATTTCCGCAACGGAACAAAACCCAGCCGGGACCTTCATCACAGATCCGCCGTACACAACTATCGCCACTGCTGGTTACTCGATCGTCTTTGCCAAACCGACACCGTGACCAGTAGGGGCATTACACGGCGCCTGTATCTATGTCCCTAGCAATACTATCAATCGAATTTAGCGTCATTTTCGCTGTTTTGGGTGCTTCCAGATGTTTGTTTTTCGATTGCGCTCAGCTTGAGGGCTACGTAGATAAAGGCATTGGCAGGGGTGTCGATGCCAACCTCTTTCCCCATGCGGACGACGGCACCGGAAAGCCAGTCGAGCTCCAGGCGGTTGCCACGCTGGAGATCTTGGTGCATGGATGAAGTCATGTTGGCCGGCAATTTGTCAAGGAACACGAGCCGATCGTTAACGTATGCAGGATCGATGTCGATTCCCTTCGCGCGGGCCACGGCGACAGTTTCCTCCATAATCGTAGCGAGTAAGGCGCGTGTGTCCGGATCTTTTTGCAGCGGACCCAACGGTTGTCGTGCCACGCTGGTCACACCACTCAGCGCAACGAGAAACACAAACTTTTGCCAAATGGCTATCACGATATTGTCGACGATCTCGGCGTCGATGCCCGCGTCGTGTAGGGCGGCAAGCAACGACTCAGCCCGCGTTGTGCGGCTGCCATCAAGCTCACCCAAGACGATTCGTGCCATCGTGCCGGTATGGCGAATCACACCGGGGGCGGCAATAACCGAAGCGATCTGCGCAACGCCGCCCATCACGTGTTCGCGTCCCAGGATCATGGTCAATCGTTCTTCGGCGTCGATCCCATTTTGCAAGGAGATGACGGCACTGTCCGCGTTCATCAATGGCCGTATGGCCTCCCCGCCTAAATCGGTATCCCAAAGCTTGGTCGTGAAAAACACATAATCGACCGGACCTATGTCGGCTGGTGTGTCAGTCGCCTTAGCAGGGTGAATATGTACATCGCCATTTGCGCTTTCGATTCTTAGACCATCACGGCGAATCGCGTCGAGATGCCGGCCTCGAGCAATGAAGGTGACATCATAGCCCTTGGCGGCGAGGCGGCCGCCGAAATACCCCCCGACACCACCGCTACCCATGATCGCCAGCTTCATCGTGCCCCGGATCACGAGAAGATCGCGTTGAAGAAATCCTGCATCGCCTGCCAGGATCGGCGGTCTGTCTGGGCGCTGTAGGCCAGGGGGAGGCCGTACTTTTTTCCGTTCTCGTCGGCGTCGGGATTCGTGAAGCCGTGGAGCGCCCCTTCGTAGGCCTCGAATCGGTAGTCCGCACCCGCCTCTGCCATCTCCCGTTTGAAGGCGGTGATGTCGTCGTCCGGCACGAGGCTGTCCGCCGCCCCGTGACACACCAGAATCCTCGCCCGCACCCCCCCCGGGGTGGGCTTGTGGGCGGAACCCAATGCCCCATGGAAGCTCACCACGCCATCGAGATCCATGCCAATCCGCGCCGCGTGCAGCACCATGGCGCCGCCAAAACAGTAACCGATGGCGGCCATGTGGGCGTCGGTGGTCGACTGGCCCTTGAGCAACTCGTAGCCGGCCTTAAAGCGGGCCTCTCCCTGCCTCATGTCCTGGAGCACGGTGTTCATGAGGCGGCCAGCCTCGTCCGGGTTATCGGCGGTTTGACCCTCCCCGTACATGTCGACCGCCAGCGCCGTATAGCCGAGTTCGGCGAGCATTTGTGCCCGCCGGCGAATGTACTCGTTAAGCCCCCACCATTCGTGCACAACCAGTACCCCCGGCCGTTCGGCGTCGGCACTCTCATCGTAGGCCAGATAACCTCTGAGGGTCGTCCCGCTGGCCGTGTAACTGACGGTCTCGGTATGGATGTTCGCGCTCTGTCCAGACATGTTCTCCTCCTCTTGTGAGCAACACTGGCGTTTACGAATTCACGATTCACGATCCGACCCTACTTTGATTCGTGATCACCGCTCGCGTGCGTCCTGCACTCACGGCACTTGTGCGTCCCTACACACCGGGTGAATGGTAAGTAGTGAGCGGTTGGGGCCGCCCTACGGACCGCCTCCTATTTCCTCAAGCGGATATATCACAACGACCGGAGACGGCTTTCCTGCTCAATGGTGCTCGGGCACGAAGTTCTGGTCAGTGATGGGTGGGCGCACATAGCCTTTGGCGTCGTGGCGCGGTGGCAATTTGATCGGTGGGGGCGTCAGGTCCTTGTATGGGATCATGCTCAGAAGGTGTTTGATGCAGTTCAGGCGGGCGTGTTTCTTCATATCTGCATTCACCACATACCAAGGCGCTTGCTTGATATCGGCGTGGGCGAACATTTCATCTTTCGCTTTCGAGTATTCTAGCCAGCGGCTGCGCGACTGCAAATCCATGGGGCTTGACTTCCAGCGCTTAGTCGGATCCTTGATGCGGCCCTGAAAGCGACGCTCTTGCTCTTCGTCACTGACCGAGAACCAGTATTTGATCAACTGGATGCCGCATCGCACCAACATGCGTTCGAATTCCGGACAGCTGCGCAGGAATTCCCGGTATTCCTCCTCCGTACAAAAACCCATTACGCGTTCGACGCCGGCTCGGTTGTACCAACTGCGATCGAACAGCACCATCTCTCCTGCCGCGGGGAGGTGCGCAACATATCGTTGAAAGTACCAATGGGTCTTTTCGCGCTCAGTAGGGGCAGGCAGCGCCACTACCGGACAAATGCGTGGGTTCAGGCTCTCAGTGATTCGTTTGATGACACCGCCTTTGCCGGCGGCGTCGCGTCCTTCGAATATGACGACGACTCTCAGTCCCTCGTGCTTTATCCATTCCTGCAGCTTGACGAGTTCGATCTGGAGTTTGGCGAGTTCCTTTTTGTACGCTTTGTTCTTTATCTCCTTGTGTTTCTTGACTTCTCCCGTCGCCTCGACAGACTTTTTGTTAGCTTTTTTGTTTTTGGCGTGCTTTTCCCCTTTGTTTTTCTTGTTTTTGTCTTTCGGGGCGGCTGCGGTCGCGTGCTTCTTGCTCATCCATCCGTCCTCGTTTTTGGTATCGCCTCTGAGTTATGTTACTGAGCAGCGAAGACGCTGGCAAACCGGCCCCCATCGGCGTCGTCAAATTGTCTCGCCGACCCCCAAGTGCGGTGGTAACAGGCTGATTTTGCTCGGAAAGTCACAGTTGAATCGCTTCTCGTGGATGCCCGGGATCGGCGCGGAGTGGGCTCATGCTGGCAGCCGTCGACCTGGCGCGGGTCTGAACCATGCGACCGGTGTGCCCGTGGCGCACTCGTCGGACGATCGGCGTCGGGCTATCGCCGCTTACTGAAGAAAATGCAGACAAAGCAGCTCCACTTTGACGTTCCCCAGGACCCATGGCTCACAGATCTCAAGGCCAGATTGACGAATCACATCGATTTCGTCGACCAGCCGGTTAGGTTAAGCTACTTAGCACGAATAACATACTGTTACGACGCAAAGAGAGCGAGGCGAGGAGCGCATGCTCGGGAGGGGGAGACGTGGCAGGCATTACACTCTTTAGCAAGACCAAAGAGCTCGAAGCGCAGACCAATGAGTTCTGCGACAAGGTGGCGGAGGGCGTGCTGGCATTCAAGCTGGGCGTGAATCGTTACCTCGATGGCGATTTTTCGGCCTTCGACGAGAAAAAACAACAAGTGTCGGCATTGGAAAGCCGCGGCGACGAACTGCGTCGGGAGATTCAGCGCAGGCTCTATCTCGAAACGCTGATACCCGAGTCGCGGGCCGATGTGCTCGAACTGCTCGAAAACACAGACAAGATCCTTAACGCATGCGAAAGCGCGATGTGGCAGTTCGCCATCGAAAAGCCCGTCATCGCCAATGAGTTTGTAAGTGACTTTAACAGTCTTATTGAGGCCGTGGTCGAGTCGGTTGACGCGTTGGTGATGGCGTTACGCGCGTTCTTTCGCGGCAGCGAAGCGGCAACCGATCACATGCATAAAGTGATCTTCTACGAATCGGAGGCTGATACCGTAAGCCACAGGTTGATGACGGCGATGTTTGCAAGCGACCTGGAGCTCGGCCACAAGAATCAGCTGCGTCATTTCGTCTTGCATATCGACCAGATCGCGGACACGGCCGAAGACGTAGCCGATCACCTCGCTATCTTTGCGTTGAAGCGAGCGATCTGAGCCTCTTCCCCGTTACAAGTTAAAAGTCATGGAAGTCGCGGTCATAATCTTCCTCTCAAGTGGCCTGTTTCTCGGCTGGTCGCTCGGCGCCAATGACGCCGCTAACGTATTCGGTACGGCGGTGGGCACGCGCATGGTCAGGTTCAGCACGGCAGCGTTTGTCTGCAGTGCGTTCGTGCTGCTCGGCGCCGTGCTGAGCGGGGCCGGCGCCTCACACACGTTGGGTAAGCTCGGTGCGATTAACGCGCTGGCCGGTTCATTTATGGCGGCGTTTTCCGCCGCGGTTACCGTATACATCATGACCCGCGCCGGGTTACCCGTGTCAACCAGTCAGGCCATCGTCGGCGCCATAATCGGATGGAATTTGTTCAGTGGGTTCCCGACAGACACGGCGTCGCTCATCAAAATCGTGGGTACGTGGATCGCCTGTCCGTTGCTAGCTGGCGTGCTCGGTGTGTTCCTATTCAAGGTCACTACGGTGCTCGTGCGGTGGGCCAGGTTTCACATCTATAGACTCGACGCCTACACACGGCTCGGCCTGATTATCGCCGGTGCCTTTGGCTCATATAGCCTCGGGGCTAATAATATCGCGAACGTCATGGGCGTTTTTGTTTCGGCGAATCCGTTTACCACGTTCAATGTCGGCGACTTGTTCGCCTTCACCGGTATTCAACAGCTGTTCCTGCTCGGCGCTATTGCGATCGGTGTCGGTGTCTACACGTACTCAAAAAAGGTCATGTTGACAGTAGGTGGTGGCTTGTTTCCGCTGTCCCCAGCGGGGGCCTGGGTTGTGGTGGTGGCCCATTCCATTGTGCTATTTATGTTCGCCTCGCAAGGGCTCGAGCACGCTCTGGCGAATGCCGGCCTGCCCACCATTCCGTTGGTGCCAGTATCGAGTTCACAAGCGGTGGTGGGGGCGGTGATCGGAATCGGGCTTTTGAAGGGCGGTCGTGGTATTAAATGGCGCGTGCTGGCGAACATCGCATCCGGCTGGGTGACGACGCCGCTAGTCGCATGCCTGGTGTGCTTCGTTGCCCTGTTCTTCCTGCAAAACGTGTTCAATCAACAAGTGTACCGCGATGCTTCTTATGTCTTGTCGCAGCCGGTGGTGGAGCGGCTAGAAGCCGACGGCATCGAAGTCAAGGCATTGGTGCGGCTCAAGGACAAAAGGTTCGATACGGTGAGAGGATTTAGAGAGGCTTTGCGTGAGCACGTCGTGGATCTCAGCGAAAAGGCCGAATCGAAGATTCTCTCGAGAGCACAGATCAGCCCCGTCCTCATTGACAACAGCAAGATCTGGCGACTCGATAATACCTCCCTCACGAAGGGTCAGGTGTCCGCGATGTGGCCGCTCGTCGGGCGCAAGTTTGATCATCTGTGGATGCTGGATGATGCACTGGCAGGTGCAAGTGAGGAATGGCGCTCAAGGCCTCCAACTACAGTCAACAAGCTATTTAACCGACACCTTCAGGGGCAGCGGCGTGAGGTGTATGGGGTGTTCCAGATCGAGCTGTCGCGACCCGAATGAACGACCGCAAGCGCACCGGCGTTTGACATACATCAACGACACTCAAGCGCTCGTGTGGTGATCTTATCACGGTAGGTTTGCTAGATATCAAGAGAGAAACCACGTGCGGTTCAGCGATGAGATGATCCAGCAAGTTTGGGAGAAAGGCAGAGCAACGCTCGATCAGGACTCCACTATTTGGCGCAAAGACGAGTGTGGGGCGTGGATGAACCGCGCGTATTACGGCAATGAGCGCTCTGAGTATGGGTGGAAGATCGAAAACGTATCCACCGGTGGCCCTGACATTCTAGAGAACTTACGACCGCTCCATCGTCACAACACGTTCGACAGAGCGAACCATCAAGCGAAGTGTCGGGTCGCCGCCGACCGAGCGGGGCTGGAGCCCAGCGAGCACATTAAGGAGCCGCGTAACAGGAATGCTTAACTCACAAGTCGACGAGGCGGAGAAGTGGGATTGCAACAATTGAAGTTATCCCCATTTTCGACTGAGCCGGTGGTGCCGACCCCAAAAGAATGGCTGACCGGCGCTCCTCTTGCAAAAGACCATGAAACCGGGCCGAGCAGCGAAGGAATCCATGCGACAGAGCCTCATCGAGGCGCTGTCCTATCCGCGCGAGCTTGTGCGCAACGACATGGACCTCGATGATTGTCCGCACAACGGTCTCTACGACGATAAAGACGGCAGGTGCCTCGCCTGTCCGCAGCAACCGGAATGTGAATGGTTGTACAACAACGAGGAATTCGCGGCGCTAGAGCAAAAACCGATCGCCGAAATCCTAGGAGCCCTGGAGATCGCATCGGACTATGTGGCCGCCCAGATCGCTTACTGGGAGCACGGCAGCCGGCGATGCGGTTGCACGTCCTGTACCTGGCTCAGGCATGCGGTGCGCTTAGTCGACCAAGCGCACGCCGCTTGATATCGCAGCGGCCGAAAATTCGATGGTAGACCCTATTTATTTGCTAAATACTCCACACTTGCGATTCCTGTCTTCGCGTCGCGACCACGATGGCGAGCCCACAGGCGCGGCCGGCGCTGTCCAAAAACCACACTTAGGTTTAGACTTCGACACACGTTAGACTTAAATCACGGGTCGAGCCATGCCCCTTCTAGAGTGGAAAGACGAGTACCTGCTTGGCATGGAAGCGTTGGACTATGAGCATCAGGACCTCTTCGATTGCCTGAATCAGGTCTACGAGCAGTGTTCCCGCAAGGCAGACTACGACACCGTGGCCGGTTGTCTCGGCCGCCTCCATACTAGGTTGGCTGCACACTTCGCGCTGGAAGAAAAAACCATGCGTGAGATGAAGAATCCGCACTACGCCGCCCATAAGGCAGAGCACGACCGGTTTTTAGACGAAGTTACGGGTGCCGTCGCGGTCTTCGGAGAGGAGTTTGATCACGAGGACGTCGACAAGCTCGCGCATGGCGTGCAGCAGTGGATCGTCCGCCACATCACCACCTTCGATCGACAGTTGGTCGAGCGCGGACGCTAAGCCACGGATTCGTTCCCACTTAGCGCGCGGAATTCTCCGCCAAACGTGCTCAATATTTTGGCAGTTTTTCCCATTCCTCCGCCAGCTCCCAAAACTTGATCTGAATCATGGAACTCAGGGTGGGAATAGACTAAGGCTCGTGGCAAGAGCGAACAGTTATTCGCCAAAGGAGGCATGATGAAAAGACAGCTAATCATTGTGGCCGCGGCGATGTACGCAGCATTGGCAGGACCTACAGGTGTACAAGCCGGACTCACAGGCGTGCACGCCGTTGACAGTTGGTTTGACTTAGGAAAGCCAACCGAGATAGTTGTGGAGCTCGGTACGAAGAGCGGTAACCTTGTGATCATCCCGAGCACATTGAGGCTTCAGGCCTACAAGAGGTACACCCTCATCATCAGGAATCCGAGCGATGTCAGCCATACGCTCTCGCTATCGGAGTTCGGTGCCACCCTGACCCACTCGTCGACCCCCACCTACCCGTCCCAAGTGGACGAAATCGATGTCGAACCCGGCAAGACAGTGGAATGGTTCGTTGTGCCGACTAGAGTGGGCAACTACCCAATGCGGTGTAGTAACCGCACCCACGCCGGCGCTGGAATGGTAGGTAGAATCATAGTGAAGTAGGCCGCGGTCTCGTGGACCGTGATTGCCGCTGCTCTTCATCCTGAACCCGCGGCGGCGCTTTAGCCGCAGATTCGTGAGGGCTACTCCGGCGCACCTCGGCCATTGTGCGACCTTCCTACATCCCCGTAGGCCGCAGGTGCAATAGAGCAAATGCAAAAGGATTGTAGGCCGCTCCTCCGCATCCTGCGTCCGCGGCATTAGGACATCCGTGTCCGTCAGAACAATCCTGGCCTTGGAAGTCGCCTGCACATCGGAACAATCCCTGCCATGCACGCCAAAAAAACGCGAGCCGTAAAACGTTAGTCGCTAGCCGTTGATTCATATAGCGGCAACTCTATAAACCCGTTGCTTGTACCTTGTCTCCTTATCGCGCCCCGGCGTTAAGTGTAACTTAAGGTTCAATTAATGAGGGCTTAAGGTTGCGGCCTTATCGTCAGGTCATCGCTTCTGGAACGCCTGGGCACAAGACACCCGGCCTTGAGGTGGAAGGTTTAAGGTCAATTCATCACTAACGTAGCCATGTCAACTTGGAGGACCCAGTTTATGGAACGGCCAGCGAAGGATTCAAGCAGCGCGTCAGACCGGAAGATTCTCACAATTGTCATCGCTTTTGTGTATTCACCCTTGGTTCTTCTCGCGGTCGTCGCCGCCGCTCATGGCTTTCTGAGCTAAGCGATGCGCCCGGGAAGAAGCGAAGACACATGAATCAGGAGGTAAACCCATGAACCGCGAT
>JAOTYM010000195.1 GCA_029861845.1 Gammaproteobacteria bacterium | reverse complement strand
CACCATCCCCGCAAGAGGTCGAACATGCTAAGCGTGTGCTAGCCGCCTTTGAGGCGGCCGAACACCGAGGGCGGGGCTCAACTTCGCTAGATGGTAAAGTGATAGACGTGCCCGTTGTCAAACGGGCGCGAGCAATTTTGGCGATGGCCGACAGCGTGGCGAATCAGGTCCCGTCGAAGAGATAGTACGCTATTGAGACGCAGTCTGACCGCGCCCTTGCTTCCAGGCGATATAGTCAAGCTGTACACCCACAACCAGTACCCCTATCGCCTTACCTCGGTCGATCACCGGTACCGAGACTTGCGCCGCATGGGTCTGAGAACTTTCGTCGTACTCGACATCGCCAATGAATATTTTGCCCTTACCGTCATCATACGATGCAGTAAATTTGGTCTCGTCGCCCTGCCAATAGTCACTCGTGGCAGGATATGCGGCTACGTTTGCGCCATGCTTGTCAGTGAGAAATGCCTCGCCATAGGTCGGATTGCGTCTTACATGACGACGCAGAAATCTTCCAGCTGGGTTGCGTTGTAGCGACCTTTTAAATGCAGTCAGCGTTTTCGTCGCGCGCCACTCCTCATCGATCTGTTTGATTTGCTCGATATTCGTCGCTTCGGCATTTTGTGCCTTAACCGCATCGACAACGGCCAGGTTAGCGGCCAGACGCTTTACTGCCCTAATCTTGGGCGCGAGCACCGCTTCGAGCTGCTCTGGCGAAAAGGCAAGCTCCTGGGCCGCGGCAGGAGTAGTAAACGCCGCCACAAGAAGCAATAACAAACCCCGCCTTACCATCATGTACTCCCTCCATTACTTGCTACTTAAAGAGTCTAGGCTATTTCCCGCTAAAAGCCCTATGTCGCGAATGAGCTGACCGCATTTCCTCAATGTAATCAATGTATTATAAATCTTCTGGCTGTCGCACTGGATTGCGCAGGCGCCCGATTGCTTCGATCTTGACGACCACTTCATCACCATGCTTGAGGAAAATTGGCGGTTTACGCGCAAATCCAACCCCCGGTGGGGTGCCTGTCAAGATTACCGTGCCGGGCGGCAGCGTAGTTCCCTGACTCAGAAAGCATATGAGCTCGCGAACATCGAAAATCATGTCCGCCGTGGTTGAATCTTGCATTACTGCACCGTTCACGATGGTCTTGATTCGTAGGTCATTGGGGTCCGGAACGTCGTCAGCCGTTACCAGATAGGGTCCTAGCGGGCAAAACGTATCGAAACTCTTCCCGCGACACCACTGACTGCCTCCCTTCGCCATTTGCCAGTTACGACCACTCACATCGTTCGCACAGGTGTAACCTAAGACATAATCAAGTGCCGCATCGCGCGAAACGTCTTTCGCGGTTTTGCCGATGACCACCGCAAGCTCGCCCTCATAGTCCACCTGCAACGGCTCAACAGGGGGGATGACTATTGGGTCATCAGGATTCTGCAAAGCGCCCAACGATTTCATGAATAGAACGGGGTACTCGGGGATTTTCGCGCCAGTCTCCGTCGCGTGCTGCCTATAGTTGAGCCCGATACAAAGAATGTTGCGGGCCGCGATCGGTGCCAAGAGTTTCTTGATCACAGCCGTCTTGTCGGTGACAGTGAAGTTAGCCCAGATATCGCCGTCTACGAGGCGCGCGGCGTGGTCATCCGTGATCACACCTAATCGCTCTTGATCCGAATTATCCAGAAAACGAACAATCTTCATGCGCTTTTCCCAGTTCGATTACCCCGGCGATTTCACTCATTAATCATTTCCACGTCAACCAATCCCGCGGCAACCTGAGTGCAGTGGCGATTGCAAGGAACGCATACCTGGTGTCAAAAGCGCGCCTATCCTAGAATTTCTTACCGTTTTGCCAACTGGAGATCTGCCATGGACGCAATCAAGACTGTTATCGAACAGGCATTCGAAAAGAACGCTGAGATTACCCCACGCACAGCGCCAACCCATTTAAAGGATGCAGTATATGAGGCGATCGAACGCCTAGACTCGGGACGTGCACGGGTGGCCGAAAAGAAAGACGGCACCTGGATCGTGAACGATTGGTTAAACAAAGCCGTGTTACTTTATTTCCGAATTGAAGACAGCACTTTCATTAAGGGCGGCTACACAAATTACTTCGACAAGGTCCCCTCGAAATTTGCTGACTATAATTCGCAAAACTTCCGGCGAGGTGGTTTTCGTGTGGTGCCGCTCGCCGCCGTTCGCAAGGGCGCCTACATTGCACCGGGTGTCGTGCTCATGCCTAGTTACGTCAATATCGGCGCCTATGTCGACGACGGCACAATGATTGACACGTGGGCCCATGTTGGTTCGTGTGCGCAAATAGGCAAGAATGTTCATGTCGCCGGCGGGGTAGAAATTGGTGGTGTATTGGAGCCTGTTCTGGCAACTACCACTGTCGTCGATGAAGTAGGATACCCAGACGACGCGCTGCATGATCTCGGCGCGCCGACCATCATCGAAGATAATTGTTTTATCGGTGCACGCGCCGTCATCACCGACGGTGTGATCGTAGAACAAGGCTCAGTAATTGCCACTGGCACATTCATCGACCCCAGCACCAAAATCTACGACCGTACAACTGGCGAGATCACCTACGCACGCATTCCAACCGGCTCGGTGGTGGTGCCGGGCAACCTACCGGCAGCCGATGGCACCCACAGTGTCTATTGCGTTGTCATCGTCAAGCAGGTGGACGCCCAAACCCGCAGCAAATTGGGTATTAACGAATTGCTAAGAAGCATCTAGTCGTGCCCATCCATGGTTTGTACGCCGCTGGCGCTAACGGCGGTAGGCGTTTGCATTCTGGGCGCAACCCCATTATATTGGGGTCCCACTAAGGCTCGACCCCAAGACCTTGGGGGTCGGAGCTTTCGGGCATATCCAAGCGTGCGGGCGAGCTTCGGGGTATTTTAATGGCCAGTATAAGCCACGCATGGGTCATGTCTGCTGTGCCTTAGAATCAGACACACGGCTAACCCCCGTGTCTAGCGAGGAGATTCGTCCATGCGCTGTAGACGTTGTTATTCCGTGATGGCACAAACCCACCGTGAGTTCGGCCTACATAGCGAGCAATCGTGGTTCAAGTGTCCGACCTGTGGCCGCTCACAATTGGTGTCGCGTCCGGTGGCCGACCCAGCATCGCAATCCGAGCGCGCCGAACTAGACACTTGGACACCAATACCGATACCGATTAGTCGCTAGGCCCCAATCGGCTACGGCGCCGCGGCCGTCATGTTGGGTCGAACAGCCGATCGGCCTTACTGACGCAAGACATCGCTCAGAGTCGGTGGTGCTTGCGCCAGCCAGTTTGCGTCCTGTATCTTTGTAACCGCTTTAGGTGTCCTGACGGCCCCCGCCCGAAGGATGAAACGGGAAGTCGGTGCGAGTCGTGTGTTCTCACACGAAACAATGCCGACGCTGCCCCCGCAACGGTGATCGAGTTGCGGCGAGTCATTCTGCCACTGTGCGCTGGCACGGGAAGGCGATTCGCCTGGTAAGCCACCACTCGTAAGCCCGGAGACCGGCCTGAAGCGATCCGATAACGGTGTCGCGGGTGGGTGGCACGAGCGGTTTAAACCCTCCGGTCCTCCACACGCCGCTTTGATTCAGTTGCGCGGGTGTGTGCAAAGTGTGGAGAAAAATGAACAAACCTTTCATTTGGTTCGCTGTGTTCGGCACAGCCTACGGTATCCCTAGCACCGAAACTTCATACGCGGTGGATCAACAACAACCAATCATCGTCACCGCTACGCGTACGGCGGAGACCGCCGATGAGTCGCTGGCCTCGGTGACGGTCATTACACGCGAGGACATTGAAGAAAGTGGGGCGTTGACCGTACCTGAAGTCTTGAGCGGGGCTAGCGGCGTGGATGTCACTACCATCGGCGGCTTTGGCCAGCTCACATCAGTCTTCATGCGAGGAGCCGAACCTGAGCAGGTCTTGGTGCTCATCGACGGTATCGAAGTGGGATCAGTATCAGCCGGATCGACAGCCTGGGAGTTTCTGCCGCTTTCGGAAATCGATCGTATTGAAATCGTCCGCGGGCCACGCACGAGCCTATATGGCTCGCAGGCGATCGGTGGCGTAATCCAGATCTTTACCCGCACCGGGACCGGACCTCCGCGGGCACGCGCGACGGTTGGTGCCGGGTCAAACAACACTAGCGAAGTTTCCGCCGGTTTCTCCGGTGCTGCTGGTAGTTCATGGTTCAATGTTAGCGGCAGTCGTTTTCGTACCAACGGTATCGATGCGCGCGAACCAGGCTTGCGATTCGGTTTTTTTCTCGACGAGCCTGACGACGATGGCTATGAAAACGACGCGTTCAGTGCGCGCTTTGGCCACCGCTTCGCCAATCGTGTGGAAGCAGAGATTCATGCGCTTCACGCCGACGGCAATACAGAGTTTGATGAACTCGCCGGCCTCGGCAATGAGGATGACTTCAGACAACAGGTTATTGGCGCGAAGCTGCGCCTCCAACCGACCTCGCGCTGGAATGTGCTCGTAGAGGGTGGTCGCAGCAAGGATGAACGCACAACCTTCCGCGATGATGGCAGTGCACCGGAGTCCCGTTTCGACAGCGAAATCCAGTCGTTCGTCTGGCAAAATGATCTTGCCTTCGGCACCGATCACATCATTACCCTCGGGGCTGACCTGCGGGAGGACAAAATCACCGATAGTACGGTGAATTTTATGGAGCCCTCGCGGCGTGATGAGGCGGTATTCTCGCAGTATCAAGGGAAGGTCGGTAGACACGACCTGCTGGTCGGTTTGCGCACGGATGACAACGAACAGTTCGGCCACGAGACCACCGGAAACATCGCCTGGGGTTATGACATCACCAAGCCCACACGCGTTATCGTCTCGTTTGGCACCGCCTTCCGGGCACCGAGCTTGAACGACTTGTTTTTCCCAGATCTTTTTGGATCTCCAACAAGCAATCCCAATCTCGAGCCGGAAACCTCGAAGAGTCTT
>JAOTYM010000194.1 GCA_029861845.1 Gammaproteobacteria bacterium | reverse complement strand
AACTCAGACAGCTAATCCGCAAGATGGCCCTGGATAATGTGAGCTGTGGCGAAGAACGGATAGCGAATAAGTTACTACTAAAACTGGGAATCCGCGTATCATCGCGAACTCTTCGCAAATACATGCCGCCATGTCCTCGTGGTGGTCCTCGAGGGGATCAGCGCTGGCGTACATTTGTTCGCAACCATGCGTCCGCGATCGTTGCTTGTGATTTCTGTATCGCGGTCACGGCAACATTCCGACTATTCTATATATTGTTGGTTATCGAACATGGTTCGCGCCGCTTGTTACATTGCAGCGTCACCGAATACCCAACCGCCGAGTGGACGTTACAACAGCTTCGTGAGGCGATTGCCTGCGACCATCAATATCGTTTTCTAATCCATGATCGCGACAACATCTTCTCAAATGAACTCGACAAATCCATAACTCATCTAGGGATCAAGGTAATCGAGACACCATATCGAACCCCGCAGGCGAATTCGATCTGCGAACGAGCGATCGGTTCAATGAGGCGAGAATTCCTAGATTACTTAATCCCCCTGAACGAAGCACATTTACGCAAACTTATTAAAGGTTGGAAGCGCTATAATAACCGGACGAGGCCGCACTCCTCGCTGGGTCCGGGCGTGCCAGATCCACCTCTCGGCGTTCCGGTGCCTTTACAATCTAAACGTCACGCAATTGGTGATCTCGGTCGCGTGATCGCTACGCCCGTACTGGGCGGCCTGCATCACGACTACGCGTCTGCATCGGCGTAACAGCGATGTTGTTATTAATTATTGCGGAGTACAGCCCGTTCAAGTCTTTGTCCGAGAAAATTCCTAGCTGCCCGCGCCGTTCCTTCAGGGAACGATTCAAGAACGGCAGGATAGATCGGCAGCCTTGCCTCCTAATAACCAGCCATCCGCATTTTGTTCCTTCGTTTAGGAACGAAACCTCAGAAAATCTCACCAAACAGCATCTGCATCGATTTCCACGAGGCCTCATCAGCAGCCGTGTCATACTTCAGATTCTCGATGCCAAAGCTGCCCGCGTCAGGATTGGTAAACGCGTGACGGGCACCATCATGACCGTGAAAGGTAAGTTCAATCCCGGCATCGCCCATGGCGGCTTTGAATGCCTCAACACGCTCAGGCGGCATAAAAGCATCGTCATTACCATGCTCGACCAACACCTTGCCTTTGATCTTGACCGCTTCATCACCATTCGGTAATGGCAGTGAGCCGTGGAAGCTGACCACACCCTTAAGATCAGCTCCCGCGTAAGCGAGTTGCATCACAGTGGCGCCACCAAAACAATAGCCAACGGCGGCCAATCGGTTGGTATCGGTAAGTGAGTTGGCACTCAGTTGTTCGAGCCCTTTCATAGCGCGCTGTCGCCACGCATCGAGATTTGCCGTTGTTGCACTTGACCACTCCTGAGCCTGCTGGGGATGCGTCGTCACCTTGTCATCCCCGTACATATCTAGCGCAAAGGCCACGTAGCCCATCTCCGCAAGCATCGCTGCCCGTCCTTTAGCATAATCATTAAGTCCCCACCATTCGTGCACCACCAGAACACCTGGGCGCTTGCCCTCAATCGAGTCATCCCAAAATATGTGTCCGGTCAGCTGGATATCCCCATCTTGATAGGAGACAGGCTCAGATTGGACCGCAGCAAATGCTCCCGAGAAAGTCAAAACCGATCCGATCACAGCCGCAAAAATACCTACAAGTTTCATTGCTAAAACACTCCTCCAGATTTAAACAGATGGAACCGCATCATATCCTAACCCGAACCAACGGAGAATGACCGGTTGTGACGGGGTCCCGAATTTTTCGACTCGGTTAAAATTCCGTAAGCCAGACGTCTGATAACTCGCTCCTTTTGGGCATAGAGCAGACTAATAGGGGGCCCAATGGACTTAGCATCATTTCCCGAATAAGGCGCTAATGCCGCCTGCCGCCACGAGTACCAGGACAATTTTCTGAAACGCAGATTCTGGGACGTATGAGTGATTCAGGATTCCAATCCAAACAAACAGACTGAAAATGGGCACGAGGGTTGCGGCGATCCACAACACTTCAGTCGTCATTACGCCGCCACTGGTCGCGGCGATTCAACACGATGTTCGAGATGATCGAGAATCCTTTTGATAATTGCTGGGTCTTCGATACTGGCGATGACCTGCCACACCCTAGCAATCTATGGTAAACGTCGCGTCGAGTCCTGCGCGACTGTACTATAAAGCACCGCGTGCGGAGAACGAGTGATTTCGGTACCGCAAAAAGGACGGATGATAGATGATGTACGAGGAGTGAAATACGTTGTTATCACGCCGCGATTTTCTGATCCACGTTGCTGCCTGGACCGCTGTGCCTTCTCTGCCCGCGCGCGCAGCCCCACGCTCTGCCCACCCGAGCCGCCCGATCCCCAAAACCGGCGAGCCGTTGCCCGTCGTCGGGCTCGGTACCACTAAGGCCGTGTCGCAACTCGCCGAGCGCGGCACCAGCGAGTTCAAGATGCTTCTGCGCACCCTGCTCGACGGCGGCGGCAAGGTGGTGGACACCTGGCCGCGCAGCGCCACACAGGATGAACTCACCGGCGAAGCCCTTCAGGCCGGGGGCTTGGTGCAGGATATGTTCCTGGCCACCAAGGTGGATGCGGTGGGGGCCGAGGCCGGACGGGCAATGCTAGAACGCACGCGGCGGTTGTACGGCAAGCGATCGGATCTCATCCAGGTGATCAGCCTGCGCGATCTAAAGACCCAATGGTCGGTCCTGAAGGAATGGAAGGACGCGGACAAGGCGCGCTATATCGGCGCGACGGTATCCTCCGACGCCGACCATGAGGCGATGATGGATTTCATACGCGGCGAACGGCCGGATTTCATCCAGGTGAATTATTCGGTCGTGGAAACTCAGGCTGAAACGGGCGTCCTCCCGCTTGCCGCGGATTTGGGGATCGCGGTGCTAATCAACCGCCCGTTCATGAACGGCGGTTATTTTTCCCGGGTACGCGGTGTCGCTCTGCCGGACTGGGCCGCGGAATTCGACTGCCACAGCTGGGCGCAGTTCTCACTGAAGTACATTCTTGCCCATCCTGCGGTCACCTGTGTGCTCACCGAAACCACTAAGCCCAAGCACCTGCTCGAAAACCTCGGCACGGCGTACGGCCGACTCCCCGACGCGGAAACCAAGCGCAGAATGCGGGAGGTAATGCAGTTTATCTGAGGTGAGAAGATAGCCCGTGGGTAACAAACCAAACCTCTGTACCAATATCTTGCGCTCAGGCGACGAAGACCGCTTTCAGGCCAGTTCCTGTCCTCACCCGTCAGTAAAACAGATCAGACCTTGAGCGCCTCTAACACGCGGCCCGGCGTGAATGGCATGTGATAGAGCCGTTTTCCGGTGAGTGCATGAAACGCATTCGCGACCGCCGCGGCAATGAACGGATTACCGATCTCGCCAATGCCCGTTGGCTTGGTGGCACGGTCCACGAACTCGATATGGAGTTCCTCCGGCGCTTCCGACATCCTCAAGACCTCGTAGTCGTGGAAGTTGGATTGCTCTACCCTGCCGTCCTTCATGGTGGCGCGTTCCTTTAACACGCTCGAAAGTCCGTAGATGATACCGCTCTCTACGTTGCGCCGCGCCATCTCCGGTTGGACAATGGTGCCAGCGTCGATCGCGACCCATACCTTATGGACGCGGATCTTGCCGGTCTGGCGGTCGAGCGAAATTTCGACAACCCCCGCTCCCAGCGATCCGGAGCGTTCTGTAACCGAAAGCCCGAGCGCTCGACCTTCGGGCCGCCTGGCCTTCCAATCGGACATCTTCTCCACGGTATCGAACACGCGCTTGGCCTTGGACGTCATAGTCATACGCTTGCGACGGAACTCGAACGAGTCTAGCCCTTCCTTCGCAGCCATCTCGTCGATGAGTCCCTCGATGGCGAAGAGGTTGAAGGGATGCGCCACCGCCCGCCAGTGCTTTAGGCGAATACCGTGCGAGGCGCCCCGCTGCTCGATGTGCTGGTTCGGAATCCCGTAATATTTGTCGATATTGATTCCCGAATACAGCAGGCGTCCGCCGTCTCCCACCACGCAGTGACGCCAGCCCGCGATCTCGCCATCCTTGTTCAGTGCGGCTTCGACGCACTGGAAGGACTGCGGGCGGAACATCCCGTAGGCGAGGTCTTCCTCGCGGGTCCAGATCATCTTCACTGGCCGCTTGATGGCGCGCGCAATCAGCGCCGCCTCGACCGTATAGTCGGTATTGGACCGCCGGCCAAACGCGCCGCCCATGTATTGCTGGTGGTGGATCACCTGGCTCGTCTCAAAGCCAAGCGCCTTCGCAATCATCTCGCGAGATCGACCCGGCGCTTGGGTGCCTTCCCAGATTTCTACCCTGTCCCCGGCCGCGTTGAAGCGAGCGACGCCATTCAAGGGCTCCATCTGGGCGTGATAGCCGTAGTCGCTCCAGAAGTTGGCTTTATAGACCTTGGCAGCGCCGGCAAAGGCGACGTCGACGTCGCCCTTCTCGCCGACGGTCTGGGTGTTTGCACTCTTAGCTCCAGCTATTGCCGGATAGGTCGTTTGCAGCGCCTTTTCCGAATCGTAGCCTTCAGCCATCGCGCCCTTGGCCCAGGTGACCTCAAGCGCCTTGCGTGCCGCGAGCACGTGCTCAAAGGTGTCGGCGACGACCGCAACTCCCCGCTCGAGCTTAACGATGTCGATCACGCCCTTCATCGTGCGGATTTTCTCGTCGTTCCAGCTCGTCGGTTTGGCAAGCTGCACCGGCGCGTGCACCGTACTGGCGTAGACCATGCCGGGAAGCTGGACATCGATCGCAAATTGTGCGGTCCCATTTACCTTCGCCGGAATGTCGCGACGCGCGATCGGCTTGCCGATGAGGCGGAACTGGCTCTTATCCTTATACTCGGCCTTCGATACCTGTGGCAATCTGGCAGGCACTTCGGCGAAGGCAGCAATCTCGCCATAGCTTATCCGCCGCCC
>JAOTYM010000079.1 GCA_029861845.1 Gammaproteobacteria bacterium | reverse complement strand
ATCGAAACCGGTGATGAACTGCTGTTTGTACGCTCCGGGTTACAGGCCAATGTGGTGCGGAAGCTTAGACGGGGCCAATATATGCTCGAGGCAGAGCTCGATTTGCACGGCCAGCGGGTGGCCGAGGCGCATGCACTAATCAACACCTTTCTGCGTCACGCCCAGAAAGAGGGCAAGCGCTGCGTCAGAATTATTCACGGAAAAGGTTTAGGTTCTATCAGCAAACTACCGATCTTAAAGGGAAAAGTTAGTGCCTGGTTGCGAAAGAAAGACGAGGTGCTGGCGTTCTGCTCAGCTCGCCCCAACGACGGCGGCACCGGCGCCGTCTACGTATTACTGAAACGTAAATAAGGCCTCCCGCGCTGGCAGCCGGCGCGGAACTTTTGCGCCGCCCAGCTAACGAATGAAGTAACAAGGCCCGCCCACAAGGAGCGCAACCAATGCTTCGAAAACGACTGCTAGGCGTTATCGGTTTGTTGCTACTAGTGCCGCTGGCCTATGCTGGAAAATCACTCGTATTTGCCACCAGCGATGGCGCTATCCGCGGTCACGACCCCGTCGCCTACTTTACAGAGGGCAAACCCACCAAAGGTAGCGATCAGTACGCATTCGAGTGGAACGGCGAGGAGTTTAAGTTCACGAGCGCCGAGAATCGAGACCTGTTCAAGGCCAACCCCGAGAAATACGCCCCACAATACGGTGGTTACTGTGCCTACGCCGTCTCCCGCGGCTATACCGCCAGCACCGTGCCCGAGGCCTGGTCGATTATCGATGACAAACTCTATCTGAACTACAGCCTCGATGTGCGTAAACGATGGCAGCGAGACATTCCCGGAAACATCGGAAAGGCGAATAACAACTGGCCCGGAGTGCTCAATTGAATACTGTCGATTGAATACTGTCGATAGCGGTACCCGCTAAAATAGTCGACACTCAGCGCTCTCCGGCGCGTGGCAGTGGCGGATCAGCTACCGTCTCCCGCTTGTGCCACTAGCTTGACGAAGTCGAGGGCAGAAAGCACGCCCACCATTTTCCCCCCATCGGTCACTACGAGGCGGTGCACGTCCTCATCGAGCAGCCTACGCGCAGCTTTCTCAACCGATGCGAACACCTCGATGGTGATCACTTTCGGGTGGGCGATCTCCCACGCCCTTGCGTAGTTAGGATCACCCCCCGTGAAATCAAAGCGGTTCACGTCCGAGTTCGATATAATCTCGGTGACGTTACCGTCATCGTCGACCAGCGGTGCACCGCCAATCTTGTGGGCAACGAATATGCCCTGAACTTCGCAGACGAGCTTGTCGCGGTGGATCGAAATTACGGTCGGCGTCATGATGTCGCGTACGGTTCGCAAATTGCTCTCCCTCCTCATCGGCGTGACAATCCGTGGTGGTCCCGTGAGCAATCACCGATCAGGACCAAAAGGCAGCCTCGTTGGAGAATCCCGCGTTTGTCAGAATTGATGCTGAGTTCAGTAAAAAGCATGAGCCATCGGGCCTCCTTCTTTGACCATTGTCCTTTCAGTCACCGTCCAAGAGTACCACCGCGTACGCTGCGATGCCCTCCTCCCTTCCGAGGAAGCCGAGCTTTTCCGTACTGGTGGCTTTGATGTTGACCTGATCTTCAGAGACCTCCAGATCAGCGGCGATATTCTCACACATCGTCGGTAGATACGGCGCCAGCCGTGGCGCCTGAGCAATGATCGTGCTGTCGACGTTGGCGACGTGCCAACCACGATCGGCAATAGTCTGCCGCACTGTTCTTAACAGCTCACGGCTGTCGATACCTTTGTATCTGCTATCGGAGTCGGGGAAGTGGCGGCCGAGATCACCGAGGCCGGCGGCACCCAGGCAAGCGTCGCAGATGGCGTGAATCGGCGCATCGGCGTCGGAATGCCCTTTGAGACCCTTTGGATGATCGATTCGCACGCCACCAAGTACCAGGTTACGCCCTTCTACCAAGGCATGCACGTCGTAGCCGTGCCCAATTCGAATCACATCTGCTCCTTCTGTTGCCGCTTGATAAATAACTCGGCTAACGCCATATCCTCATCGACAGTAATCTTTATATTGTCCGCATGCCCCGCTATGACGCGTGGACGACCACCGACACGTTCCACTGCCGCCGCTTCATCGGTGACGACGTCCCCGGCCGCAAGTGCTCGTGCCAACGCTTCGCTTAATCTTGTCAACGGGAACAACTGTGGGGTCTGCGCACGCCAAAGATTGGCCCTCGGTACCGTTTCGGAAACAATTTGTCTATCGTCGGTACGTTTTACCGTGTCTGCCATCGGCAGTGCGAGCAAACCGCCATCAGCATGTCCATCGACTTGCTCGATGAGATTGTCAATGTCGGTTGTACGCACACAAGGACGCGCGGCGTCGTGAACTAAAACCCAATCACCGGGGCTCGCGTGTGTGGCGAGTGCCTTAAGACCATTGTTAACGGTATCGGCACGCTCACTCCCGCCAATGAATGTACCCAGAATCTCTGGCAACCGGGAAACGTCTCGCGCAAGTGTTGGCCACCACCGATCGTCAGGCGCAATACCGACTAAAACACCCACCACCCTCGGGTGAGCGCACAACCGTTCGAGTGTATGCAGCATTACCGGCCGCCCGAGCAGCGGCATGTATTGTTTAGGAAGGGAGGTTTGCATCCGGGATCCGGTGCCCGCAGCAGGTACGATGGCCCAGATCCTGGATGCACTGTTATGGTCCATATGCGGTATCCCGCGGTTTTCAGCGTCATGCGTGGGGCGCCATCCAGTGCATTACAGCATGATACAGTGGGGTACCGCCTACTAAAAGTCACACCATTGGCACAGAGTTAGACCTCTGTACGGCCGCCATCCTTACTCTTATAGTTGTCTGCAACATGCCAGCACCGACCGGGATTCTGCGTTGTGGCTTCGAGTTCAAATTCAAGCTCAGAACGTCGGGTCGCGCGTAGTGGCCGTTTGCGTCCACAAGCTGACCACGCTGGACTACCTTGGTCAAATCTAAGTCCGCGTTGGCTGCCGCGTCTTGATACTCATTGAGGCCTCCTCCCGCGATTTTCGGGCTTGGCGGGCAACGCTACCATCCCAATTGTGTTCAAACACAATGACGAAGGAGGAGGCCTCATGCGATTCTACACCCAAACTCACAAATACTACTGTGGTATCGATCTGCGTGCGCGGAGTATGTATGTCTGTATCTTCAACCATGATGGTGAGGTTCTCGTCCATCGCAACATGCGGACCAACCCGGATGCCTTTTTGACGGTTATCGATCCCGACCGAGAAGGGATTGTCGTCGCCGTGGAATGCATCTTCACCTGGTAGGGGCTGGCCGATCTGTGTGCCCGTGAGAGCATCTCCTTTGTGCCGGGCCATGCGCTGTATATGAAGCCGATCCACGGTGGCGAGGCCAAGAACAATAGAATCGATGCCAATAAGATTGCTGTTTTACTTCGAAGCGGGATGCTGTCGCAAGCCTATGTCTATCCGCCCGCGCTGCGTGCCCCCTCCGCGATCTACTTCGGCGTCGCCAATCACCTGATGCGCAAGCTCCTCGCCCATATCCAGAACACCAACAGCCAATACAATCTGCCCGAGATCGGCAAGAAGGTCGCCTACAAGACCAACCGGGACGGCGTGGCCGAGGGGCGCCTTGCGGCCCTTCGGGATTCCGTTGAAATACGCCGGGAACCTTCGGGTTCCCGGTCTATGGATCGTGTACAGGAAGAAATAGGGTAATATGAGGCTAAATGAGGTAATTACGACTTGCAATTGCCCCATTTAGAACCGAGAATTGCCCTATTGCCGGGAAACAGGCCATGCATTCACTCGAAGAAATGTTCCTCGCCGGGCTCACCTTCGACGCCACGGAAGTCGCCACCCTGCGCCACCTTGGCGAGTACCACGGCAAGCAGGCGTTGTATTTCCAACGGTCACCCGAGGTCCTAGAGACGCTGCGGCGCGTGGCCACCATTGAGTCCACGGAGTCTTCGCCTCGCATCGAAGGGATTGTGATCCCGCATCGTCGCGTCGAGGATCTGGTGCTCCGGAGCGCCGCCCCGGGGAATCGCTCCGAGCAGGAGGTCGCGGGCTACCGCGACGCCCTGCAGCTCATTCACCAGTCCGGGCGCGACATACCCTTCAGCATCAACGTCGTTCTGCAGCTCCATAGCATCATGTACCGCTACCTGCCGATGCCGGGCGGGGGTTGGAAACAGACGAACAACGACATCGTGGAAAAGAACGCCGATGGCTCGATCCGCCGTGTGCCTTTCTCGCCCACCCCGGCCCATCTCACGGCAGCGGCCATGGCGGACCTGGTGAGCCGCTACGATGCCGCGATCGAACGCCGTCTCCAGGACCCACTCGTCATCGTGCCGCTCACGGTCTTCGACTTCCTCTGCATCCATCCGTTTACCGATGGTAACGGCCGCATCGCGCGGTTGCTCACACTCCTGCTGCTGTATCACTATGACTACCAAGTAGGCCGATACATCAGTATCGAGCGTGTCTATGAGGAGACCCGGGATACCTACTACGAGAGTCTGGAGGCGAGCTCCCAGCACTGGCACGAAAGCCGCCACCAGGTTCATCCCTGGCTCAACTACTTTTGGGGCATGTTGTTGCACGCGTACGCGGAGTTCGAGGAGCGCATCGGCACGATCAGGACCGGTCGCGGTTCAAAGACGGTGCGGGTTCGTGAGGCCGTAACCCGCCGCATTGGTCCCTTCTCGATTTCGGATATCGAAGCCGATTGCCCCGGGATCAGCCGTGACATGATTCGGAATGTCCTGCGCCAGATGCGCGATGAAAGCTTCATCGTGTCCGTGGGCAAAGGCCGGGGGGCGAAATGGGTCAAGGCGGAGGGTGCAGTGCACTAAACATGGGGCACCCGCACGCATCTGGCCGAAGGCCTGGCCCTTACTTTCAATCGACCGCCCCTACGACCACGTGCTACGCTTTCGGCACGGGCAACCGCCCGCGTGGGTGTTACGAAGGGACGCCGGCTTGCCGGCGCCTTTTTATTCCGCTCGATCACCTTACTCGCTTTGCCTCCAATCCAGGCTGTGCCTGGCAAATTCATAATTCCGCCCTAAAACCGGTCTCTTTAGCAGTCTGGTCACGAACGACGATCCACCCTACCCTGCCGTCAGGCGAAAGATCTACTCCTGCTGTTGGCGCAGCCTCTCGCAATGATACATATCATTGCAATATACCGGCTTATGGTATACATTGTTGATATATACTTTCCGGCCGGGGGCAATACATCATGAGTCGAGCAACAGCAAAAGTCTTTGTGACGGGGCGCAGCCAGGCGGTTCGAATCCCAAAGGCGTTTCGCTTTGATGCGGAGGAGGTATACATCGAGCGGCACGGAAAGAAGGTGGTCTTGACACCGAAACCGAAATCTTGGGATCGCTATTTCGCCGACAGCAAACGATTTAGTGACGATTTTCCGGATCGTATCGAAGATGCCCCTGCAGAGGAGCGAAAGCGGCTCTGATGCGATACATGCTGGATACCAACACCTGTATCTACATCATTAAGCATCACCCACCCGAAGTGAAGAAGCGGCTGCGAAAGATTCCCGTCGGGGAGGTCGCAGTGTCCAGTATCGTGGTGGCCGAGCTTTGTTATGGGGTCGCGCAATCACAGAAAAGGACGCACAACCAGGCCGCCCTGGGTGACTTCTTAGAATATCTTCTGGTCTTAGACTGGCCCGTAGAAGCAGCCTTGCCGTACGGTGAGGTTCGCACTCACCTGAAGAAAAAGGGGGCCCCCATCGGCGCCATGGACTTACTCATCGCCGCCCATGCCATAACAGAGAATGCGGTCCTTGTGACGGATAACGTAAGAGAATTTCGGCGTGTACCGAAGTTGAAGATCGAGAACTGGCTTAATCAGTAACCGGGCTGCCGGCCTTTACCAAAAATGTTCCAATAAGAAGTCGCCATCACCCGACGTCCGAGAGATGACGGCGCCGGATGGGAATATCCGTGGGCCCTTGACCAAGCTGTCCGTGGCGAAATCGCGATCACGCTGCAAGCGGGAGTTCAGACAAGCCACCGCAATGCCTTTCCCAAGCGTAGTTGGGTAACGTGGCACGATGCACGACCGCGTCACCGCTTACTTCGGCAGGCGTATCACCGTCGAGCGATGCGTGTGTGCGCGAATGCCAACGTTTTCGGGCTTCGTTGGGAATGGATCGACCTCGACCGGCAGGTGCTGACCATTCCAGGCTCAAGTATGAAGGCTGGCAGACATCATGGTGTCCCTCTTACTGAGGCTGTGATGCCTGTGATACGTCGCAACCGCGGCAAGCATCCTGACTTTGTGTTTACCTTCAAAGGCGAGCGCATCGTGTCGATCAACCACACAACCTGGACCAAGGCCTGTCATAAGGCCGGGGTCACCGGCCTACACTTTCCCGATCTTCGGCGCACCTTTGGCACCCGGTTAACCATTGCTAGCGTACCGCTTGATGCGATCATGCGCCTGGGTGGGTGGAGTAGTTACGCGATCCTTCTCAACAGGTATGCCCACTTGCAGCCGGAGCATTTATGCGCGCATGCTGAGGCGGCTGCTAGATCGCTGATAGCGCAAGCCAGATCGGGTTAGGTCACACTTATGTCACACATAAGAAAAAAGCCCTGAACTACAGGGCTTTTCCTTGACATTAATTGCATGCACTGTCCAATTTTGTTTAACAAGAAGTTGCTAAAGCCTCTTTACGCAGCACGGGCTTCGACGTGGCTACGGATGCGGTCGATTGCTGCCTCAGCCGGAATCCCTTGTATTGCCGCCAACTCATTAGCTAGATAGTTGCTCGCCGTCTTTAGCAGCATGGACTCTTCGAAAGAAAGACCCGATTGCTGCTTCCAACGCATCAAGTCTCGTACAACTTCGCCAAGCTCCAGGCAAGACCCTGAATTTATCTTGCGATCTAGTTCTCGACAACGATCGGTCCAGTTTCCACCGGTTACGCGACGATTGCCTTTAGCCGACAAGATGCGAAACAACTCTTTGAGCTTGCGGCTACTGAGCAATGGACGCAAACTGCTCTTTTGAACGTTTGCCTGCGGAATCTTGATTGTCATCTGCGTTTCTGCGATACGAATAACAAAGCAGGGATCACATTGACCACCAATGAATACGTCTTCAATACCCTCAATAAGGCCGACACCAGCCGAAGGATAAAAAACGGTGTCGCCGACTTTGAACTTTGATTGTCGCTTTTTCATTCACCACTCTCCAAAATTTCTTTTGTGTGAGTCGTACTTATTGCGGTAAGGTGCGGACCTGGATTAAATTATGCTCCTAACCCTGGATGCATGCAAGGTTTTTCGTCGAGACGTGATCCGCACCGCGTGCGGCTTAGAATAAGCGTTCTCGCTCCAACAGGATTCGAAAATTGCAGCAACGCTTAGACGTCCGGCAAAAAACATTGCTATCACCGCTTGACCCAATACTCCCCCGGAACCCCGGGGCACCCCTTTATTGGAGCCGGCTCTACGGTAGCAGCCGTGGGCTTGCGATCGCCCGCGCGGCTGACCAACATCGTGGACCGTTGCTGGTGGTCACTGCCGATGCCCGCTCCGTTCGGCAACTGGAAGACGAGATTCATTTTTACGTGCCGCCAAATGCCAAACTCAATGTCATTACTTTTCCAGACTGGGAATGTCTGCCTTACGACGTGTTGTCTCCACACCCAGACATCATTTCCCAACGTCTGCTCACTCTATCCCAGCTCCCGGCTTGGGAAAGAGGTATCGTTCTCGCGTCGGTGCCGACCTTGATGCACCGCTTGCCGCCGCTCGACTATGTCGCCAAACACAGCTTTGTTCTCAATACGAAAGACGTTCTCGAAATCGACGCCTTCCGCGAGCAACTCGTTCGCGCCGGCTATTACGCCGTATCGCAGGTGATGCAGCCCGGCGAGTTTGCCGTCAGGGGCGGTCTTATTGACCTGTTCCCGATGGGAAGCCCTACACCCTTTCGCATCGACCTCTTCGGCAACGAAATTGAGTCACTGCGGGAGTTCAACCCCGAATCCCAACGGTCTGGGCAAAAACTCAATGGGATCCGATTGCTGCCCGCACGGGAATTCCCGTTAACCTCTGATGCAATTCAGTTTTTCCGCCGTCGCTTTCGCGCTCACTTCGAAGGCGACCCCCAGAAGGTGGCCCTCTACCGCGATGTCAGCCGTGGTGCTATCCCGGCGGGTATTGAGTACTATCTGCCGCTGTTTTTCTCCGATACCGCGACGTTCTTCGACTATCTACCTGCCCAGAGTGCCTGCATAATTGATGCCAACGCTTTAGAGGCGGCCCATGCCTTCACCCGCGAGACCGAGGAGCGCTACCTGCAACGTCGTCACGATGTCAGTCGACCTATCTTAGCGCCGCACGAGCTCTTTCTGATGCAACAAGAGCTCATGGAATCCCTAGAAAAACAGCCTCGAATCCAGCTTCTGTCGTTCAAGGCCGACGAAGCGGCCGCGACGGCGGTCCCGACCGCGCCCGGCGCAACCGCCGCGTTCGACACCCACGTCCCGCCCCGCCTGCCGGTAGACTACAAGGCTGAGTCGCCTTATGCCGCCCTGTTTGACAATCTACGTACGTTCCAAGGCCGCATATTGTTAGTGGCGGAGACCATGGGGCGTCGGGAGACCTTGCGGGCGCTGCTCACCGACAACGGCTTTAGCCCCGAAGATGTGCGGGACTGGACCGACTTCCTCGCGGGCGAGACCCCACTGGGGCTCACCATATCCGCCATAGACAAGGGCCTAGTATTGGTATCGCCAGCGGTGGCGGTGATCACCGAGGTGCAGCTCTACGGTGAACGTGCGGCCCAGCGCCGGCGCCGTGTCCGCAGCAGTACCCGTGACCCGGAGGCGGTAATACGGAGCCTGGCCGAACTGCGGGTCGGTGATCCCGTGGTGCACGAGGATCACGGCGTCGGTCGCTACCTTGGCCTGCAAATAATAGATGTCGGGGATGGCCCAACCGAGTTCCTGACCCTGGAATACGCCGGCGGTGACAAACTCTACATCCCGGTGGTGGCGCTGCACTTTATTAGTCGTTATACCGGCACTGACTCCGAGCATAGCCCCTTGCACCGGCTAGGTAGCGACGCCTGGGAAAAGGCCAAACGGCGCGCCCGGCAAAAGGCCAACGACGTTGCCGCCGAGTTGCTGGAGATCTCGGCGATCCGCGCCGCTCGTAAGGGCCACGCCTGCCCACCGCGAGATGATGACTATTTGGCGTTCGCCGATGAGTTCCCGTTTGAAGAAACCGTGGACCAAGCACGGGCCATCGACGAGGTGTTGGTCGATATGGAATCGGACAAGCTCATGGACCGGCTGGTGTGCGGCGATGTCGGCTTTGGCAAGACCGAAGTGGCGATGCGCGCTGCCTTCATGGCCATACAGGGTCAGACTCAGGTGGCGCTGCTGGTACCGACCACGCTATTGGCGCAACAACACTTTCAGAATTTTTGTGATCGTTTCGCCGATCTCCCGCTTCGCATCGAACTACTGTCTCGATTTCGCAGCAAGGCGCAACAAGCCGACGTTGTCGCAGGCCTTGCCAACGGTGCGATCGATCTGGTGGTTGGCACTCATCGACTGTTACAGGATGATGTGTGCTTCAAGAACCTTGGGCTCATTATCCTCGATGAGGAACATCGATTCGGGGTACGTCAAAAGGAACGTTTGAAGAGGTTGCGACGTGACGTCGACGTACTGGCCCTTACCGCCACACCCATACCTCGTACTCTAAACATGGCACTGAGTGGATTGCGCGATATCTCCATGATCGCGACCGCACCGGACGAACGCCTTTCAATCAAAACCATTATGAGTGAATCGAACAAAGCACTAATTCGTGAGGCATGCCTGCGAGAAATAAGACGCGGCGGACAAATCTACTATCTGCACAATGAAGTCCGCACCATCGAGCGTGCGTTGCAACAACTTCAAGATTTGGTTCCCGAAGCCGAAATACACATGGCGCACGGGCAAATGCCGGAGCGGCAACTCGAGCGCATCATGCTGGATTTTTACCACCAGCGTTTCAGCATCCTCGTTTGTTCGACCATCATCGAGTCGGGAATTGATATTCCGACCGCCAACACCATCGTTATCGAACGAGCCGACAAGTTCGGGCTCGCACAACTGCATCAGCTACGCGGCCGCGTGGGACGGTCGCATCATCGCGCCTATGCATATTTGTTGGTCCCGCCACGCACGGGCATGACCGACAATGCTCGCAAACGTCTCGAAGCCATTGAGTCGCTGGAAGACTTAGGGGTCGGGTTTACTCTCGCCGCCCACGACCTAGAAATTCGTGGAGCCGGCGAGTTACTGGGCGAGGCGCAGAGCGGGGAGATAGACGAAGTGGGGTTTGCGCTTTACTCAGAACTGCTGAGTCGCGCGGTGAAATCGCTAGAAGCGGGTAACGAGCTCAATCAGGAGCAGCCGATTCACACGGGTACTGAGATCAATGTCCATGCACCGGCACTATTGCCCGATGACTATCTGCCCGATGTGCATATGCGTTTAGTCTTGTACAAGCGAATCGCTAGTGCGCCCAATGAAATGGAACTACAGGCGTTGCGGGAAGAGATTATCGATCGCTTTGGCCTATTGCCCGATGCCGCCAAGTTATTATTCAGCATTACCACCCTCAAGCTTGAAGCTACACCACTCGGTATTCGCAAAATCGATGCCGGTCCTCGCGGCATCCGTATTGAGTTCCATCCCAATCCGAATATCGATTCCAGTGCCATTATCGAACTGTTACATTCGGCGCCAGGGATTTATAAGCTTGATGGGTCCCAACGTTTGCGTGTGCTTACCGCCACCGATGATGTCGATGATCGGATAGCGACAATACGCCAGGTATTGAAGACATTGTCAGTTGATTATCACTAAACTGCTATAGGTCAGGGAATAGTGCTTCTTCGAAACCCATGAGGCGGACATCCTTCAAGCGCATCGGATAGAGGATGCCATCGAGGTGATCACATTCATGTTGCACCACCCGGGCATGAAACCCCGAAACGGTGCGGTCAAGTTCACTACCGGCTTGGTCATAGCCGCCATAACGAATTTTCGTGTGACGCGCCACGCGACCGCGCAGCCCCGGGACGCTAAGGCACCCTTCCCAGTCTTCACTGGTTTCCTCGCCCAGAAGCTCTATAGTTGGATTAATCAAAATAGTAGTCGGCACTGGCTCGGCTTCCGGGTAGCGCGGGTTGCTGTTAAACCCAAAGATAACGACACGTTGGCACACGCCGATCTGTGGCGCCGCCAGCCCTGCACCCTCTAGCGCCGCCATGGTGTCAAACATATCGCTGATCAGTTCTTCCAGTTGCGGGCTACCAAACTGCTCTACCGGCGCCGCCTTCTGGTACAGCAATGGATCACCCATTTTCAATACACGTCTGACGGCCATTCTAGGGATTGTCCAAAATATCAGATAGACTAGGCAATATTACTCGACGGAAGGTGCATACGAAATGTACATAACCCGGATTGCTGGTATTCTTGCCTTGAGTCTCGGCCTTTCGTTGCCGGCTAGCGCCGTCTCAACCACCAAACCACCCGATCGCTATGAAGTCGAAGTTCTGATTTTTCAGAACTATTTGGACTACTTGGAAGGGCAAGAGTTGTGGATGCAGGATACCGTGGACAAGGAGCTACCGGGCATTGACCAGGCCCGCGACAGTGGCGCCCGACCCGATTCGGGCTCCGAGCTCTCTAAGGCAGCGAAGGCCCTGGAAGCAGGTGGCGACTATGTCATCCTCGCCCATAAACGCTGGGAACAGAAGGCAGAACCGCGCTCGAGCGCGAAGTGGATGCGGGTAGGCAACCCCAAAGCATTCGAGTCCGACCTTATTGGTACCATGAGGTTTTACCAGGGCCGTTACCTACACATAGAACTGGAATTATTGTTTCGTGATCGTAGTGTGGTGGCGGTCTCTTCCACTGACGGGGCGGTTGCGCTGCCGCAGGTCTATCGAATCAGCGAACGCCGCCGCGTCCGCAACCTGGAAATTAACTACTTCGATCACCCGAAATTCGGGGCGCTGGTACAAGTGACACCGATTCAAACGTGGTAACCACGATCCTCACGCACCGTCAATCCTCGGAATCACTTGCTCGAGTAGCACTCGCACCTTAGAAACGCCGATATCCAAGTTCTGCTCGATCTCCTCGAGGCTGATCTCTCCCGTGGTTTTACCGGCGGCCGGATTGACGATTACCGCGATAGCGGCGTAACACAGTCCAAGCTCTCTTGCTAAACCGGCCTCCGGCATACCGGTCATGCCGACGACATGAGCGCCATCACGTTCGAGACGCGCAATTTCTGCCGCGGTCTCAAAGCGTGGACCTTGGGTTGCCGCATACGTAATCTGTGCTGGCACTGATAGGCTTGCCTGGGCGGCGCCGGCAATAAGCGCTTCGCGTAACGACTCACAGTAAGGGTCGGAGAAATCCACGTGAGTAACTTGTCGGTATTCCGCCCCGAAAAACGTGTGCTCTCGACCATAGGTGTAATCAATGATCTGATTCGGGAAAGCGAGAGAGCCCACCTCCAGATCGGCGATGGCGCCGACCGCGTTGACCGCGATGATATGCGTGGCGCCGGTCTGCTTGATGGCCCAGATGTTGGCGCGATAATTGATTGCATGCGGCGGAATGGCGTGCTCAACCCCATGCCTAGGCAAGAATACCACCTCTCGACCCTTGAGATTACCGAATACCAGCTCTGATGAAGGGTCGCCGTAGGGCGTATGAATGGCCTCGCGACTCGAGACCTCAAGATTCTCGAGTTGAGTCAAGCCACTGCCGCCGATTATTGCGATCGCTGTCATGAGTGCTTGCGTTCCGCGTAGATGCCGGGGGCATTACGCAGATAGCCCTTGTAATCCATGCCGTACCCGAATACGTAACGATCCGGGACTTCCAGGCCGGCAAAATCGACCTTGATCTCCTGCGTGCGAAGTCGCTTCTTTACAATGAGTACCGCTTTGTACACTTGCTTTGCGCCTTCTCGAAGAAAGGAATCTTCGATCGCGCTTACAGTGGTTCCCTCGTCAAGGATGTCATCCACTAGCAAGACGTCGCGGTTACGCGCGGGCACCTTGGGACCGACGATCCAATCGAGCTTGCCCCCATGCAATCTCTCACGGTAGCGGCTGACGTGGACGTAGTCGATCTGCAATGGAAACTGCAGCTTCGGCAAGAGTTTACCGAAAGGCACGACACCACCTTGCATGATGCAAACGACGAGTGGGTTCTTGTTCGCGAGGGCTTGCGTAATACCGGAAACCATCGAGTCGAGAGCGGCCTCAACCGCAGCCGCCTCATACAGGCAGTCTGCGTTTTGCAGAACTTCCCATGCCTCCTGTGCACTAATGGCCTTGAAGACCAAGGAGATCGCCCCTACCAGTCCAGCTAAAGCTCGAGATTCTTGAGGTACTCACGGAAGCGATCCTTGAGCTCCGGGTGCCGCAAGGCATATTCCACCGTTGCCTGCAAATAACCGAACTTGCTGCCACAGTCGTAGCGCTTACCAGTGAATTCATGGCCGAATACGGGCTCGTGCTCAAGCAAGGCGGCGATCGCGTCGGTCAATTGATACTCACCGCCCGCCCCCCTACCGATGTGCTCCAAACAGGAAAAGATGCGTGGCGTGAGAATATAGCGACCGACAATCGCCAACGTAGAGGGCGCTTGTTTGGGAGCGGGCTTCTCTACCAGCCCACGGACCTTGTACACCCCCGAACCAACCGGCTCCGCATCTATCACGCCGTAACGGTCGGTTTGCTCCCTCGGGACATTTTGTATTCCCAATACTGAATGGCCCTGTTGATTGTATACCTGCATCATTTGTTGCAATACGGTTGGCGTTGCGTCAAACAAATCATCGGCAAGGAGTACCGCGAATGGTTCGTTGCCAACCGCAGGCTTGGCGCACAGCACTGCGTGTCCCAAGCCAAGCGCTTCCGGTTGCCGGATATACGCACATGAGGCATTGCTGGGTAGGATATTTCTGACAGATTCCAGCAGCTCGGTCTTGTTTCGCCTCTCCAGGTCAGCCTCGAGTTCGTACGCTTTATCGAAATGATCCTCGATCGAACGTTTGTTTCGGCCGGTGACAAAAATCAAGTGCGTGACACCGGCGCTTAGTGCCTCCTCGGCAGCATATTGGATAAGCGGCTTGTCAACGATGGGCAACATCTCTTTCGGGCTCGCCTTGGCCACCGGCAGAAAACGCGTGCCGAGACCAGCAACTGGGAAAACAGCCTTTTTGATAACGCTCATCGTCCTAAGAGAATGGATGAGAACCAGGTCATCGGTTGGGGATAACGCCTCTTTGCGCCAGCAAGGCCAAAACCCGTTCTGCACACGGCGCTAGTGATGTATGGCCAGTGTCGAGAACCAGATCGGCGTTTTGCGGTTCTTCATAGGGAGAAGAAATGCCGGTGAAGTCAGGGATCTCCCCGGCGCGTGCCTTTTTGTATAAGCCTTTAACGTCCCTGCGTTCACAGATCTCGACGTCGCACTGACAATAGATCTCAATGAAGTCTGCCGGCGTTACCAGCTGTCGCACAAACTCCCGATCCCGTCGGAAAGGTGAGATAAACGCGGTTAGCGCAATAACGCCCGCTTCGCTAAATAGCCGTACCATTTCCCCGATTCTGCGGATGTTCTCGGCGCGGTCTTCATCTGAAAAACCCAGGTCGGCACATAAACCATGCCGTACATTGTCGCCGTCAAACACGAACGTACGACATCCCTTGTTATGCAGTGCCTCTTCTACCGTATGCGCCAAGGTGGACTTTCCGGACCCAGACAGGCCTGTAAACCACAGTGCAACGCTTTTGTGCTTATTCTGCTGCTCCCGGCGCGCACGCGTAACGGTAGCGCTATGCCATACCGTGTTTTTACCTCTCATCGATCAGCTCTAAAGACTCCGACTAGCGTCCGATAGCAGAATACTCGAAACCATCTTCGCGTAGTGTTTCCGGATCATATTGATTACGACCATCGAAAATGACGGGTGATTTCATCGTCCGTTTCATCTTTGAGAAATCTGGATGCCGGAACGGTTTCCATTCAGTAACCAGGACCAGCGCATCGACTTGTTCTAGCGCCTCATACTGATGCTTGGTCAGTTCAAGTTGGCCCTTGTCAAACCACGCCTTCGGCAATTGTGCCTGGGCCGCGGGCATCGCCACTGGATCGTAGGCCTTGACCCGAGCGCCAGCGCCGATGAGCGCCTCAAGCAACACTAACGACGGTGCCTCACGCATATCGTCGGTACCGGGCTTGAAGGCGAGGCCCCATACACCGAAACATCGACCGCCGAGGTCATCACCGAAACGCTGTACGATCTTCTCGAACAAGACTCGCTTCTGGGCGTGGTTGGTTGATCTAACTGCTTCCAGCATATTGGGCTGAAACGCTTGTTGTTTTGCCGTGTGAATCAGCGCATCGACATCTTTTGGGAAACAAGAGCCGCCATAACCACATCCGGGATAGATGAAACCATAACCAATGCGCGTGTCGGACCCTATCCCCAATCGCACGCTCTCTACATCTACGCCCATACGATCACAGAGATTTGCAATTTCGTTCATGAACGAGATTTTGGTGGCAAGCATGGCATTCGCCGCATATTTCGTCATTTCCGCGTCGCGCACACTCATGAATAACACGCGCTCCCGGGTACGCATGAACGGTGCGTAGACTTCTCGCATTATGATCTTCGCGCGTTCGCTCTCGGTACCGATGATAATGCGATCGGGGCGCATGAAATCCGCGACCGCCGCACCCTCTTTGAGGAACTCTGGATTGCTGACCACATCAAACGGGATGTTCTCGTTGCGCTCCTTAAGACAACCCGCTATAACGGCGCTCACTTGCTCAGCCGTGCCCACCGGCACCGTAGACTTATCGACAACAACGGTATACTTACTAATCTGTTGACCCAATTCACGTGCGACGCCAAGCACTTGGCTAAGATCTGCCGAACCATCCTCACGCGGGGGTGTACCCACAGCAATGAAATAGACTTCGGCCGCCGCCAGCGGGTCGGTCAACGATGTCGCAAAAGTCATTCGCCCCTCTGCGACATTGTCGCTCACCATCGCCTCGAGACCAGGCTCGTAAATGGGAATAACCCCCTCTTTCAATGCTTCAACTTTTTCATCGTCGACGTCAACGCAGACAACGTTGTTGCCCATCTCGGCAAGACAAGCGCCGGTCACAAGACCGACATAACCCGTGCCAATTATGGTAATTTTCATTTATGTTCCGTGTGTTATGAATCAGCGGTTAATTTATGCGCGTTACTTCTGGGTCGCGAGTGCCGCCGTATTCTGACTGGCGTCGTTAACTTGTGCGACCTGGATGGAATGCTCGGGCACCAATGCATATAAGCTCTTCTCCATCTTAGTTGCATCGCTAGTGCTGTTGGCCTCGTGCAGATTAGCAATCGTGCGTTCAACAATCTTCTTGTCTATGGTGCGGCTATTTGCCAGCAATATCTTAGCATGTCCTGTGTCGACCAATTTTTCGTCGCGATGAAATAACTCTTCATACAATTTCTCTCCTGCCCGTAATCCAATATAGGCAATCCCGATATCTTCATCCGGCCTTTTCCCCGACAGTAGTATCAACTGCCTCGCGAGGTATGAGATCTTGACGGGCTCGCCCATATCCAAAACAAAAATCTCACCGCCTTTGCCCATGACACTGGCCTGTAGAATAAGCTGGGTCGCCTCAGCTGCGGTCATGAAATAACGTGTGACGTTGGGATCGGTAACCGTCACCGGTCCACCGTTGGCGATTTGGGTTTGAAACAGCGGGATTACACTACCGGTCGAACCCAGCACGTTGCCGAAGCGAACCGTGATGAAGCGTGTGTGTGAGCGCCCGTGGAAATACTGGCAACATATTTCCGCTGCGCGCTTGGTGGCGCCCATTATGTTGGCCGGATTCACGGCCTTATCGCTAGAGATCAACACAAAGGTCTCACAACCGTGATCGCTAGCTAATGATGCCGCCGTCCATGTGCCAAGAACGTTGTTCCAGACCCCCGCCTCGACTTGGTTTTCTAGCAACGGCACATGCTTATAGGCGGCGGCATGAAAAACAATATCGGGTTTATACTGGGTTAGTGCACTTTCCACCGTCGTGGGCCTGCACACATCGCCCAACAGCATCACACGTTCGAGCTCTGGGAATGTTCGCGCCAGTTCAAGATCGATCGAGTACAGGTTAAATTCACTGCGTTCAAGTACCACTAATCGCGTTGGATTGAGGCCCGCGATTTGACGACATAACTCTGACCCAATTGAGCCCCCGCCGCCCGTTACCAACACCGACTTGCCGGCCAGCCCCCCACGAATTCCGCTCCAATCTAACTCCACCGCTTCTCTGCCCAGAAGGTCCTCGATATGAACGTCGCGCATTTCCTTGATGCTGACTTGCCCGCCGACCAAGTCGCCGATGCGCGGCAAGGTCCTGACAGGGACATTGCTAGTTTCGCAGGCATCTACGATCCGTCGCATCTGCTTCGACGTCGCCGAAGGCGCGGCAATCAGGGCAACATCAACCCCCAGCTTGGACACCAGTCTCGGAATTCGCCCCACACCACCGGCCACACGTATCCCGTGTATCTCTCTGCCTCGCTTGCCGACATCGTCGTCGACAAAGGCAACCGGCTGGAATTCCCTTTGCCGGTCCCTGAGCATGTCGCGCACCAGCATTTCGCCGGCGCTGCCGGCACCGATAATAAGTGCCTTCTTCCCTGGCAGCTCGTAAAGCCGCCGGTCCTTCAGCCAACGGTAGATGAAACGCGGCCCCCCCAACAAGAACACCAGCAACAGCGCGCTCAGCGGAATCACCGAACGAGGAATAAAATCCATTCGTGTAAACAGAAAGATAGCCACCGAGGACAGTGCCGTCGCGATCAGTACGGCCTGGCCGATACGTAGAAGGTCGGGGATCGAGGCAAATCGCCACACGCCACGATAAAGGCCAAAGTACAGAAAGACGCTTACGTGGATTACCAGGACGACAGGCAGCATAGCCAAAGCCTGCCCAAGATAGGGCTCCGGTATACTTTCAAGATTGAATCGCAACCAGTACGCACCGAGCCACGCGATCGGAATCATCAACACATCGTGGGTTACCGCGGCTCCGCGGCTGCGCAGTTTCGCCGCAATCTTCATCTTGTCACTAGCATCTCATGGCGCATCTCAAGCCGATGCACAATGAGCATAACCGATAGATATACCAACAACCAGCCGGCAATGACGACCCACTGACCGGCGGCGCCCAAATATCGCGCCCCCACCGCGGACAGCGCACAAAGCAACATTACGGCGTAGCCCCACAAGACAGTACGTCGATGCCCCCAACCGAGCTGCACAAACCGCTGATAGTAGTGCGACTTATGCGCTTGCCAGAATCTTTCCCGACGTAACATACGTCTGATCAACGTCACCGTCGCATCGACGATAAATGG
>JAOTYM010000193.1 GCA_029861845.1 Gammaproteobacteria bacterium | reverse complement strand
TGCCAGGCCTTCGAGCAAGAGGTAGATCTGCAGCTCTGCGACGAGGATCTAGCGGATAGAGTTATGTCTGACGGTGAATTGACGGCAGCGGAACTGACGCTCGAATTGGCCGGCCTCCTGCGGGCCAGCGGCCCTTGGGGACAGGGCTTCCCAGAACCACTATTCGATGGGGAATTCGATATCCTCGAACGTCGCGTGGTCGGTGATAAACACCTAAAGATGACGCTGCGGGCCCACGATCAAGCGCGGGCGGTGGGCGCGATTGCATTTAACCATGCGCCAAATGGCGAACCGCCGGATTGGTCCCGTGCCCACGCTGCCTATAAACTCGACGTCAATGAGTACCAAGGATATCGGTCTTTGCAGCTCATCATCCAATACATGGAACCGGCTGAGCAATGAACGTATTGGTATTTGATATCGAAACGGTGCCTGATGTAGATGCCGGCCGTCGCCTGCATGGGCTTGATGGACTAAGCGAGGTCGATATCGGCCGGGTGATGTTTGAAAAGCGCCGGCAGGAGACGGGTGACTCCGAATTTTTGCGTCATCACTTTCACCGAATTGTCGCTATCTCAACCGTTTTACGTCACGGTGACAGCTTGCGCGTGTGGTCGCTTGGCGAAATTCATTCAGCGGAAGATGAACTTATCCGGCGATTTTTTGATGGCATCGATAAGTTTACACCCACGCTGGTTTCATGGAATGGTAGTGGGTTCGACTTGCCCGTGTTGCACTATCGTGCGCTGTTACATGGTATCTCCGCGTCGCGGTACTGGGATACTGGGAACGATGACCGAGAATTTCGGTGGAACAATTACTTAAATCGCTTTCACGAGCGGCACACCGACCTTATGGATGTGCTGGCCGGCTACCAGCCGCGGGCGGCAGCTTCCCTAAATGAGATCGCGACGTTACTCGGACTGCCAGGGAAAATGGGTATGAGTGGCGCCAACGTCTGGGACCACTATTGTGCCGGTAAGCTACAGGAGATACGCGACTACTGTGAAACAGATGTGTTGAATACTTACCTAATATATCTGCGTTGGGAGTTGCTGCGTGGGAATCTTGATCATAGACGTTGGAGTCAAGAACAACAACTAGTCCGGGATACCCTAAAGCATGAAGCCAAACCCCACATGCAAGCCTTTCTCGATGAATGGAATAAGACTAGATGTGAGTAGCAAATGCGAAGTGGGAAGCAAGCAGGATCAGGGTCTCAAGGTTCTTCGCTTGCTACTTTCTTAGATGATGCCCAGCCGAATCCCACACCCCACGTCACCGGAGAAACACCAGGCCGACATCGTCACCGTCGACGCATTGAATTATGATGGCCGCGGTGTCGCACGTGTAAACGGTAAGGTTGTTTTCATTGACGGAGCATTGCCGGGGGAGCGCATTTCTTTCCAATACACCTCGAAGCGGCGCAGCTATGATGCTGGCCGACTTGTCAAAATTCTCGAGCCAGCGAGAGATCGCGTCACCGATCCTGAGTGTGAATACTTTGGAACCTGTGGTGGCTGCGTTCTGCAACACCTACAAGCCGATGCCCAGATCCAGGCCAAGGAGAAGATCCTACGAGACAATTTGCAACGTATCGGCAATGTTAGCCCAAGGCATTGGTTAGCGCCGTTGACCGGTCCCGCATGGGGTTATCGACGCAAAGCACGGTTAAGCGTACGTTTAGTACCAAAGAAGGGGGGCGTTCTCGTTGGCTTTCATGAACGAAGAAGGTCTTTTGTCACCCCGCTAGCTGATTGTAAGACCTTAGATCCACGGCTAGCGCGATTGCTGCCGCATTTGCCTAAACTGGTGGCGTCGCTATCGCATCCCGATCGCGTGCCACAGATCGAGGTCGCGGCTGGCGATGAGGACAACGCGCTTGTATTTAGGCATCTTACCCCATTCACTGAACAGGATCACAAGTATCTAGTGGATTTCGGCGTGCGCCATGCCGTGCAGATTCATCTTCAGCCGCATGGGCCGACATCGACCCATGTCCTATGGCCAGAAGCGGCGCCGCTACTGAGCTATCGGTTGCCGGAGCACGATATTGAACTTCGGTTTAGACCCACAGACTTTACGCAGGTCAACGCGAACGTTAACCAGCGAATGGTAGGCCGCGCCATAGAATTACTAAGTCCACAGCCTAACGAAAACATACTCGATCTTTTTTGCGGTATCGGTAACTTCACGATGCCCTTGGCCCGCTACGCGGCCTCGGTGACCGGTATCGAGGCCAATTCCGCGTCGCTCGCACGAGCGGGTAAAAACGCTGCGCACAATGGATTGACGAATATCACGTTCCACCAATCGGACCTTTACGACGCTAAGACAGCGTTGCCAGATAGCAGTATGAATATCGATAAGGTTCTACTGGATCCGCCCCGCAATGGTGCCATGCCGGTTATCAAAAACCTTAAGACCGAGACGGTAACCCAGATACTTTATATCTCTTGTCATCCAGCCACTCTCGCCAGAGATAGCGAATATCTTGTCCACAAACTGGGCTATAGTTTAGTGAGCGCCGGTGTCATGGACATGTTTCCACAGACTAGCCATGTTGAGTCGATGGCGCTTTTTGGCCGTAACTAGCAACACTGTACGATGACCCACACCATCAGCATCGATGTTCCGAGCCAGACATTGACGTTGTATGACGAAACTGGCGATGTCTTGATGCAAACACAAGTGTCTACTGCCAAGAACGGTGTCGGAGAGGAAATGGATAGTAATTGTACGCCGCGCGGTCGTCATATTATTCGCGCCAAAATCGGTGCTGCTCAGCCACTCAATGCCGTGTTTGTGTCCCGCAGACCGACCGAAGAAACCTATTCACCAGAACTTGGAGCGCTTTATCCGCAACGCGACTGGATTCTGACGCGAATACTTTGGTTAAGTGGCTTAGAGCCGGGCAAGAACCGGCTTGGCGATGTCGATAGCATGCGCCGTTATATCTATATCCATGGCGCCCCCGACGAGGACCAAATGGGTGTCCCGAGCTCTCACGGTTGCATAAAGATGCGCAATCAAGACGTGATCGAATTGTTTGACCGAGTCCCCCCGGGTACCGCTGTCACCATTCTCGGGTAGTTAACACAATGTCCCTGGGACCCGTGATGTTCGACTTGGCCGGAACGACACTGACGGCAGCGGAGCGCGAGCGATTACTGAATCCACTGACGGGCGGCGTTATCCTTTTTGATCGAAATTATGAGTCGCTTGGTCAGCTCGAGGCGTTGACGAACGAGATCCATGGCCTGCGTGACCCACAATTACTGATCGCGGTGGATCAAGAAGGTGGGCGCGTTCAACGGTTCCGCAAAGACTTCACATGCCTGCCACCCGCTAGAGACCTGGGCACGCTCTGCGATAAAGATCGCGAGCACGCTAAACAACTCGCAGAGACCTGCGGTTGGGTGATGGCAACTGAATTACGGTCGGTGGGGGTAGACTTTAGTTTCGCACCGGTGCTGGACTTGGATCGGGATATCAGCACCGTCATCGGCGATCGGGCGTTTCATAGAGACCCTGATGTAGTGGCAGACGTGGCCCATGCCTACATGAATGGCATGAAACGCGCCGGTATGGCAGCAACCGGCAAACATTTCCCTGGCCACGGTGGTGTGGAAGGTGACTCTCACTTAATATTACCCGTCGATGGACGCGACTATGCAGATATCTACAATGAGGACATCCTCACCTTTGAACGCATGATTCACTATGGGCTCGCGGCCGTCATGGCCGCCCACGTCACTTATCCGCGGGTCGACTCGCGGCCGGCCGGTTTTTCGGCGGTTTGGATTAAGGACATCCTACGCAAGCGCCTTCAGTTCCAGGGGGCGGTGTTCAGCGACGATTTATCGATGGCGGGGGCCGACGTCGGCGGCAGTGCCTCTGACCGGGCGCGGGCGGCACTTGGCGCTGGCTGCGACATGGTAATTATCTGTAACGACACGCAGGCGACCGATGAAATCTTGGCTAAGCTCGAATCACACGACGAGCCGGCCCCGCATCTGCGGCTAGCACGCATGCATGGCCATGGCAGAATAGGGCGCCACGAGCTCCTGGCAGATAGTCGTTATCAGCAGGCCTGCGAGCGGGTGCTTAGCGTCGCCTAGCAGTATACAATAGCGGCCCACGCCGGCGGGGGCCGGCGACACCGGCTACGAACTTGTTGGAGAATCATCGTGGAGCGGATCCGGCCCAAAAAGGTGAGACTTGAAAGCTTCAACAACCTCACCAAATCGCTAAGCTTCAATATCTACGATATCTGTTACGCCAAGAGCAAGGCGTCACAGACCGAATATATTGCCTATATCGACGAGGTATACAACTCGGCCCGCCTGAAGACCATATTGTCAGAAGTTTCGGCTATTATCGGCGCCAATATCTTGAATATCGCGCATCAGGACTATGAACCTGAAGGCGCAAGCGTCACGATGATGATCTCGGAGTTGCCGGAACCTAGTTTACGCCATCAGGCGGCGGTGCCGGGACCCTTACCGGATGCAGTTGTCGCCCATCTCGATAAAAGTCATATCACCGCCCATACCTATCCGGAAAGGCACCCGGATAGCGGCATCAGCACGTTCCGGGCGGATATTGACGTGACGACGTGTGGCGAAATCTCGCCATTACGGGCGCTAAACTACCTGATTCAAAGCTTCGAGTCCGATATTGTTACCACCGACTATCGTGTACGCGGATTTACGCGTGACGTCAGGGGTGTCAAGCATTTCATCGACCACAAGATTAATTCAATTCAGAATTTCATAGACAAAGGTACTTTGAATCGCTATCAGGTCATTGACGTGAATGTGTATCAGGAAAACATCTTTCATACCAAGATGATGATCAAAGACTTCAAGCTGGATGACTATTTATTCGCGATCAGCGAAGATGATCTGACACCACAGGAGAAGCGCACCGTAACCCAACGGCTGAAGCGAGAAATGGCGGGTATCTTTTACGGCACTAATATCGCGAAATAATTCGAACGTGAGCCTCAGGCACGCTCCACGTACTGCCCCGTCTCCGTGTTTATCCTTATTCTGTCGCCGGCACTTATAAACG
>JAOTYM010000275.1 GCA_029861845.1 Gammaproteobacteria bacterium | reverse complement strand
CGGTGCCATGGTGCTGACCACCGCCTCGTGGGCTCTCAAACCGAAGAGTGTCGGCACTGCAGCCGCACCCGATCCGGCCCGGCACCCGGATGCTGTGGTTCAGGTTTACGGCGCCGATGTCTGGGGAGTGCGCGGACGCTTTGCCATCCACACCTGGATTGCGGTGAAAGCGGCAAACGCACAGCGCTACACCAGGTATCAGGTTATCGGCTGGCGGCAGCGGCGTGGGCTATCGGTGGTGAGCATCTCCAGCGACCCTCCGGACGGTGACTGGTTTGGCTCCAAACCCACGCTCCTGCTCGATCATAGGGGTGCGGCAGCCGAAGACCTCATCGAGGCAGTCCACGCAGCCGCACTGAACTACCCGTTTGCGGACGAGTATGTCATGTGGCCGGGACCCAACAGCAACTCGTTTACGGCCTGGATCGGCCTCGAGGTGCCAGAGCTGGGCCTCGACCTACCGGCTAAGGCGATTGGTAAATCCTGGATGGTCGACGCATATCCAGAGCTTCGGAACTGAGATATCTCAATCCACGGATCGTGACCATTGCCACCCTGGTAAGCCTGATGTGGGGTGTATCGGTAGTTGGTTTTCTGAATCCGGGAATCGAACTCAATCTGGCATTGATTCCACGTGCCACCGACCAATGGTGGGGCATCTTCACAAATGCGTTTGTGCACCAGGACATCCTTCATCTGCTGGCCAACACCGCACCGCTGGTCGTGTTTCTGGTTCTGCTGCAGATCAAAGGTAATCGAGTGTTTTTCACCGCGGTGCCACTTTGCCTCGTGCTCAGCGCCCTGCCACTGTGGTTTTTTGGACGCGGTGGCGCGCACATTGGCGCCAGCGGATTAGTATTCGCGTTGTTTGGCTTCCTGATCGCTAACGCCTGTTTTTCGCGACGTGCAACGGATTTCATGATTGCGCTGGCAGTAGCGCTTGGGTACTGGGGATTGATCGGCGGGCTGCTGCCGCGAGACCCCACGATCTCATGGGACGGACATCTAGCGGGGATGATCGGCGGAATCTTCGCAAGTTGGTGGGTATCGCGCCAGGTCGCAGGCGCTAGACGCCAATGATTCCCCGCGAGCGCAGATCCACCAGCCGTTCGTCAGGGTATTCGAGAATCTCGTTGAGCAAACGGTCGGTATCCGCGTCCAGACACGGCGCGGGATGCCTCACCCCGTTTGCTCGGCGATCGAAGAGCCACGGTATGCCGGTGTGCGCAAGCGCACCGGCTTCCGGATGCTTGAGAGTTTCGATGAGGCCCCGGGCCCGCAGATGTGGATCATTGACTACGTCCCTGGTAGACATGGTTGGAAACGCAGCGATCCCGAGCGATTGCAGCGCAGTGGTCATCTCCCAGCGCTCACGGCCTAAAGACCAGTCAGAGAGCATCGCCTCCAGTTCGTCCTCGTGTAGCTTTCGTCCGGCAAGCGTCGCAAACCGTTTGTCGTCGGCAAGATTCGAACCCATCAGCTGCGCCAGAGCCCGCCATTCGCTGTCGGACCGGCAGGCGATAGACACCCAACTGTCCTCACCGGTGCAGGGGAAACAGCCGTGGGGCGCCATGTTGGGGTCGCGGTTGCCGATCCGTTGCGCTTCTCGGCCGTTCATCACGTAGTCCATCCATGGGTAGATGTTCAGCACGCCGGTGGCCTCCCACAGCGACACGTCCAGGTGCTCGCCCGCGCCGGTCTCGTCGCGCTTCAAGAGCGCCGAAACTACCGCCATCGCTGCAGTGATCCCGGCAGTGGGATCCGGCATCGAAAGGCCGATTTCCTCAGGTTCGCCGCCAAGGTACCCAGTGCCCGCTGAAAGGCCCGTCAGGGGCGGGATAGCAGGGCCGTAGCCCATGTACTCTCGATATGGGCCCGATTGCCCATAGCCGCTGATGCTGGCGAGGATGATGCGTGGATTCAAGGCTCGCAGAGACTCATAGCCAAGGCCGAGGCGCTCGATGACGCCGGTGGCAAAATTCTGCACCACAACGTCACTTTGCTGGACGAGCTCG
>JAOTYM010000192.1 GCA_029861845.1 Gammaproteobacteria bacterium | reverse complement strand
GCCGCGACGCCGACAGGGCTGTCCATCATTGCGTAGCTCAAGGTCTGCGGTTTGGTCGCCTGTTGGGTCCGGTAGCCGTTCTCCATCATCTGTTCGCGTTCGAATTCGACGGCCCAAGCCTCTTCCTCCGGCCCCATCGGGCCATCGGGGTGGCGCATCGTCATGATATTGATATGGATGGCGCGACAGGCCGGTGCGTGGTCGAAGCCTAGCCAGGACGAAATAGCACCGCCCCAGTCTCCGCCCTGAGCCAGGTAGCTGTCGTATCCCAGTACGTCGGTCATCAGCCTGTCGAACAGGTCGGCCATCTTGCGCGGTCCGATTGGACGCGGTGGGCGGCCCGAGAAGCCGAATCCTGGCAAGGACGGCGCGATGACTTCGAAGGCGTCGTCGGCGCTGCCGCCGAAGCGTTCCGGATGGGCCAGGGGTTCGATGATGTCGAGGAATTCGACGACCGATCCCGGCCAGCCATGGGAGATGATCAGCGGCAGCGGCGCAGGGCCGCTGCCCTTCTCGTGAATGAAGTGAACATCGATGCCGTCAACCTCGGCCATGTGGTGAGAGAAACGGTTGATCGCGGCCTCGCGCTTACGCCAATCAAATTCGTCGAGCCAGTACGCACAAAGCTCCTTCATGTATTCGAGGTTGGTGCCATAGGCCCAACCACCGTCGTCGGGCATCTCGTGCCACGGGTATTCCGCGACCCGGGTGCGGATGCGATCGAGGGTCTCGTCGGGAACATTGATACGAAAGGGGTGAATGCCTGTCATGTTCTATCCAGGTTGCTGAGATGCCACATTGTCTCCGTTTAGATTATCGCGCGTTTGCGTAAAGGAAAAAATTGGTTCATTATTTGTGGAAATGTCTACAGCCTCGTCGCCGCGGACATCTCATTAGACGCCGCCTGGGAGACAAGGAGCACAATGTAGGGAGTTCGTTGTTAATAATTAAGAGGTGCACCTAGCACATAGATATAGGTAGGTATCATTTGTTTGTATCACCACTGAGGAGATTTCACATGAAGAAATTGATGAAATATTTTGGTGTATTTTTTACGTTGCCGCTGGTGCTGATGATCGCCGGTGTCAGCACGAGCTTGGCCGCTAAGAAGGTAACTATCGGCTATCAGCTCGTTTATAACCCATGGAAGACGGCGATTGCCGACGGCAGCATTGAAAAGGCGACTGGCTACGATATCGACTTTCGCAAGTTCAATTCCGGCTCCAAGGTGATCAACGCCATGGCCTCGGGCGACGTGCAGATTGCATTGGCCGGTTCGAGTCCGATCGCAGCTGGGGTTAGCCGTGGCATCGACATCCAGTTGGTATGGATCTTCGAGGATATCGCCTCGGCCGAGGCGCTCGTGGTACGCAACGGTTCCGGTATCGTGTCCCCACAAGACCTCAAGGGCAAGAAGTTGGGCGTGCCATTTGTTTCCACCACCCATTTCCACACCTTGTTTGCGCTCGAGCAGTTCGGGATCGAGCCGAAAGAGGTCGAGATCATCAATATGCAGCCCAATCAGATCGCAGCCGCCTGGCTCCGAGGCGACATCGATGCCGCCTTTGTATGGGATCCAGCCCTGGGCCGAATCAAGGAAACGGGTAAGGTCTTGATCACATCGGGACAGTTGTGCAAGTGGGGCAAGTGCACCTTCGACGGTATGGTGGCGGATAGGAAATGGGCCAAGGAGAATAAGGACTTCATGGCCAAGTTTCTAAAAATCGTGGCTTCTGCCGATGAGTCGTATCGCAGCAATCCCATGGCGTGGTCGCCGGATTCGATGGAGGTCAAGTCGATAGTGAAATTGGTCGGCGGCAAAGCCGAAGACGTGCCGGGCGTGCTCGCGCTCTACGACTTTCCGACCGCAAAGCAACAGGCGTCAGCCGCCTGGCTCGGCGGCGGCAAGGACGGCGGTGCTGCCCGCGCGCTGATGTTTACGTCCGAGTTCTTAAAGAACGAGAAGAAGATCCCCTCCGTGCAGCCGGACTACGGCAAGTTCGTTAATCCGGATTATGTCGAAGCGGCGCTTAGGATGATGCAATAATTCGGCTTAAACCGCGGCCCGATCCGCATATGCCGGATCGGGCCTTTTTGCCTCTGCATCCATAAAGAAAGAAGGTGGGTGAGCTATGAGTACCTTGCAGGTCAAGGGCGTTACAGTCATCTACCCGGGTCAGCGTCCAGGCGAAGAGGTTCACGCCTTAGAAAACATCGATCTGACGATTAATGACCGCGATTTTGTCGTCGCGCTGGGTGCGTCGGGCTGCGGTAAGACTACGTTGCTGAACCTGATGGCCGGTTTCATTGCTCCGTCCAAGGGTCAGATCTTGCTCGGCCGCGACGAGGTTACCGGTACCCCTGGCAAAGAAAGAAGTGTTGTCAACCACGAAGTCACCGGTCCCGGGGCAGATCGCGGCGTAGTGTTCCAGAAACATGCCTTACTACCGTGGCTCAACGTGATGGAGAACACCGAATTCGGGTTGAAGCTGCAAAACATACGAAAAGAAAAACGGCGCGAAATCGCTGCCAAGAATCTGGCACTCGTCGGGTTACAAGACTTTCACGGCCACGCCATTTATCAGCTCTCTGGCGGTATGCAGCAACGCGTAGGTATGGCGCGGGCATTGACCAGCGATCCGGCCATGTTGTTGATGGATGAACCGCTCGGGGCGTTGGACGCGCTGACGCGCGAGACGATACAGGAGTTGATCCTCGATGTGTGGCGTGAAACGGGGAAAATGATATTTTTCATTACCCACAGTGTCGAAGAAGCATTGTTCTTAGCTACCCGGTTGGTTGTCATGTCTCCACGGCCCGGACGTATTACGCATACCTACGACCTCGACTTCCAACAACGTTTCTTTAAGTCGCGCGATGCCAGGGCGGTCAAATCTCATCCGGACTTCATCGAGATGCGCGAGACTGTGTTGGGTATTATTCACGGCGCTGAAAAAGCGGTGGGAGGGGATCATGTCTGATAAGACCTATGGTCAGCTCTACGGGAAATGGGCGGTAGCTCTCCCGAGGCTGTTTGGCAAAGGCCCGGCCAAGCCCGGTGACGCCTACGGGGCGCCAGGGCAAGGCGGCAGTGTCGCAATCAGTATCGCGACCAGTATTGGTTTGTTCTTGCTATGGTACGGGGTGACGAAGGCCGAGTTGATCCCGCCACTATTTCTGCCCACGCCCAAGGCGGTGTTCGACAGATTCCTAGATATTGTCTCCGAGGGCTTTGGTGGTGGGACCTTACTTGAACACACGTGGGCCAGCCTCGTGCGAGTGTTCGGCGCCTTTTTTCTGGCGGTGGTTACCGCCATTCCTATCGGTGTATTTATGGGCGTCAATCGGGTCATGCGCGGAATTTTCGACCCACCGATCGAGTTCTATCGGCCAATACCGCCACTCGCTTACTTACCACTTATGGTTATTTGGTTTGGAATCGGCGAGACGACCAAGATCATAATCATCTTTCTGGCGGTTTTCGCACCGATGGCACTCAATGCCCGCGCTGGGGTGCGCTCGGTATCCATCGAGCAGATCCACGCCGCGTACTCCATGGGCGCGACGCGGGTGCAAGTGCTTTGGCATGTAATTCTAAAAGGCGCCATGCCGGAGATCCTGACGGGGATGCGTATCGGCATTGGATTCGGTTGGACCACGCTCGTGGCCGCCGAGCTGGTGGCAGCACAGCAGGGCCTTGGGGCCATGATCCAGCAGGCATCGGACTTCCTGGTCACGGATGTGGCGATCATGGGCATTGTGGTCATTGGAGCAATCGCCTATCTATTTGATTTGTTCATGCGCTACCTTGAACGCTGGCTCGTGCCCTGGAAGGGCAAGGTGTAGCAGCTTTCGCGGCTGGAATATCCGGTGGGGTTGAACCTATGGATGTCAAAGTAAATACGCTACATCACTATATCGGTGGGCAGAAGGTAGAGGGTCTTGGGATTATGGTGCTCCCACAACGAAATTCATTGTGTTACCCTCTGATCTCCACCCGCCCGCGTGTGTGACCGGATTTGCTTGATTGAATGCGCCGAAAGTTTGCCATGAACTGACGGTAGTGTGGAGGCGCACGAAACACAACCTTCCTGACGACTCGAAAGACCGCTCTTGGGTTGTGGATTCAATGGATCGACGCAACACATTGGCTAAATCGTTCGGCCGGTGTTCGGAATTTTAGCGTTTTTCTTGGTCGTTCGTTAAGACTTCGAGCAACGGCGTTCAGTTTGTTCTGATGCACGTCGCTTAAGTCCATTCCCTTCGGAAAGTACTGTCGCAGAAGACCTTTGGCGTTCTCATTGGATCCGCGTTGCCAGGGATGCTGTGGATCGCAGAAGTACACATCGATATCGGTCGCCAGGCTGAAGCGCTTGTGTTCGGCCAGTTCCTTGCCACGATCCCACGTCAGTGACTTATACAGCTCTCTGGGTAACTTGTGTGCATGCTTGATCAGTGCATTGATAACCGTCTCAGTGTCTTTGCTGTCGACTTTAACGAGCATCACGTAACGCGTGTGTCGCTCCACCAACGTCGCGATCTGGCTGTTGTTGCTGCCGAAGAAGAGATCGCCTTTCCAGTGACCGAGGCACGGCTCGATCGTCAGCCTCGGCCGGCCGTTCGCGGATCGATACCGTGTCGGTAATACGGCCGTGGTTATCAGTCTTCTGCGTATGCCGCTTAGACCGCCGCATTCCTCGCGTCCTGCGTAGATGCTGCAGCAGCTCTCGCTTCAAGGCGCCGCGGGCCTGGATGAACAGACTCTTGTAGATCGTCTCGTGTGACACCTGGAATAACTCGCTGGCCTGATACTCATGCTTTAGCCAGCCCGCGATCTGCGCCGGTGACCAGAGCTTGACGAGCTTCTGCTCGACGATGGGCGCTAAGGCCGGGTTCTCCACCAGTTTACAGCGCTTCGGTCGCTTCGCTCGTTCCCAGGCGGCGTTATCCGCCTTGTTCGCCCGGTATCGTCGACGGCCGCCGTTGCGACGGATCTCCCGACTGATACTCGACGGGGCTCGTCTCAATTCCGCTGCCATAGACCGGATCGAACGGCCGGCGACCACCCCTCTCGATATCTCTTCACGAGCTG
>JAOTYM010000078.1 GCA_029861845.1 Gammaproteobacteria bacterium | reverse complement strand
TAAGAGCGATGGTTTGGCAGGCGGCCGACGACAACATCGACAACAACGGCATCGCCGATGGCCATGAAACGACCGATACGGATCCCAGTAATAACGCGGACCTTTCGGACAACTTGGTAGCACCGAACTACGGCCAGGAGTCCACGGTAGAGCAAGTCTCGCTGGGGGCGCTGCTGGATCAGCCTGTAGGCGGTGTGGATCCCGGTCTGGCGGGCAGTACAAACGTTACAAGTTTTGTCGCCGGCAGCGGAAGTACAACCGTGCGCTATGACGATGTCGGTATTATCGAACTTTTCGCGTTTGTCGCCGACAATGACTATTTGGGTATAGGTGCTGGTGAGACCGCCAATATCGTCGGGCGCTCTGGTTATGTCGGACGCTTCATACCGGACCGCCTGCAAGTCGTTGCCAACGTCCCCGATTTCGCGCACACCTGCGTCGCCGGCACGTTTACCTACACGGATGAGGCGTTTTACTACGGCAACGCACCAGTGTTGACGGTGACCGCGCTTAATACCGCGGGGGCTACCACCAACAACTATGGCGGTGCGGTGGGCCCCAACCGGTTCTGGATGTTGAGCACCCTGCTGCCGGGACGTAATTACACCGATCAGGCGGGGGCGGCGGCAACGTTTAACGCACCACTGCTTGGCGGTACGGTCACGTTGAGCGATGAAATCGACTACGATGGGGATGGCATCTTAACCATGGATGCGGCCATGGCTGGGGATGACTTCTTGTACCAACGGGTAACGCCTGAGGCCCCGTTCAATGCCCTAGTCGACCTTAACTTCCCCGCCCCTGATCTCACCGATAGTGACGGCGCCTGTTACGACCCGGACGACAACGGCACCTGCGATGATTTCAATATCAACGGCATCACCGGAACCGAGATGCGCTTCGGTCGCCTCGTTATCCTAAATGCCTTTGGCTCGGAACTGCTGCCACTGCCAGTGCCCATGCGGACCGAATACTTCGTCGATGCTACCACCGGGTTTGTGACCAATACGCCCGACACCTGTACGACGTTAACCGACGACTACCTCGATTTGGTCAACAGTATCGATGACCCACCGCTGGGCGCGAGCCCTGCCACCATCAACGTGGGCGCGGGCACCAGTACGGACACCATCGGCAATTCACCGATGGTGGGGGGTGATGCCGGGCAGTCGTTCAGCGCCCCAGGGGCGGACAATGCCGGCTATGTCGACATCGAAGCCAATCTGACGGCACCGGCTATGGCTCAGCCCCCGTTGCCCTGGTTGATGTACGACTGGGACGGTGTCGATCAAGGTGGAGACGGCAATATCTACGACGACCATCCCACCGGCCGTGGCACCTTTGGCGTCTACAGTGGTAGTGGGCGTCACATCTATCTGCGCGAGCTGTATTAACCCTCGAGATTCTTCATCCAATCAATAACTTGGCAAGTGCAGGCGTGTTCTCGGCCCATCCGGGCATCGATCTCGGCGCCCCCTAGCCGTGGCAAATTTTGCCCGAAATTGGGTTGTTTTTGCCGCCACTTATGTCAAAAAAGGCATTTGCAACAATATTTTAGTTTGAAAATCTTCTGCTACACTTTAGAAAAAATGGAGGCGGAGATCACAACGGGATAGTGGGATTTGGCCGTGGCCGTTCGGCGTTGTCGTCATAGGTCCCCGAAAGGAGGCGTGTCCTGCTCGGCTTTTTGAGGGGATTGACCGGAAAAAAAAGTATTCCTGGACTGACTGGTATCGACTTGCAACGCGAGGGCGTGAGTATCGCCCGCGTCGTGCGCGAGCCGGGCCGGCGTCCGGCCGTTACGCTATGTGACTTTCGACCCTGGGACGGCACCGACGACCGCCTGCAGTTAATAGAGCGCATAGCGGCTGACTTTGAACTCGGACAAACGCGCTGCACTACCCCGCTCGCCGAGGGCGAATACGCGATGTTGCTGACCGAGGCGCCCGACGTCGCCCCCGACGAACTCAAGCGCGCCATCCGCTGGCGCGTCAAAGATCTGATCGATTTTCATATCAACGATGCCACCCTGGATGTGTTTGACGTCCCCGGCGACAACGTGCCCGGGCGGGCGCGGGCTATGTATGCAGTCGCGGCGCGCAACGACGCCATTCAGCAGCGCGTGGATCTCCTGGATGCGGCCGGCATCAACCTCGATGTCATCGATATCGCCGAAATGGCCCAGCGAAACTTGGCGTCACTGTTGCCGGAAGATGCCAACGGCGTGGTGATGCTCGCGCTCAACGCCAACAGTGGTCTTATCACCATCACCAAACAGGGCGAGATCTATCTCAGTCGTAACATAGATATGGGTTTGGACGTACTGACCGGGCACGACGTGGCCGGTTACTTCGATCGTATCGTGTTGGAAGTGCAGCGATCGCTCGACTATTACGACAGTCACTTTCGGCAATCGCCCATCGGAAAATTATTTCTAGCGCCGATGGCAACGACGGTTGCCGGCATGGCCGAGCACCTGAATGCCAATCTCGATCTGGAAGTGTCCATGATGAAGCTAGAAGAACTGCTGGGCTACGACGTCCAGATCCCGGCGCCGCTGGAAGCGCGGTGTCTAACCGCCATCGGGGCGGCGCTGCGACAGGAGACCACGGCGCTATGAGCCAGCAAATCAACCTGTTTCAGCCGATTTTTCGCAAGGAGCAGAAAAAATTCTCGGCCAAGGCCATGTTGCAAGCGGGGCTATTGCTACTCCTCGGGGTTGGCCTGTTGTATGGCTACAGCCAGTGGCAAGTGAATTCACTGCGCTCAGAGTTGACGCGGGCAGAGGGCCGACAGATGGCCGCCGCAAAACGCCTGGATGAGATGAGCCGCAAGTTTGGTAAACGGGCCAAGGACCGATTGCTAGAAAGGGAGATCGCCAGGCTGGAAGGCGTGATCGCAGCCAAATCGCGTATCAAGGAGATTCTCGAGAGCGGTGTCTTTGCGAATACCGAAGGCTACTCGGAATATCTCATGGCGTTTGCCCGACAGCATGTCTCCGGCATTTGGTTGACTGGCTTTGATATCGGCGGCGCGGGTGAGAACCTGACGCTTGAAGGTCGAAGCATCGTACCCGAGTTGGTGCCGCAATACATGCAACGGCTGGCATCCGAGGATGCGCTATCCGGAATCGAGTTTCAGGTGTTTCGAATGGAAAGACCCGAAGAACAAGAGAAGGTACGGGCGCCGAATTACATCGAGTTTCTGGTGACGACCGCCGACGCCGGCACTGCCAAGGTTGGACAGCCATGATCCAGCCGCTACAGGCACAACTCAAGAAACTCGGCGATCGCATGGATGACATGGCCTTGCGCGAACGTGGCTTGATATTCGTGGCGCTGTTGGTATTGCTCTACGTGGTGGCGGCGAATTTTCTCTTTACGCCGTTGCAAACCGAGCAGGCGACACTGAAAAAACAGCTTCAAAGTAAACATTCGCAAACGCAAAAGCTCGAGACCCAGTTACAACACCTCCTCCAGCAGAGCGCGGCAGACCCGGACAAGGTCAATCGTGCCAAATTGGAAGCCCTGCAGCAGAAGCTCGGCACCATCGATGCCTCGCTAGCAGAAACCACGGCGGGTTTGGTCTCCCCCCAGGAGATGGCCAAGCTGGTCGAACAGATCCTGAAGAAAAATCGCAGGTTAAAGCTGGTAAAGGTCGAAAACCTGGGTCCACGGCCGCTAGGGGCCAAGTCTGAGGACGATGAGGACGGGCAGGCTGCGGCCGAGCAAAGCGATCAATCGGTCTATCAACACGGCACGCGTATCCAACTGGAAGGCCGCTACGTCGATTTCGTTCAGTACCTCGAGGCCCTGGAGGCGCTGCCGTGGAAGGTGTTTTGGGGCCAGGCGGCACTGCAGACGGATGACTATCCGATATCTACGTTCACCCTGGTGCTTTATACCTTGAGCCTGCGCGAAGGCTGGATCGGGGTATAACCAAGACATTGGCACGGATATTGTAAGATTTACGGCTGAAAATGAAGAAGACACTGGTCATCGGAACGACCTTATTTCTCCTTAGCCCATGGCTAGAGGCGGGGGATGCCCGTGCCGGCATGGTAGACCCCACGCGCCCTGTCACCTTTACGAGAAATCCGGTGGTCCGCAGCAAGGCCGGCTTGGTCCTGCAGTCGACACTGGTTTCGCCAAGCCGCCAAGTCGTCATTATCAGCGGCCGTACCTACGGGCTGGGCGCTCGGGTAAACGGCGCCGTGATTACCAAGATCCGTCCCTACGAAGTCACGCTTACCCGCAACGGGCGCGCGATTCCGCTGCGCTTCTTCCCCGACATCAAGTCGCCACAGGGGGCGAGGTAGATGATGAATAACCATTATTCGGTCCTGCGCTTGGGGTTTGCGCTCGCGGTGACGGTGTTGTTGGCGGGTTGCCAGACCACGGCCGGTTGGAAGGACTCGGCAGCCGCGGAAATCGATAAGGCGATGCAAGAGGCGATCGCGTCGACCAGCAATGAGCCGGTGCCGGCCGAAATTAGCGATGCCCTGCTGCCGCCCATGGAGTTGACTCTGCCCGACGGGGGAACGGCGCCCTTGGGACCGCGCTTTGATCTCACGGTAAACAATGCCCCGGCGCGTCAAGTGTTCATGGGGTTGGTAGAGGGCACGCCATACAGCATGGTTGTGCATCCAGATGTGGGCGGCCGGCTCACCTTGAACCTCAAGGACATCAATGTCCCGGAGGCGGTTGATGCGATTCGCAACGCCTACGGTTATGCCTACAAGCGCGATGGCAACCGCTTCTTCATCCTCGGGCGCGGCATGCAAACGCGCTTATTTGCCGTCAACTACCTGAACCTGGCGCGTACCGGGCTTTCACGCACCCGTGTGGCCTCGGGCGAACTGACCGCAAGCAGCGGTGACGGCGAAATCCGAGGTGTGCAGTCCGGGGGCGTGGAGCTCGATACCGCCACTTCGCACGATTTCTGGAAAGAGCTAGAGGCAACCTTAACCGCCATTATCGGCAAAGAGGACGGCAGAAAGGCGGTGATCAATCCGCAGTCGGGACTCGTGGTGGTCAAGGCCATGCCCGATGAACTGCAGCTGGTCGAGGAGTTTCTTGCCGCTACCCATGAGACGGTAAATCGCCAAGTCATTCTCGAGGCCAAGATCATCGAGGTCGAACTGTCCGAACGCTACCAGCAGGGTATCAATTGGTCGCAAATGGGTAGCGTCGATTCAGCCGATGTCACGGCATCACAGCTAGCCGGCGATGCATTATTTAATTCAGGCACCAGCGAGATCCTCGGCGCCCCGTTCATATTGGATCCGGCCTCCGGTCTTTTCAGCGGCATTGCCGCCACCGCGACTTCCGCCTTCGGCGGCGTGTTTACCCTGACCGCGATGTCTGACAGCTTCTCGTTGCTGTTGGAGCTGCTCAAGAGCCAAGGAGACTTGCAGGTATTGTCGAGCCCGCGTGTTGCCACCGTCAACAATCAAAAGGCGGTGATCAAGGTGGGCGCCGAAGAGTTCTTCATCACCGATATTGATAGCGAGGAAACCACCATTGTCGGCGGCGTCGGTACGTCGTCTGTGCCCTCGGTTGAATTCACGCCGTTCTTCTCGGGGGTAGCGCTCGATGTGACGCCGCACATCGACGATCAAAACAATATAACCCTGCACATACACCCTGGGGTGACCGAGGTGGTAGAGGAAACCAAGAGCTTTATCATTGGTGACGAGGATTTCTCGGTTCCGCTCGCCGTGAGTGCGATTCAGGTCAGCGACAACATCGTCCGTGCCAAAAGTGGCCAAATCATTGTTATCGGTGGGCTGATGAAGGAAGGGGTCACGGATCAAAACTCGCGCGTGCCTGTACTCGGCGATATTCCCGTCGTAGGTGCCGCGTTTAAACAGAAGAAGGTAACGCGTATCAAAAAGGAGCTCGTGATTCTGTTGCGACCTACAATCGTCAACGTCGGTCAGGATTGGGCGGACGCCGTAACGGAGTCTCAAGACAGAATTCGCAACATAAGAAAAACAGCTGACAAGAGTAGTAATAAGAAGAAGAGTCGCTAACGTTATGTATCAAACTCATTTCGGGTTGCGCGAGCTTCCCTTCACCATCACCCCGGACACCAGCTTTTTCTTCGGCCATGCCTCACACCAAGAGACGCTTAATATGCTGTTAGTGGCGGCGCGCAGTGGTGAGGGTTTCATCAAGGTTATCGGTGAAGTCGGTACTGGCAAAACCCTGCTCTGTCGCAAGTTCCTGGGTGCGCTCGATCAAGATGGTTTTGTCACTGCCTACATCCCGAACCCCTACGTCGGGCCCATGACCTTATTGCTCGCGGTCGCCGATGAGCTGGGGATCGACTATCCCGAGCGTCTTAACCAGCACGATCTACTCAAACTCCTCACCCGCTACTTGCTAGACGCCCACGCCAATGAACGCCGAGTTGTGTTGTGCCTGGATGAGGCGCAAGCGATGCCGATAGAAACGCTGGAAGCCCTGCGCCTGCTTACCAATCTTGAAACCGAACGTCGTAAGCTGATGCAAGTAGTATTGTTCGGTCAGCCCGAGCTAAACGCCAAGCTCGACAATCCCGCTATCAGGCAACTCAAACAGCGCATCAGTTTTTCCGGTGGGCTCGTGCCACTGAGTTTGTCCGATATCGAGTATTACATCGCCCATCGGCTTAGTATCGCCGGCTACAATGGGCCCAGGCTGTTTACCGACGCCGCGATTAAACGTCTATACAGAGCCAGCCGGGGTGTGCCGAGGCTGGTCAATATACTTTCCCATAAGGCATTGATGGCGGCCTTCGGTGAAGGCGTACATGAAGTCGATGCGCGCAATGTGAAGATGGCAGTGCGTGACACCGAATCGGTGCACGGCGCCTGGTTACAAAGAATGCGGCTGACAAAATGGTTGGTGCCGCGAGCACGGATATGATTACGGTCTATAGCTCATGAGCTTGATTAACAAAATGCTCAAGGATCTGGAGACGCGACAGAGCGTTCCTAAGGGTGATCAATCACCCGAGCATCTTTATCGCGACCTTCGGCCAGTCGGGAGGCGCAGGCATCCGTATCGTGCGCTTGTATCGGTTGGCGTGATATTGGTGGTGACGGCAACGACGACGCTGTTGTTTGCGAGCGGTCATTGGGATTCATCGCTGCTGCCGACGAAGATCGCGCAATGGACGGGAACCGCTGCGCAAGATGCCAACCCGACGAACGTCGTTCAAGTAAAACAGGAGGATACAACACCGGCGAAGACGGTCATCACGACGGTCGAACCGCTACAAACGTCAGTGGTAAATACCTCGCTACTTACTACATCAACCAAGACCACAGACAGCTCGGTCACCCAAGAGTCGTTAATCAAGCAAGAAAGCGAACCGGTAAAGGTTGAAGCCAACGCCAAAGCCGTGACCAAGAAAAAGCCGGAGATCAAAGCCAAGGCTACGACAAAGACCGAAACGAAGACTACAACCAAAACAGCGGTACAAAAAGAGAGACCAAAGAAAGCACTAGCCCCTAAGAAAGTGATTTTAGAAGGAAAGCAAAGGCTAGCCGAGATTCAACCAAAGGTAATGGTCGCCTCAGCCAAGCCGCGCATGGCCGGCCCATCGCTTAATGCGGTATCCAAGGAAGAAGTACCCACGGGAGTGTCTGAACGAGGTGCCGTCGAAAGAAAACTCAGGACCCTAACCCAGGCCGACCAGGCGGAAGAGGCCTATCGTGAGGGCGTGCAAAGCCTGCAACAAAACCGCGTGGACCAGGCACAAGAGAAATTACGCTTTGCCGTTGCTACCGATCCGCAGCACGTTGAAGCACGAGAGTTATTGGCCGGATTGCTGATGCGGAGAGGCGCACTGGTTGAGGCTGAACCACTGTTGAATGATGGGCTCGCGGCGAATCCCGAACACTATCGGTTTGCACAGCTGCTCGCGCGCATCCATATTCAGCGCGGCGCCAGCAAGCAGGCGTTAACTCTGCTCGAGCAATCGCAGCCCTATGCCGAGACCGATGCTGAGTTTTTCGGCTTCCTAGCCGCGCTTTACCAACGCGCTGGTCAACACGAAAACGCCATCAAGGCCTACACGAGAGCCGTGACCATCAACCCACAGCAAAGCCAGTGGTGGTTGGGCTTAGGGATTTCGTTTGAGGCCAAGCGCAACTGGAACGCTGCCTACCGGGCCTATCGCCGCGCTGTGGCTTCGCGCCAACTCAACCGCAAGCTCGGACGCTATGCGCGCGAACGGCTGGCGTCGGTCCAGCGCAAAGTAGCAAGCAGTAATTAGGGGCAGCTAAGGCCGATCAATGCCGACTTGGGTGTTGATCTTCGTCCGACAAAAACCCATCTATCGCCGATTCAACTTGTGTCCACCAATTGCGGGTTTGCTTCAACAGGGCTTCTTGGTCGCGCGACTGCGGTCGTATATGTTTTTGCGGGGCAGGTGTAGCCGGTGGCCGATCATAGGCCATGGCAATCAGGCGTCGTGGGTTTTTAAGCGTTAGGTTCTTTGATTTTTGGGCCTCGAAGGTCGTGCCCAGCAGAAATACGGCGTCGATCTTGGTGACTCGGAAAGTCTTCCAGAAGGGTGGCGGTTTACCGGCGGTGGAGTAGCCCTTCACCTGATAACACTCGGCCACCACGCCGCCGTCACTATCCATGTAGACGACGTGTGGCTCGACAACTCTGAGATGGTGTTGGCCATCATAACGGATGGCGGCCCGACGGCGTTCCTTCGCTGCCTTGCTCAACAGCTTGAGTACCACCGGTATCATCCTTAATCCCCCCTCAAATAGCTGTTGAAAACGCCCGGCCAACTATTTAGGTATGGCACATAAATGCAGATTGGCCGCGTCAGAATAGTGGCGCGCCGACGACTGTACAAAAATCCCGGATAAACGGTCAGATTAGATTGGCCCCTATTTTGCGGCGGTCAAGCATGTGAGCGGGCAACGATGCGTGCCGTCGGCGTAGTGTTACACATTCATATGCATCGCTTTTGACCAGAGGCCCTGTGTCATCACGCCGACTAGGCGGGTTCGAAGGCGTCGAAATCGATCTCGCGGACGTACTGGAACTGACCCCAGAGCAAGTGAAAACCTCTGCCTGCTTTCTCCAAGACCCAAGGTCTGGGGGTGCAACAACGGCGCAGACACGTCCAATGACCGTTTGGCGGTGGCCGCTCACCAGGGATGGAGTCATCGTTGAACGTCAGCACGCGATTCCTTTCGAATATCGAACGGAACAAAGATCGCGCGGTGTAATAGTACCCTTGAGTTGGCCTCGGAAATGTCAGGGGTCTTAATGTCGGTATGCTTGAGTCAGACCAGGTCAGTCGGACATCTCTGCCGGCGGCACCATGTTCTCGACACTCTGGGCAGAAGGCTGCTTCCTGACCAAGCCGTCTTCTAAAATTACATGCGGCCCATGTCCCGGCGCGCGGAAATGATCGCGTCACAGGCATCGCAAAATTCATTGTTTGTCCCAACGCGTTCACTGCAAAGCAAGCAGGTGCCGGGGAACAGCCACTGCTGTATACTTTTTTGAGGCGACCGGGAATCATTGTAATTGTGCACCTCTATCGATGGCCCGTAGCTTACTCCTTTGCATGAGAGATTAACCCCCCGCTATGGATGACCTTGCCGCCCAACTCGCGAACCGGCGCGTCCAAGGCCTTTATCGCCAACGCCAAATCGTTACCGGCGCCCATGGTGTTGGCGTGCAAATGGGCCAGCAATCGCTGCTATCGTTTTGTAGTAACGATTATCTGGGTCTCGCCAGCGAGCCGCGTATCGTCAACCCCTTTTGTGTCGCCGCCACCCGCTACGGGGTCGGTTCGAGCGCATCGCATCTCGTCACCGGCCACAACCATGCCTACCACGCGTTAGCACAAGCGCCGGCTGAGTTCATCGGTGCCCCCAGGGCGTTGTTGGGTTCCACCGGTTGTTTGTTTCGCACCCGCTCGATTGCACCGCCGCCGTGGCCGCGACCCAAGCATGAGCACCATGATGCTTGATAAGGCACAGATCCGTATGGCCTTCACGCGTGCGGCCGATACGTACGACGACAGTGCGGTCCTGCAACGCGAGGTCGCTAAGCGCATGTTAGACCGTTTGGAGCTGATCAAACGTCGACCCGAGCGGGTCATCGATGTCGGTTGTGGCACCGGCTTTTGCGGCCAACTCTTAGAGAAACGCTATAAAGGTGTAACCATCGTCGGTATCGATGTCGCCGAATCCATGCTCACCGCGGCAAAAACCAAAACGCGCTGGCGCAGCCGCCAGCGTTTCGTCTGTGGCGATGCCGAATACGTGCCCTTGACGGCAGGCAGCGCCGACATGGTGGTGTCCAACCTAACCCTGGAATGGTGCGAACCAGACAGGGTATTCAAGGAGTTCGCACGTGTGCTGCGACCGGGCGGGCTGCTTATGTTTAGTAGTTTCGGCCCGGATACCCTGAAGGAATTGCGGGCCGCTTGGCGTAGCGTCGACGATCAACCCCATGTGCATGGCTTTATCGATATGCACGATCTCGGCGATGCCTTGGTGCGTGCCGGGTTTGCCGATCCAGTCATGGATGTCGAGCACTTCACGCTCACATATCGGGACGTCATGACGGTGTTGCACGACCTCAAGAATCTCGGTGCGCGCAACGTCGATGAAGGGCGTGCCCGCGGGCTCACCGGCAAGACGCGTTTCGCTCGATTCATATCAGCCTATGAGAGTCAAGCATGCGATGGCCTCATCCCGGCGAGCTTCGAGGCGGTCTATGGTCACGCCTGGATACCGGAGGCGGGTGCAACCCGTAAGGCAACTGACGGTTTCGTGGCCATCCCCGTCAACCGCATCGGCCGACGATGACGGCCACGCGTAGCGGCTGGTTCGTCACCGGCACCGATACCGAGATTAACGGTGGACGCCATCAAACAGCTCGGACTGCCGCTTGCCGGTTGGGTCGCCAATCGGTTCGTGGACTATGGTGAGTTGGTGCAAGAATATCGCCACGCTCAAGATGCGCATTGCCGCGCCGTTATTGGGCGGTTCGCCTTACTTATTAGAAGATCTCGCACCCTCAAAGGTAGCCACGTATCTGCAGCTAAACACGTTATTGGTGGCCGAATAGTGGTGTCTCAAGCGCAATGGCTGGGTTGCAGCCTTAGGAACCATATGATAGCGTCCGCAAAATTCACGACCCATGAGTTACGCTGCTCAGGTAGCCGTGATCTTGGACCAGCTTAGGCCAGGGGTGGCGCGTTAGCAATTAGAAGAGTGGGTACTTTGCGGGCGGAAATCGCCGGCGAAGTATTCGTGCGGCGATAAGAAACTGTAGAGGGCACTATGGCGCAAGCGCCAACGGCGTCACCGACGCACATCGTGATCCGCCCCAACCGGTCGCTGTCTTTTCGTGGCATGGTTTGGTTGTTGTCGGCGTATCTAGGGCTGATGGCGGTTATCGGGCCTTGGTTTTGGGGTGCCGGTGCGTGGATGGTGTTGCCGTTTGCCGGTGTCGAGGCGGTACTGATATTTCTCATCTTTTATTTTGTGGTTTACCGCCATACTGAACGACCACGAACTGGTCATAATCGAGGGCGACAAATTAAGTGTTATCAGCCACCAGGGAAACTCGCAGTCGCATCATGAGTTTCCACGTTATTGGGCCAAGCTTAAGCTGAAACGCAACAAACACCACTGGTATCCATCGCGATTGTTGCTCGGTTGCTACGGGCGTTTCGTTGAGATCGGCAACGGCCTAAGGGAACAAGACAGACAGGCGTTGGCCAAGAAGTTAAGAGGTTTGATGAACCCGACGTTTGGATGACATGCGGATAACCGCACTGACAAGATTGGATGAATTGCTAAGGGGAGAAAAGCATGTTCATGTTGCGTCTCGCTAAACTTAGACACGCTCTGTTACGCGTAACATCTGCGGTAAGCCTATTTTTTGTGTCTACGCTTGCGTTCGCCGAGTATGGATTCAATCTGCAACCGCCGGTTACACCCATCGCCCGTGAAATACTTAATCTGCACAACGCTATTATGATTGTTTGCGCCGTCATATTTGTTATTGTTTTCGGCGCCATGTTTTACGCCGTCTTCGCGCATCGCAAGAGCCGTGGGCACAAGGCGTCGGACTTCGACGAAAGCACCAAAGTAGAAATCGTGTGGACAGTCGTGCCGTTTTTGATTTTGGTGGGGATGGCCATTCCTTCCACCGCCACTTTGCTCAAGATGGATGATGTCACCGAGTCTGATTTGACGATCAAGATCACCGGCTACCAATGGAAGTGGCATTACGAGTATATGGATAAAGGCGTCAGTTTCTTTAGCGTGCTCGCCACCCCGCGCGACGAGATCGGCCGTCCCATGTTCTCGAGCACCGGTTTTAAAGCGGGTGATGCCAAGAATGCCAATTATTTGCTGCAAGTGGATAAGCCGCTCGTACTCCCGGTCGACCAGAAGATTCGTTTTCTGGTAACGACCAACGATGTGTTGCATGCCTGGTGGGTACCGCAGATCGGTATCAAGAAGGATGGTATTCCGGGCTTTATCAATCAAATGTGGGCGCGCATCGAGCAACCCGGTACCTACCGCGGCCAATGCGCCGAACTTTGCGGCAAGGACCACGGCTTCATGCCCATCGTGCTGGATGCCGTCAGTGAGCAAGACTTCAACGCTTGGTTAGAACAGGAGAAGGCCATGATGGCGGCGGCTGCGGCCGGGGCCGATCGTGAATGGGCCAAGGCCGAACTCCTGGAAAAGGGCAAAGAGACGTACGATAAGGTCTGTGCCTCCTGCCATCAGCCCAACGGCCAGGGCATCGCCGGCGTGTTTCCAGCCATCGCCGGCAGCAAAGTCGCCACCGGCCCGCTCGACGAACACCTGCACTTGGTCATGGCCGGCAAGCCCGGGACCGCGATGCAGGCATTTGGGCCACAGCTTGACGACGTCGCGCTCGCGGCGGTGATCACTTATCAGCGCAATGCGTTTGGCAATAATACCGGCGACTTGGTACAACCGTCACGGATTAAGGCCCTGCGCAAGTAGTATTCGAAGGATATAAGTTAGGAGATTGAACATGGCGACAGCCGCGACCGCACATCACGACGAGCATCCCTACGGGATCATGCGCTGGTTATGCACCACCAACCACAAAGATATCGGCACCTTGTATCTGTGGTTCGCGTTTATCATGTTCTTTGTCGGCGGCGCCATGGCCATGGTCATCCGCGCCGAGTTGTTCCAGCCGGGCCTGCAGGTGGTGGACCCCCATTTCTTCAATCAAATGACGACCTTGCACGCGCTGGTGATGATCTTCGGTGCGGTCATGCCGGCCTTCGTCGGCCTTGCCAACTGGCAAATCCCGATGATGATCGGCGCCCCGGACATGGCGTTACCGCGGCTCAATAACTGGAGCTTCTGGCTGTTGCCGTTCGCGGCAACCCTGCTATTGGGCGGCCTGTTTGCACCCGGTGGCGGACCCGCCGCGGGCTGGACGATCTACCCGCCGCTGTCGGTGCAGGGCGGCATGGGGACCGACTTCACCATTCTTGCCATCCATACCCTGGGTATCTCATCGGTGCTCGGCGCGCTCAATATCATTGCCACCATTCTCAACATGCGTGCGCCCGGTCTGACCTTGATGAAGATGCCGCTGTTCGTGTGGACCTGGCTGATCACCGCGTACTTGCTGCTGGCGGTGATGCCGGTACTCGCCGGCGTCGTGACCATGCTGTTAACCGATCGTCATTTCGGCACCCATTTCTTTGATCCCGCCGGTGGCGGCGACCCGGTGTTGTTCCAGCACGTGTTCTGGTTCTTCGGTCATCCCGAGGTCTATATCCTGATTCTTCCGGCCTTCGGCGTGATCTCGCAGATCCTACCCACGTTTTCTCGAAAGCCGTTGTTTGGTTACGACTCCATGGTGTACGCAACCGGGTCCATCGCCTTCTTGTCGTTTGTGGTGTGGGCGCATCATATGTTTACGGTTGGCTTACCCACCGCGGGTGAATTGTTCTTTATGTATATGACCATGCTCATCGCGGTACCCACCGGGGTGAAGGTATTCAACTGGGTCTCGACCATGTGGCGCGGTTCGATGACGTTCGAGACACCGATGTTGTTCGCGATCGGTTTTGTGTTCTTGTTTACCATCGGTGGTCTTTCCGGTCTGATGCTGGCGATTGTGCCGGCCGACTTTCAATACCACGACACCTATTTTGTCGTTGCCCACTTCCACTATGTGCTGTTCTCGGGATCGATCATGGCCATCATGGGCGCTGTGTACTACTGGTTGCCCAAGTGGACCGGAAATATGTACAACGAAGCCCAAGGCAAATGGCATTTCTGGCTCACCGCCATATTCTTTAACATAACCTTTTTCCCGCAGCACTTCTTGGGATTGGCCGGCATGCCCCGGCGCATACCTGACTATGCGTTGCAGTTCACGGAGTTTAACGTCTGGTCGAGTATCGGTGCGTTCGGCCTCGGCCTGACCCAGCTTTTGTTTCTTTACATCGTTGTTCGAACCATTCGTGGTGGTAAGAAAGCCACTGATCGCGTGTGGGAAGGCGCGCACGGTCTAGAATGGACATTGCCCTCGCCACCGCCTTATCACACGTTCGCAACACCGCCAAAAGTAGACTGAGGGCACAAGCAAGCGCCCCCGTGTATGAAAAGGAGGCGAGACGATGAAAACAGAATCGGAGAAAACACCTGAACAGAAACGTGGAATCGGTCGTACTATAGTGATCCTTGGCGCATTAGCGGTAGCGCTTTATTTCTATACAGTATTAGGAGGTGCTTTTTGACTGACCCGTTAGCAAAGTCTAACAAGCGGCTGGTTGGTATATTGTCGCTGATCACGCTCGCGATGTTGGGTTTCGGCTTTGCCTTGGTGCCGTTGTACGACTTGTTCTGCGACGTAACCGGTCTCAATGGCAAGACCGGTGTCGCCGATGCGAAAGCAGTGGAGGCCAGTCGTGTCGATACCAGCCGTTGGGTGACGGTGGAGTTTACAAGTCAGGTCAATGGACTTGCCTGGGAGTTTCGTCCTATGCAGAACAAGATTCGCGTGCACCCAGGCGAAGCTGCGCTTGTGAAGTATTATGCTCACAATCGCGGTCTTGAGACCGCAGCCGGGAATGCGGTGCCCAGCGTAAGTCCCGGCGAGGCCGCCGCCCACTTCAAGAAAGTGCAGTGTTTTTGTTTTACGCGCCAAGAACTCAAGGCCGGCGAAAGTCGCGAAATGCCGGTGCAGTTCTTAGTCGAGTACGATTTACCAAAAGAGGTCAAAACCCTCACGTTATCCTATGTTTTCTTTAATGCCGATAAGACACAGGCCATGACAAACAAGGATGAGGAATCGAACGCCTCACCCGGTTAGGCAGAAACTCGCGTAAAGAGGAAAATGCATGTCATCACACGGTAGCTATTATCTCCCCGATCCGAGCCCGTACCCGGTTATCACCTCTGCCGGGCTGTTTTCGTTGGCCTTAGGTTTCGTCTTGTGGATCAACGAGGTCGCACTGGGTTCGTGGCTGATGCTTCTCGGGGCCGCGATCATCATCGTTATGATGTTTCGCTGGTTTGGTACAGTCGTGAGTGAGAGCGAGGCCGGGACTTACGACAAACAAGTCGATTTCTCTTTTCGCTGGAGCATGGCCTGGTTCATCTTCTCCGAGATCATGTTCTTCGGCGCATTCTTCGGCGCCCTGTTCTACATCCGCATGTTTGCGGTGCCATGGCTGGGGGACACCGAGTTATTGTGGCCGGGATTTGAGGCCGACTGGCCAACCGCCGGCCCCGAGGGCCCTATCGCGCTGCAACCACACGAAGTACCGGGCCCCGGCCAGTTCACACCGATGGCGGCATGGGGTATTCCGGCTCTCAATACCCTGATCCTATTGAGTTCAGGTGTGACCATTACCTTCGCCCACTGGGGCTTGTTGAAAGACAATCGCGGTCAGCTCATTACCTTCCAGTTCCTCACCATAGTGCTCGGTATCTTGTTCCTGGTCCTGCAGGTCGAAGAGTATGTGCATGCCTACACGGAATTGGACCTGACGCTGAAGGCCGGCGTCTATGGAGCGACCTTCTTTATGCTCACCGGGTTCCATGGCCTCCACGTGACGATGGGAACCATCATGTTGATCGTTATCCTGGTACGGTGCATGAAGGGCCATTTCACGCCGCAGCGGCACTTCGGGTTTGAGGCCGTCGCCTGGTATTGGCACTTCGTAGATGTGGTGTGGTTGTTATTGTTCGTGTTTGTTTACTGGTTTTTGTAGAAGATCATAAGATTTTTTAAGAAAAGGCGCTGTTTCTGCAGCGCCTTTTCTGTTTGATGGCCGGCATGATTGTAGGAGGAAAAGATGGAAGGCGCGGATATTCTTCTCAGGGTCTCCGGCCTGTCAATCGCGTTCGCAGGCTTCGTTAGCATTGCGGTGCGTTTTCAACACCCCGACCACAGAGAGTGGTCCGCTTATGTGGTGGTTCGTTTCCGCAATATGCTCGAGGTAAGTTTGTCCGCGCTGTTCTTCGCGATCCTTCCTTTCGCCTTGTTTCATCTTGGTCTGTCTGGATCTCGTTTGTGGGCGGCCGCTAGCGCCGTTCTAATCGTTGGCTTGAGCCTGGTTACCCTGCGGGTGTATCGGCGGGCGCGTCCGTATATTGGCGTAGACTTGGGCCGTGGGTTCACCCGGCTCACATTGTCTCTGACCGCGCTTGTTCTGATAGCACAAGTACTTAACGTGCTTGGTCGGATGCCGGTGCGCCGTTTCGGTGTTTACTTGGTAGGTGTCTTCTGGGTGCTCTTTTTCGCCGCCATCCAGTTCCTGCGTCTTGTCGTCCTGCCGAGTCCGGTGGGTGACGATGCGTGATCGGACCTGCCGCGTCAAAGTCACGATGAACGAATAGGAAGGTCTAATTGCTAGGAGCCCTCGCTCTTTCCAGTGGATGGAAATTTCGACGAGGCAACTCGGATTATCAGATTCGCTATCGCAAGCAACAGGATCGCTCCCGAAATATAGAGGATCCCTTCGTCCGGCTCATGATTAGCCTGTATGTCGCCAATCAGCATCCGTGTTAAAGCGGTAATCGCCACATAGATGAGAAAACGGACTGGCATGTGGTTTGTCTTGAAATAGATGCCCACCATTGCCCCTAGCTCGAGGTAGATAAAGAGGAGCAGAATATCTGCAATGCTGGCGTGGCCGTTGGCGACCATTTGAATAAATGTATAGACCGCCGCCCATACAATCGCACCACCAATCGCAAACAACGCCAAATAGTGAAAACTATCGACCAGTAAATTGCCAGCCACTTTTGAAAAACTCTCAACCTTTTCATGCAGCGTGTCGACTTTCTGAAGCTTCACCGTGGTGCTCTCCTTAGTATTCTTCGGCCCCTAACGTTTTTTTGCGAACACTCGATCAACTTGGACTCTTCATGCGGCCCCTAACGATAGTCGAGTGTCTCAATCTGGAGTATATCTCCGTTGAGAGTGGCTGACGACGGGAAAATTCTAATCTGGTCGACGACTTAGCTGCAGAAAAAATCCTTCCTCTATAGGGGAGAGATGGCAAGGGATGTATAATCCAATTTCTTCCTTACTCGAGGTACACCAATGGCTATGAAAGCGATTGTAATTGCAATGCTGATCGGTATATTCGTGAGTCTGGCTTCGGCTGCGGTGTACCTATTCCGGGAAAGGGGAGATAGCGCGAAGATGGCCAAGGCGTTGACCTACCGCGTCGGCCTGTCGGTTGGCTTATTTTTGTTGTTGATGGCAGGCTTTTATTTCGGAATCATCTCGCCGAGTGGTATCTAGATAATTTCGTGTATCTTCGATTCTTATTGCGATGAGTCGCCGGCGGCGACACTCTAAAGAAGTGGCTATACGTCGTTTCCGACCGACCCTCCTCCCCACCTTAGTGGTTATCATCCTATTCCCCATCCTGGTGGGGCTTGGTTTTTGGCAACTCGACCGTGCCAAACAAAAACGCGAGATCCAGGCCGAATACGATGCGCGCAGCCAAGATGCGCTGGTGGGTATCGGACCGCGTTTGCAAGATGCCGATACTCTTCGTTTCTATCGCGTGACCGCTAAAGGCAGTTATAACCCCGACTATCAGGTGTTGATCGACAATCGTGTGCAATCGGGCCAGGTTGGTTACTATGTGATCACGCCGCTTCGCATCCCGGGAAGCGACATGCGCGTGCTCGTAAATCGCGGTTGGGTACCGCTCGGTGCGAGTCGCCAAGACTTGCCCAAGATCGAAACGCCGCCGGCGCTTCTGACCATTGAGGGTGTGGCAACGGTACCTAGCCAAGACGTGTTTCAGTTGGCTGAGCCGCCCCCGCTTACTGGTCAATGGCAGATCGTTTGGCAACATATGGATATGAAGCGCTACGCCGAAGCGGTGCCATTTCCTGTACAACCGGTGGTGATCTTGCTCGATCCGGCGAGTCCCGCCGGTGGTTTCGATCGCCAATGGACGCGTTTGGATGCCGGCATCGCCATCCACCGTGGATATGCCTTCCAGTGGTTCATATTGGCAACCGCTCTGCTTGTGATTTGGGTGGTGATCAACTTGCGTAAAGCACGACAAGTACCGGATCCCAGCGACCAATCGTGAACAGTTTATTTGTTAGATCCATGCAATTCTGAACGCTATGAAGAAACGGACCATCGTTCTATTGGTGCTGCTATTCATCTTCCCGGTGGCGGCGTCGTTTGTACTCTACACTACCGGTTGGCGGCCGTCGGGCACCATCAATCACGGTGAGCTAGTGCAACCGGCGCGACCGATCAAAGATGTAAGCCTCACGCAGCTTGACGGCAAGCAGATGCGCTTTGCCGACCTGCAAAAGAAATGGACGTTGATTTACTTCGGTTCGGCCGAATGTCTAAGCCAATGCAAAGACAACCTCTATAAGATGCGTCAAGTACGCCTGTCGCTGGGCGGTGAGGGCACAC
>JAOTYM010000191.1 GCA_029861845.1 Gammaproteobacteria bacterium | reverse complement strand
GACGGTAGATTGTGATGTCATCCAAGCAGATGGTGGCACGCGTACCGCGTCGGTCACTGGCAGTTGCGTTGCATTGATAGACGCAATTAACTACCTAAGAGAGAACAACCTCATCGACACCGATCCCGTCCGTCATCTCGTCGCGTCTGTGTCTACCGGGATCTACGATGGTGAGGCGGTGCTGGACCTCGACTATGCGGAAGACTCAAACGCTGAGACCGATATGAACTTTGTGATGACGGAAGCGGGGGAGTTTATCGAAATCCAAGGGACGGCCGAAGGGCAAGCGTTCACGACCGAACAGATGCTCGCCATGACTAAGCTGGCCGACAAAGGCATCCGGGAATTAATCGGGCGCCAACGCAAGGCCCTTGGTATACACGAATGAATCGAGAAATCGTCCTTGCCAGCAATAACCCCGGCAAGGTGCGTGAGATTGCCCAGCTGTTGGCTGATTTAGACCTATCAGTACTCCCGCAATCCCAATTCGATGTGCCCGACGTTGAGGAAACCGGTCTTACCTTCGTCGAAAACGCTATCCTAAAGGCACGCAACGCCGCGCAAAAAACGGGGCTCGCCGCCATCGCCGACGATTCTGGTCTTGAGGTCGATGCCTTATACGGCGCGCCAGGGATTCACTCTGCGCGCTATGCGGGTATGGGTAGTTCAGACCAAGCCAATCTAGATAAGCTTCTACGAGCCCTCATTGATGTACCGCAGGGCGCTCGCAGCGCGCGCTTCCAATGCTTGATGGTCTACCTCGCGCATGAGCGTGACCCAAGCCCCCTCATCTGTCAGGGTACCTGGCAGGGACGTATTCTGTTTGAACCGATAGGGGACAATGGCTTCGGCTACGACCCCGTGTTTTTCGTACCGACGCACAATTGCTCGTCCGCTGAACTGCCACCCGAAATCAAGAATGAATTGAGTCATCGAGGCCAGGCGCTTAGAAAGTTGGTAGAGGCACTGCACTCGAACCAAAGTTAAGACCAGTAGTTCTTTCTCCGATGCTGTCGGTAAAACCGCGACTCAATGCGGCCCAGATTACGGGCACCCTCCGGCGCATAGCCGTGCCACTGCCGGGCCGCGACCTTAATCGGCGCGATGACGCAGGCTCCGGAAGCATCGATGCCGATGCTTGTTTAATTGCTGAACTGAAAGAGTGAGCGGAAGACCAGCAGCACCGTTTTAAGCTTGATGAGGACGAGATCTTTAAACGCCTGTTGCGCGAGTTTGCGTTGTCTGGGCCGGAACGTGGCAAGGTCACAGTGCCCAATCTTGTCTCATTGATGATGTACGTCGAGGGCACCGACAAGAAGGTCTTGCTCTCCGATGACGGGCGCGATGACGAGATCCCCGATGGACTTTGGGCCAGTGAACAATGGGACGACGTTAGGCCGCTTCATGTCGACATTCTCAAGATCCAGCATCACGGATCCATCAACAATGTCAACGCGAACTTTTGCAAGAACGTGATTGCCGATCACTATGTCATCTGTGGCGGTCGCGGCGGTTCGCACAAAACCCGGATACCGCGGTCTTTGATATGATTGTTAACTCGCGTACCGGGACACCGAGCGAAAAGCGCACCCATACCAAGGTCGACGATCACTTTATGCTTTGGTTCAGCAGCAATGACGAAAGCGGTGGGGAATCGGCGAACAACCATATGAAATCGGTGATGAAACACATCCGATGCAAGGAAGCTGCAGGCAACGGCCGTCTCGACACGCGTTTTATGCCTAAAGAATCGACATTTTATGGAAATCGAGCTCGAAGCCATTGCTATAATCCTCGTCACGACCGCCGCTGGTTTCTATGACAAATGTTTAACTTCACCGCGCCCCCGCCACTTTCGCTCTATATCCACCTGCCCTGGTGCGTGCGTAAGTGTCCATACTGCGATTTCAATTCATACCGGCGAGGCGAAGATCTGCCGGAGCAAGCGTATATCGACGCGCTGATACGCGACCTCGATCAGGATTTGCCGCGAGTTTGGGGTCGCCACATCGAGTCCATATTCCTCGGCGGGGGCACGCCGAGTCTGTTCTCGCCACACTCGATAGACGCGTTGCTATCGGCCGTACGAGCACGGCTGCCATTCGATGCTGGCACCGAAGTCACCTTGGAAGCCAACCCCGGCACCGTCGATACGGAGCGATTCAAGGGCTTTCGTGAAGCCGGTGTCAATCGGCTCTCCATCGGCGTGCAGAGTTTCGAACAAGAAAAGTTGCGAGCATTGGGCCGTATACACGGACGCGAGGAGGCGTTACATGCGGCGGACGCGGCGCGGACGGCAAGGTTTGACAATCTAAATCTGGACCTGATGTTTGGTTTACCTAACCAATCGGTTGAGCAGGCCCTTGCCGATGTTCGCACCGCCATCGATTTAGCGCCCGATCATCTGTCGCTATATCAACTGACAATCGAGCCCAACACTGTCTTCTATGCGGCGCCCCCGAAATTGCCGGATGACGATATCCGATGGACGATGCAACAACAGCTGCAAGAAGTGATGGGCGACAACGGTTACCAACAATATGAAGTGTCGGCCTATGCACGCGAGGGTAAACGTTGTAGCCATAATCTCAATTATTGGCACTTCGGAGACTATCTCGGCATTGGCGCCGGCGCACACGGGAAGATTAGCGATGCCGAGGGTATCAGTCGTACGATAAAAATAAATCAACCCAACGCCTACATTGACAAGGCGGGCACGGCGCAAGGGATCAGCGACGATCGACGTCTTTCTCAGCAGGACGTGATTATTGAGTTTATGATGAACGCGCTACGTTTGACCGACGGGTTTCCGGTGCCCCTATTTCAAGAACGCACCGGTCTATCCATCTCCGTGGTAATGAGCGCTTTAAGGACGGCCGAACAAAAGGGCTTGCTGGCGCGGGGAGCACGCGCCATCTGTCCTACCGACACCGGTAAGGGCTTCCTCAACGATTTGCTGTGCTTGTTTCTTTCCGAGGAAGATCAGTACCCGCCATCAGTTCGCGACTCGCGCCGAGCGTACGCCGTTCGCACACCCAATAGCATCACTTAGTCAAAGTCGGGCGATCTGCCTGGCCTCTATGAGCTGCAACCCAACTCGCTACTTGATGTACAGCACACCGCTTACCGACAGCATATCAATATCATTCGGTTCTACGTCGTCGAAGCGCTCCCATCCGGCCCGAATCCCCCATCTCTTATTATCGTATTCAAGGCCGAAGCCAAACGTGACGTCGGTCCCATCGTCGTCTTTGGCGCCCGTCGCATCAGCGTCCCAGAAGTAGACCCCGGCCGTGCCAAAGATCCAGAATTTTTCACCAACAGGAAAATGATACAGGGCAGCTAACTGGAAACCATCGACTTCGAACTCGACGGCACCCCTGTCAAACTCTCCTAAATCAACAAAGGCTCCCTCGAATGCGAGGCGCCCGTCAGTGTTATAACCACCAAAGAACCTGAGCCCGGTGTCGTCATCGAAACCGCCCTTATCAGGATCCGAGTTACCCAGCCCAGCGCCAATATACCACCCAGGCTGAGCCGCCAACGCAATCGGCGTCGTGAGGTTGACTAAGCTAGATATCACTATTACGAAGATCAATCGGCAGAGTTTCATCATGCACTCCCTAGTTATGGGGCAGTTAAGTGGAGTCAAACTTGAGACGCTACAGCTTATATCAAATCGCGGGACTATCGTATACCCATGTGGCGCGCAGACGACTGCGCTTGTCGGAAAAACCGAAAATGAGGAATAAATCAACAAATTATTGAAAAACCCGGCGCAGCAATTCGGTGGTGCGCGCCACCGGGTCCTGTCGAATGCGGCGCTCTTCCGCCGCGATCATTAGGTAAAGCCCGTCTAAAGTCTTGCTTGTTACATAGTTATCCAAATCTAGATCCTTAGACCCCGTGAGCCCCAGACGTTCTGCCTGTTTGACAAACCTCTTGTAATACGATGTCACACCGACTTTGCCGGTGGCTTTCACTACGATGGGGCGAAAGCTTGCAGTTAATCGAGTCTCGGAGTTACGCCGAAAATATTGTGTCGCGGCGTTGTCGGGGCCCTGCAGAATACCTACCGCATCGCTGATGGTCATATTGCGGATTACATCGACGAAGATCGCCTTGGCGTGGGGCACCGCCGCCTCTGCTGCTCGGTTGAGGCTAACGATAAAATCGTCTGCATAACGATCGGCACCGATCTTGCGCAAGAATTTTTCGACCTTACGCAATTCCGCCGGCACCGGGATGCTCACCTGGCCATTACCTAAATAGCCATCGACCTGGCCCAAGGCATTGACACCTTGTTGGGTACCCTGCTGCAATGCCTCTTTAAGTCCCGCCGCTATTGTCTGCGCGTCCAGGCCTTGATTGTCCTCGAACGCAGCCTTGATCAAGTCAGTTCGGCAACCGACTAACGATACTTGCAAACCGATAACGGTCAATAAAATTAGTATTCTTGCCTTCATGGTTGAGTGCCTGCTTGCAGCGTCCTTTGGCGAATCAGGTTAGAATATACGAAATGTTCCCACTCACTCCAATGCTACATGAGGCTTCGTATGCTTTGGATTAAGGCGCTGCATATCATTTTCATGGTGACCTGGTTCGCCGGCTTATTCTATTTGCCGCGGTTGTTTGTCTACCACAGCACAACCACCGATACGGCTGGCATCGAACGCTTCAAGATCATGGAACGCAGACTCTTCTACGGCATCATGACTCCAGGCGGGATCCTCACCTTGATCTTCGGCGTTTGGCTTTTGCGTTACGGATTCGGCGGCATCTGGTTACACATAAAGCTAGCGCTAGTCATGGTCCTCATTGCTTATCATATCTATTGCGGCAAACTGCTGCTGGATTTCAAGCATGATCGTAATAAGTACGGTCATATCTTTTACCGCTGGCTGAATGAATTTCCGACGCTGATCTTGATTGTGGTGGTGATGCTGACGGTCGTGAAACCACTTTCGTAATTCGTAAACCGTGAGCAGTTGTCCGGAAATGCTTTCGATCTTTGGCCGTGGCAATTGCTCTGCTGAAGTTGCCCCGGTTCCGTGGACACCTGATCCTTGTTGAAAGGAGGTGTGCACAATGTCGAAAGCACTGAGGTTTTAT
>JAOTYM010000190.1 GCA_029861845.1 Gammaproteobacteria bacterium | reverse complement strand
GGCACACGGGTGAACCCGTACATCCAGCGATCGTCTGGCAATGTCGTCGCAGCACGGATGAGGCCTCCGCACTCTCTCAACCCGATAACATCTGTCTTATACGGCAACGTACGGGCTTGGACCTCGACCCGACCTTTACTGCCACCAAGCTTAAATGGATCTCCAATCATCGGCCCGAGATCGCTCGCGGACTCGCGTGCGGTGATGTTTTGTTCGGCACGGTGGACACCTGGATTTTGTGGAAGCTAACTGGCGGAAAGACCTACGCTAGTGAAAGCAGTAATGCCTCAAGGACTATGCTGTTTAGGATTGATGAGCTCGAATGGGACCAGGATCTGGTCCGGCTGTTTGAGCTGCACATCGATAAGTTTCCGGACACCTTAGCTTCGACGGGACCCTTTGGTCTCACGGAGCAACACTGGTTTGACACGCAGATCCCCATTTGCGGCGTGCTCGGTGATCAACAGGCGGCCTTGTTTGGTCACGGATGCTTTGACAAAGGTCAGGTAAAAGCGACCTACGGAACTGGCGCTTTTGTCTGGTCCAATGCAGGCGACAAGTACAACCCTATCGACACCACCGGGTTTCTGCAGACAGTAGCCTGGCATCTTGACCATCCTACTTATGCGCTAGAAGGTTTTGTGATGTATGCAGGCGCAACCATAGACTGGCTCGTCAATACCCTTGGGGTTAACGATGCCATTGGGGTTTTGCGTGCTGCAAGTGAAGTAGGAGATAGCGAAGGCGTGTTTTTGCTACCGGCGTTTCAAGGCTTAGCATCACCTTGGTGGCGACCGACGGTACGCGCGGCGATGCTCGGTTTGAGTGGCGCGAGCAGGCGCGAACATATTTGCCAAGCTGGGCTGGAGGCCATTTGCTTTCAGGTGCGCAGCGTGTGCGAGCCCATGGCCGAGGCGCTTGGAGCGCCCATAGAGCATTTACGAGTCGACGGGGGACTTACGCGTAGCGAGTATCTGATGCAAACCCAAGCAGACATTTTGTGCATCCCCTTGTTTCGCTCTACCGTCGACGAGGTGACGGCCTACGGAGTGGCCCTTCTGGCTGGTCTTGGGGGCGGCTTCTGGCGGGACCTTGATGAGTTGCTACCGCTTATCGGCACAAGCTCGACGTATAAACCCCGCACTGCCGCGCGCGCGCGATGGGACGAACACTATGCCCGTTGGCTCAAGGGCGTTGATGCAGTAACAGATTGGTCGGCATAAAGCAGCAGGCTAGCCGGACTGTGTTGGTTTGAGAGCACCAGCGCAACCGACTTCCCCAAGATAACTTCCTAACCGATCGATCCCCTGCGCCGACAGGCGGAGCCCCAACTTGGTGCGCCGCCAGATAATGTCATCGACGGTGCACGCCCATTCCGTGGCGATCAAGTAGTCGACTTCGCGTTGATATAGGTCGCTGCCAAAGTGGTCCCCAAGCGCTTGAAGGCTTGACGACCCCCCTATTAGATTCTCTGCGCAAGTCCCATAGAGTCGCACGTAACGCTTGATTTGGCGCGTCGGGAGCCATGGGTAACGGTCGCGGAGATCTCGCTCGTAGCCAGCAATGCCGCCCGACCCAAAGTCCCCACCTGGAAGTATCTCTGTATCAGTTCGGCCAACTACAGGCCACGGCAGCAGCTTGCACAGGGTCTGCATCGCGTGCTCGGCCAAGCGACGATGGGTTGTAAGCTTGCCCCCAAACACGATCAACGCTGGTGCCCGACCGGGATTGTGGTCGACCTCAAAGGAGTAGTCTCGCGTCAATGTCGACAAGTCTTTATCCCGCGAGCTCCCCATCTCGAACAACGGTCGTACGCCCGAGTAGCTCCAGACAATGTCTTCGCGTCGGATTGGCCTTCTCAAAAACTCGTTTACTTGCTCGAGCATGTAGTCGATCTCCTTGTCCGAGATCTCAACTTTTGCCGGTTCTTCTTCCCATGGCTCGTCGGTCGTGCCAATTGACGTAAAGTCTTCCTCATACGGGAAGACCTCCATCGTGCGTGCATCCTGCGTCTGCAGGAAGTACGCGTGCTCACCGTCCCATTGTCGTGGCACGACGATGTGGCTACCTCTGACCATACGTAGCTGTCGATCAGTAGTAACACCGGCTATCTTGTCGACGACATCGACCACCCATGGTCCTGCAGCGTTCACCAGCGCTTTTGCAAACACAGAGAACCCTACATCCGTACGCACGTTTCGCAGGCATATTTGCCACAGATCCCCAGTTCGCTCTGCACCCATGAATTCGTGCCGCGGCAAAACTTCGGTGCCGTGGCGCTGCGCGCCAAGCAAGTTTGCTATCACAAGTCGCGCATCATCGCCGCGACAATCCGAATAGGCGAAAGCATGACGAAACGATGGTTTGAGCGCCCGCCCTACAGCGTCGTGGTGAAGGTCAACGGATTCAGAAGCAGGTAAATGGTTTCTGCGTGCAAGGTGGTCGTAGAGGAAAAGACCGAGTCGAATGACCCAGCGCGGTCGCTGGCTTGCCACGTGGGGAAGTACCAGCCTTAGCGGCCATACCAGGTGTGGTGCCTTAAACATTAAGACTTCCCGCTCGATGAGCGCCTCTCTCACCATTTTGAAGTCGTATGTCTCAAGGTAGCGCAGACCTCCATGTATAAGCTTTGAGGAGCGCGACGATGTTCCCTCCGCAAAGTCATGCATCTCGACCAACGCCACACAAAGCCCGCGTCCAGCTGCATCACAAGCAATTGCTGCGCCGTTAATACCGCCACCGATAACGAACAAATCGTAGGGTCTGTTGTGGGTCGGGTTCATCGGGGTCTTGAGACGATTTGTCCGCTTCGCTCCTTGTCATTGAAGCTACTACAGCATATTGGCTCAAAGCTACAAGAGCATCTCCTTTCACCAGCACGAGCCGCAAACGAGGGTACCGAGGTCAGTCGCCTAGTCCAAATCGACCTACACCGAATCACAAGTTTCATATCACGCTATGAGTGCTCGCCTCGCTGGCTGCCAAACCGCCCGAATAAACTTGGGGGCGAGGTCGCTTGGCTTTTCGGAGCGAACACGTACACAGGACTTACAGCGATACAATAACGGACAGCGTGCAAGTTGATATGCCCACACCATAGCGATGAGCAACATTCGTCAGTGGCTTGACTGAGTCCATGGAAAAGACACGAACTCTGTTGTCTCCCTGCTTACTAAGCAAGTCAAGAAACTACCAAACACCGGCGAACTGCCCCTACGGACGTGCTTACGATACTTTGTCCCTGTCGTGAAGTGATCCCTGCCGCGCAATGCTGACTAGGCTTACCTTTCAATTAGACCGGTCAATAGTGTATGTTCAATGCGGGGATAGCAGTGTCCGATGATTGGCCAGTTGCTCTACCGCCTGCGCCTGCAAGGCAACAAACTCTGTTTCCGCTTCTTCGGCCGTCCTTTTTGCTGGATGATGTTGAAACTCACGGCGCCTGTACGCCGGTCCCGCCGCCAGCGGTTTGAGCGCTACCCGATGCCCCCCGAGTCGGTGTGCGTGGCCTTCTTTCGGCGCGGACTGGGCGACGCCCTGTACCTGTCCGCACTTTGGCCCCATATCCGCCAGGCCTTTCCCAAGGCCCGATTACAGCTCGCAACCTTCGAGGCCAGCTTGCTGTTGTTCGACGGGCTCCCCGGTGTCGATTCGCGCATCGGTTGTCCCGATTTCCACCGAGCCGGGCCGCGTGGGCTGGTCGCCTTTATGAGGCCCGCGCTAAGGATGCGGACCGCCGATTCGTTCGACCTGTGTTTCGATATTTCTCCAACCCTCGACGCCCCCTCTGCGGTGTGGTGTCGCGTGGCCTGCCGTGGACTAGTGGCTGGGGTTGGCGGCTTGTTCAAGCAGCTGTTCTTCGACGTGCCGGTCGACATCGACTGGACGAAGCCCTTCTTCGAGGCGATGGCGCAACCGTTGAAAGCTATGGGGATTCCGGCTTCGCCGCCTTCCTTCTTCATACCGCCGGAGACAAGCCTCAATGGACTACTTCCCGAGGATGTCCAGCAGGGTGCAGCCATTGTCATTGCCCCGGGAGGGCGCAAACAGGCCATGGGCATTCGCGATGAGGCTTGGCGCTTTACACACTTCGCTGAGCTGGCCGCGGCATTGCTAAAACGGGGATACCGGGTCGTTCTGGTTGGGGCCGAATACGATCGGGCCTACGTCGCCTCGTTTGATCCTCATCCCAACCTGTTCGACCTTACCGGAAAGACCTCAGTCCGACAGCTCTTTACGGTGGTGCGGAAGGCTCGCATAGTGCTCTGCAATAACTCCGGCCTGCTGCATCTCGCTGCTGTGCTTGAGGTGCCTACCGTCTCCTACGCTTCGCCGGAGCAGAACTTGATGCGCTGGGCGCCTTATCCTGCCCACCCCCGGCACATGGTGCTGCAAGCTCGAGACGGTGTCCCGGTCAGTGCGGAGAAATTCCTCGCCGCCGTACTGCGCCGGCTGCAGCCCTCAGCATAAGATCGATCTCTTTCATGCGGCAAAGCATCCTGCGGATTAACTCAGAGAGATAAGGCGACTTCGGGCAGGAGTTTGAAGTTAGCCGCTACTCGGCACCTAGAGGCGTAGAGCCGATGGCAACGGGTAACCCACGCGGGCACTCCCCTTGCGGGATGTGAACGACGATCAGCGCTGCCCGTTCCAGACCGCTCACTGCCATCGTTCCATTTAGGGCAACGTGCAGCCGCCGCCCGTCGTCGCTCAATGTCAGGTTGTAGCTGTCTACCGGGCTCAGCCTCGATGCCGCGGTGCGGCCGACGCGATAGCCGAACTCCTCGAGAATCACACGGTCGAGGAATGCGATCACCTTCTGCGCGGCATCGTCTTCAAGGTCCACCTGTACGATTTGTGTGCCATCAGTGTCGGACTCGTTGCTGCCCGCGACGTAGTAGAGATACCGTCCGTTGGGGTCGACGCCAAGCGTGGCGGTCTGTGACCAGAGCTCGGCGAGCACCTCAATGGTCTGCGCGCGTGGGTCCAGCGCGAACAGCGTATGCTCATCGAGTGTAACGCCATACATGCGGCCTGCCGGATCCGGACCTGTCGCACGCCGGATCTCCTCGCCCGGCATCCGCGCGGGAAAGTCCCGCAAAGCGTTCTCAGTGGGGTCGTAAACCTGGAGGCTCCCTTCACCATTGTTGAAATAGG
>JAOTYM010000189.1 GCA_029861845.1 Gammaproteobacteria bacterium | reverse complement strand
GCCCATTCAATCAATTATAGAATGTGCGTGCGCTGCGGAGTTGCGCCAGATCAACGCGAAAGGCCAGCCTAGCCAACATACTCGATTTGGGAAAGAGGGTTGTTTGATAATCTCGCAGTGCACCTGGAACCTATAAAATGACCGACCTAACGATTGCCGCCGGAACCCGTATAACGGCCGAGGCGGGGGCCACGGTCGCCAAACAAGGTGGTAACGCTGTCGATGCCGCGATCGCGGCCGCCATCGTCTCGATGTGCACCGACACCGGCATTATGTCTCCGGGATGCGGCGCCTTCATCACCATCTGGGCGCCTGGCGATGAGCCAGTCGTGATTGATGGATACGCGGAAATGCCAGGCAGTGGGCTCGGGTGCAAGCGCTTCGCTGAAGCCACGCATGAGGTCGTCTTTGATTATGGCGGCGACACCCACCAGAGGGTTGGCTACGGCACAATTGCAACGCCGGGTGGCTTTGCGGGGCTAGCACTCGCTTCCAGGCAATTTGGGCGCTTACCCTGGAGTCGCCTGCTAGAGCCAGCTATCCAACGGGTCGAGCGGGGCTTTCCGCTCACGGGTGGTGCGGCAGAGTATCTGCTCTTTACCCACGAGGCCATCTACTCCTGGCACCCAGAAAGCTATCGGATACTGCACCACGAGGACGGTAGCCCACTGCAGGAAGGCGACCTGGTACGTGTCCCCTACTTGGCCGACACTCTAAGGTCGATTGCCCGCGATGAGGCATCGCTCTACGGTGGTGAGCTTGGACAACGCATCGCCGCCGGGGTACGGGCGAACGGTGGCCTGCTCGGTATCGAGGACTTAGAGAGCTATCGGGCTGTGGCACGCGTGCCGGTTCGGGCGCGCATCGGAGACTGGGATGTCGCCAGTAACCCACCACCCGCGGTCGGCGGGTCATGTCTAGCCGGCATGTTGCTCATCCTCGAGCGCCTTGGCCTAGGCAATAGCTTAGACGACTCGGTGCGACACACGATAATCGCGCAGCGCGCGGTACTCGGCTACAGAGCGACCCATCTCGACGGCGCGCATCAAGATCTGCCGCGCGAGGTGGAGCGGCTACTTGCACTAGCGAACCTCGCCGACCCTACCCTGCTCAGCGCGCCATCCACAAGCCATATTTCGGTCGTCGACTCCAACAAGCTAGCGTGTGCGGTCACCGCCTCGGCAGGCTATGGGTCGGGGGTTATGGTCGATGGCACCGGCTTCTGGCTAAACAATTCGCTCGGTGAGCTTGACCTGCATACAAAAGGTTTGAGCGATTTGACACCGGGGACTCGACTCGCGTCCAACATGGCCCCCACTATCGCTAGGCGCAGGAGTGATGGCGCGGTACTCGCAATCGGCTCACCGGGGGCATCTCGGATCACCACCGCCATTGCCCAGGTGCTCGCAAACTTCGCCGCCAAGGACATGGATCTCTTGGCAGCAGTCGAGCATCCTCGTTTGCACGTCGAAGTCGCGTCGGGTCAGAAAACCATTGCTTTCGAGCCCGGGCTTCCGGTGGTGTCGATGCAGGGCTTGAAACCCAGGCCGTTCGTCGAGCCATCGATGTACTTTGGCGGCGTTCAAGCAGTGCTGTGGTCACCCAAGGGTGGCCTGCTCGGCGTGGCCGACGCAAGACGGGGCGGAAGCGTCGCCAGCGTCTAGAGCAACTTTCGTCGTTGCCCGTTGAGATGGTGACCTGGTAAGAATAAACGGCAGCGTCCATTGGTGCACGGGCGTGAGAATGGCATGATCGCCGCGTGCTGAATCGATTGGAGGAAACCAACATATGTCCGATGCCCAATATCGTTTGCTCGGCCCACACGACCCGGCGCCAGTCGAGCGGCTAAGGCCCAAAGGCCAGTCCCCATTCGTACTGACGTGTGAGCACGCCGGCAAGGTGTTTCCGAAGCGGCTGGACCAACTGGGGCTTACGGTGCCCGACCTCGAGCGCCACATCACCTACGACATCGGTGCGGAAGGCGTGGCGCTTGGTATCTCCGAGCGACTGGACGCACCACTCATCCTACAGCGCTATTCGAGGCTGGTCGTCGACTGCAACCGGGCCCCGCATGCCGACGATTTTATCATCGAGCGTAGCGAGACTACGCCAATCCCCGGCAACTACGATGTGTCCGAGATGGAGGCTACCGCACGGGCGAAGGAAATATTCGACCCTTATCACGATACCATCCGCGAGTTACTAGACGAGCGCGAGGCAGCACAAAAAAAGACCATCCTGGTCTCGGTACACACGTGTACACCGGTCTATCACGGCGTCTCCCGACCCTGGCACATCGGGGTGATGTACGATAAGGACGACCGCTTTGCCCGAATCGTGCTCGGGCTGCTCCAGGAGCACGGCGAGCTGACGGTTGGCGAGAACGAGCCTTACGAGCTGACCCACGAGCGTGACTACACCGTGCCCGTCCACGGCGAGCTTAGGAATCTTCCCCATGTGGAGTTTGAAGTACGACAAGACCTGGTGACCACAGAAGCGGGGCAAATCGAGTGGAGTGATCGGCTCGCCGATGTGCTGCGCGAAGGCCTGGGCAGACTCCGAGAAAACGGCCACTTATAAGCAAGCGCTTTACATATAAAAAGGTATAAAAAGGGGTCGGTGTCGATTTTTTTGCTGGTTCTGCCCAAGGCTTGTTCAATTTGCTGCTTAAACCGGCCGCTCCCCAACGGGACACCATGCGGTCCTACAAAAATGAGAATAGATTGGATCAAAACCTTGACGAAGCGATTCACACGGTGAACCGCACTATGCACATGATCGGTCATTCCCCTCTCATGTCATTCCGGAAGCTTGTCCCCGTGAAAACGGAAAGCGCCCGACGCTTATCCGGAATCCAGGGGTTTCGATGATTTACTCGATGCCGGATAACGTCTGCGACGTTTCCGGCATGACGTTAGCGAGTTTGTGGGGCAGCAGTGACTATGCCCCAATTGATCGCTGTGGCGATTGTTTCCGCGCTGGATAACATGTGCTGGAACACCCGGCAAATAATGGCGTGGCTTACGTACGTGGCATCGGCACCTCCTTATGCCTCAGTTCCTGCCACAGACTACATCACTACCCTATAAAATCGACACCGACCCCTTTTTGTGCCCCTTTTTGTGAAATCGACACCGACCCCTTTTTGTGTAGCCTTTTTGTGCCCGATGATCATCGTGTCCATTCGTTGACAGTAATATTAGGGGGCAACCAGGAGAGTATTTTGAGGTGGGGCTCGTACTGTGCGTCGCCCGTCCCTTGAACTTGAGATGGATTTTGTGACCGAAAGCCTTATTACTCAGCTGAAACTATGTGCGCTTCACTTCGACCAGCATCTGGCGTAACTGGCTGACGTGATGTGCGACGTTGAATTGTACAGCCGCCTGTTGCATTGCTTCGATCGACAACCCTCGGCCGGAGAAAACGCTGTCGCCCGCGATTGCGGTCAGGCAACGCAAAAGCGCGTTGACATCCCCGGCCGGAAACAACAGACCAGTCTGGCCTTCCTCGACAAGCGCGCCGAGTCCTCCGATGGAACTGGCAATCACGGGAACTCCGCGCAGGATAGCCTCCACTGCGACCATACCCTGCGGCTCCGCCCAGAGGGATGGCATTACCACGGCCCAGGCCTCCGCCATTTGTTGCTCTATTTCGGACGGCGCCAGCCAGCCGAGAAAATGGACACAATTCGCAATACCCAAACTTGTGGCCAGTGCCTCCAACTGCGGACGTTGACCGCCCGAGCCCGCGATGCGAAGGTGCGCCGAGGGGCCGCCGGACTGAAGCAGCGACAGGGCGCTTAGCAGAACCGGAACGCCTTTTTCGCGCTCCAGTCGGCCACAATAAAGGAACAACGGCTGGTTTGCCCGGCTGCGGGAGTAGTCTGGACCCGGCTCGGCAAGCGGGGTCCAAAGAGCCCTGGATGGGAAGCCGGCTGCCGCCAAATCTTCGGCAACTGCTGGGCCACAGGCAACCACTCCCGCGGCGCGTGACAATGCGGATCGAATCAATGCATAACGGGGCTGATCCCTAAGCCAGTGTGCAAAACTCAGGCAACCGCCTGTGTGGCAGATCCATCCAGACTGGGCGTGGCAGACCTCGCCACCCGGCAGCAAGCGGGTACCCAGTGGACACGTCAACTTGTAGTCCGTAACCATCAGCAGGGTGGGGGTCTTTCCAAGAGCCCAAAGAACTAGGGGCGAGAGATGATGCGCGAACGATACCACCACAGCGGCGTCGGGCCTGAACTCCTTTATGGCGCGCGAAACAGTAGCAGCGGCGAATGGGTTTCCAATTTGAAGGAAGACCTGGGCAGCCACATTTGAAGTTCCGAACGCGACGTAGTCAGCTCTACCATCTGCCCGAGTTCCTGCACTGCTGGTCAGCAATCGGATTTCGTCCCCTGCCGCTTCCAGGGCATCGCGCAGGAGAAGCGCATAGGCTTCGGTGCCGCCGCGCCCGGGATTCCAATCCCCAACCAGCAGAATTCGCATCAGACGTTTCGGCGCATCGAGACACGACCGCGCGACCGCCCGCAAGCCTCTGCCGCCAGCACCGTTTCCAGGTTTCGCAATCCATCCTCCACATCAGCCAGTTCTGTTGTAGCGCCCTGCAGTTGCCTGATATGTGACAGCAGCGCGAACCGGTAAGAGGGATCGCGCGACGGATGCCGCATCCGGTCCATCCACCAACGCAAAACCTCAGCTGAAGGAGGTTGCCAGGTGAGTCGTGTCCCGTAGCCGGATCTCCTGGCGGTGCGAATGGAAAGCGCAGCCCGATGACGGTCCACCCGTAACGTCCCGTTTTCCCCAATAAATTCTATCCAATCGGTACAGGCTGATCGGAACGAGAAGAAACTCATCACTTCAACGCCGCTCGTCAGGCTAAGACCGAGCCATGCCTCGTCGTCCTCGCTTACGCGGGAGCTAATCCGGGCTTCCACTGCAGATACTTCAGTTGAGAGCGTCCAACGCAACATGTCGATGTGATGCGATGCCAGATCGAGCAGCACGCCACCGCCGGTTGCTCGGCGCTGTTTCCAGGTCGGCAGTGCCGCCGCGGGTTCGCAGAACGAGGACATCACGCTGCGGACTTTACCGATAGCTGCGTCCGCAATCAGCCGACGCGCCTGCCGGTGAAGCGGGTGCTCGCGCCGATTGAATCCCATGGCAAACTTCACACTGGTCGTGGCAA
>JAOTYM010000188.1 GCA_029861845.1 Gammaproteobacteria bacterium | reverse complement strand
TGTCTATGCCACGTGTTTTGGCGGCACGGCTGGCACTGGCCCGGCTCACCACGAGCATCTCATTCGCCTTGATCGCGGCGTCCAGTCTCTGCCACAACACATCGAAATCGTGGTCGGTCTGGGTGGAAATAATACCCGGGTAGGGGTATCCGTCCGCCGCGTGGCCCGGCAACCCTATGGTCAACAATAGACCAACAAGCCACCACCGTGCACTGCGCTTATCGCTCTGAGTGACCATTGAGATCATGTTCGTGGGTTCCTGGTGTGGGCTAAGGCGCTGCGCGAATGGCCGCACGCACCAATTGTGCGGATTGTGCCATCAATGAATCGTCAGCAACAAGCAAGCCGTTGCAAACCATGGATTTGGCACCATCTTCATTTATAAGAGCGGTATGAAACTGCTAGGCGGTTTTGTGGTCGTATATGTTTAGTAGATCCTATTGCGACAAGATTCAGGGCCCGTGTTGGCCAAGGCTCGAAATCGAGCTATGCCCGGGCCATAGGATACAGGCAGAGGATATGTTAGAAGGGATTTTGCCGCGTAAACATTGCGTCGCGTGCGATGTGTATTGACTGATAGGGCTTGGCGTAGCCCGACAGGAGAGAGGGTAGAAGATGCTGACCGATCTTAGGGGTCTTGCACTCACGGCCAACTGTGTCGAGGCGGTTGCAAGCTATGATGCGACGGTGAGGAGTTTTCTCGCGTCTCGTTCGGAGACGCCGCAAAGGTTGGACGAGACTCTTGAGGTAGACCCCGATATGTTATTGGCGCATTGTGCCAAAGGCTTCATGTGCAAGTTGTTAGCTCGAAAAGAACTAAACCGCAGAGCCTTCCAAGCCCTTACTGCCGCTCGTCGCTCCCTGTCATTGCGGGGTGCCACGCCACGCGAGGGCGCCTATGTCGACGCCTTGAACGCGTGGTGCAATCAAGATCTTGAAGCCGCCGCACGAGTATTTGATAATCTTCTTGACGAATATCCCACCGATGTGTTCGCGTTGCGGTTAAGTCATGCCGTGCATTTTCTCATCGGTAATCGCACCGCCTTGCGTTATGTCGCAGCGAGGGTGCTACCGGCTTGGGACGAGTCCATGCCGGAGTTTGCGTTCGTATTGGGGTGCTATGCCTTCGGTCTCGAGGAGTGTGGCGACTACGCCGAAGCCGAGGAGATTGGGCGGCGGGCAGTGGCGCTGGATCCATGGGACGCCTGGGGAATTCATGCCGTGGCGCATGTGATGGAGATGGGCGACAGGCCTAAGGAAGGAATTGCATGGCTCGCCGAGAACCAGGCGCACTGGTCGGGCTGTAACAACTTTATCTACCACCTGTTCTGGCACCAAGCATTGTTTCACCTTGAGCTTGAGGAGTCGGATGCGGCCCTTGAACTTTACGACTGCGAGATTCGCGCGGAGAAGAGCGACGATTTTCGAGACATCGCCAACGCGGCCTCGCTGCTTTGGCGGCTGGAGCGCGAAGGGGTGGAAGTAGGGGGACGCTGGGGAGAGCTTGCAGACAAGGCCTGCAGTAAGATCGGTGATCACGAACTCGCCTTTGCCAACGCACACTATCTGCTGTCCTTGTTGTGCGCGGGTCGGCGGGCAGAGGCCAGTGCGATGCTGGAGTCTATGCGAACTGCGGCCGATGGACACGGCACCGAAGCCTTCGTGTTGAACACCGTCGGGGTTCCGTTGGCCGAAGCCTGCATGGCAAAACAAGCGGGGGACTGCGAACGCGCAGCTCGGCTTTTGCTACCGCTTCGTCCCAAGCTGCGGAGTCTTGGAGGAAGTAACGCGCAACGAGATATGTTTGAGCAGTTCCTGGTCGAGGCCGCGCTGGATTCGGGGCAGCACGAACTTGCGCACGATCTGCTGATGGAGCGTCTAGAGAAACGGCCCAGAAATCACTGGGCTAACACGCGACTGCTTCGAACGGCGCAGAGGTTGCTGCAATCGAGCCCTCAGGGTCTCTCCGCCGCCGCGCTAGGGTAAGATATTCTGATTTCCCCCTCCGGGGAGCTACCCACCGAGGTTGCTTTCAGTTGGTATTGACCGCGGTTTCGGCAGTGTGCCAAGGTCTTGAATACTCTTCCCGCTGTTTGCTGGTTGTCTTCTCAGTTGTAGGTGTTCCCCCAGGACGCTTACGCCAGGGTGTTGATTTGAACCATCCGAACATATAGGCGAGCGCGATGAGCAAAATTAGGCCACTGATATTCACTAATGCGAAGTTAAGGTCATTGCGACCGATCCGGTCGAGAACCATGCCCGCAGTGTAGGCCATCGCCATACTCATCAAGAAAACGGGTAGGGCGTTCTGACCGGTTTTTACGAAGGGCGCAGCGATTCTGGACCGCAGTATCCATTCGCGCCCCCTCAAGGCAATCACGATAAGGTAAGCCAAAGCCATGAAGTGTACCCACCGCAATATGCCGAAATTGGTTTTGACTATGAAAGGTTTGAGTGATTCCCGGATCTCGCTTAACCATTCGATCTTTGAGTAAGTGGGCCAATGACTGACGGGGATGCACAGAATGATGAATACGACACACGCCGCCACCAGCGGCACCGTCGGTTTGGGTAGCTTCACCCAACCCATACCGATCACGAAACCCGTGAAAAAGATGAGTTGCCAACCGAATGGGTTGAAAAACCAGGGACGATCGATGGTGGTATCCGCTACGAATTCCAGATCGAAGATCCACATGGCGATGTATAGCGCGACACTGGCTGCCGGTGCGAGCAGAATGTGCACTCTAGACAGCAACATGACAATGGGTACCAGTGCCAGTGCAACCATGTACATCGGCAGAATGTCAAAGTAGTTCGGCACGTATCGCAATGTGACCAGGTGTACGATCGCTTCTTGGGTATTGTTAAAGAAGCGGCCCAGGTTGAGTCGCGCAATGTAATCCGGGCTCTCGAAAAGAAAATTGAAGCCCGCACACATTGCCGCTAAAGCGAAAAACAGACCCAAATGACAGGCATAAATCTGCCAGCAGCGATAACCGATTCGGGCACTGCCTACCGCGAACCCGCCGCGGCGAAAGGCGCCGCCGAAGGCGATTGACGATGCCATTCCGGACAAGAACACGAACATTTCGGTGGCATCGCTGAATCCGAAACGCGCGGGTATATACCAGATCCACTTATTGGTAGGAACATGGGCAATGAATATGATCAGCATTGCAAGGCCGCGGAAGAAGTCCAATCTGGGGTCGCGTCCCATCATGGGATCGGTGGATGATGTCATCGTGACCTCGTTACTGACGTATTATCTTGGTTGGCGTGCCCGGTGGGCCTCAGAATCATATTCTGTATTAAGGTGACTCGATTCTAACGCAACTCTGGGTTGTCAATATCGAGGGTCCCCACATGACGACGCGAGTGGTCGGCTGGCCCGGGCGCGGTGCGCTCCCGCGGTGCTTTAACGAGGTTAGAGTGAATTGGCGGGGAACGGTTCCCGTGTAGATCGAATTGCCGATTATAGAGGTGTATGAGACTTGGTTGAAAAATGCAAACGACACAGAGTTGGTCGGCGGATGTTCTTGACTTCGGCGGCGCGTGGGGCAGTCGGTTTGGGGGCGTTGGCTTTTCTCGGTCGCGGTGCCTTGGCAAACGAAACATTCAGTTTCGAGTGGCTCAAACAACAGGCACGCCTGTTGGCGCATAGCCCGTTCGATGATTCTCTGGGGATTGTTCCTAAACGTTGGCGCGAGCTTAGCCACGGCCAGTACAAGGGCATCACCTATGGCTCGGATCGATCGGTTTGGAAGGGCGAGGGGCTATTCGAATTACAGTTCTTTCACCCAGGTTTTCACTACGACCGCACAGTAGCCATCAATATTGTGCAAGATGGCGAGGTATCTGCCATTCCTTTCAGCTCAGATTTGTTCGACTTTGGGGACGTGTCCCTAGAGAAATCAAGTAACGGCGACGACCTTGGGTTTGCCGGTCTACGGGTATTGTATCCCTTGGACAATCGCAAGATCCCGACAGAGTTTTTGGTTTTCTTAGGCGCAAGTTACTTCCGCCTAGTTGGTCGAGAGCAGCAGTACGGTTTGTCGGCCCGTGGGTTGGCCGTGGATACGGCGGAGAATGCGGGCGAAGAGTTCCCAATGTTTCGTGAATTCTGGATAGAGCGCCCTGCGCCCGATGCCACCGCGATCACGATATACGCCCTGTTGGACGGTAACAGCGTGACTGGTGCGTTCCGTTTTGTTGTTCGACCCCGAACCGCGAGCCAGATTGGGGTAGACGCAGAAATCTACACGCGACGTGCAGTAGATAAAGTGGGCATCGCCCCGCTGACAAGCATGTATTTTTTCGGAGAGAACGATCCCGGTCGATTCGATAATTATCGGCCCGAGGTCCATGATTCTGACGGTCTGATGATCAACGCCCGCAGTGGCGAGTGGATCTGGCGACCACTGGCGAATCCTCGACATTTAAGAATAAGCTCCTTCTTTGTGGATAGCCCAAAAGGATTCGGGCTGATTCAGCGGGATCTAGAATTCGCCAGCTATCAAGACCTGGAGGCAGACTATCATCGTCGTCCCAGTATGTGGATCCAACCTCGCGGCGAATGGGGTAAGGGTCATGTGGAGCTACTCGAAATTCCTACCGACCGCGATTCCAATGACAATATTGGCTGCTATTGGGTGCCGGACAGGGAACTTCACAAGGGAGATTCGCTCAAACTTTCATACGTGCTCACCGCGTACTTGGATAATCCGCAGTGGCCGCCGGGGGGTCGTACGTTGGCGACACGTATCGGCTCTGCACGCGAGGAGGAACCGAATGGAGGAGGGCAGGGTCGGCTCATCGTGATCGACTTCGATGGCGGGGATTTGCCGTTTCTCGATACGGATCAACCTGTAGAAGCGATGGTGACCACATCCACCGGTCGAGTCGCAAACGCCCAAGTACAAAAGAATACGGTCACCGGTGGTTGGCGCGCAATGTTCGAATTTTTTCCCGACGGGAGGGGAGCCGACCTGCGTTGTTTTTTGAGAATTCGCGGTCACGCCTTAACAGAGACGTGGACTTATCTATGGAGTGCATAGGCATGTTGCGACCGCAGAGGTCAGTAGTTTGATGGACACTAGAACACCGGTGAGGCCAAGACCATTTGTGAGACGCCTTTCTTTCGGCATTCCCGTGATGCTAAGTGTGATTGCCGGTGCATATGCGATGTTCGACATACTGAACATCGACGGAATGAACGCGGTAGAGCTAATTATTCTGTTCCTGTTTGTGCCCTGTTTCGTTTGGATT
>JAOTYM010000008.1 GCA_029861845.1 Gammaproteobacteria bacterium | reverse complement strand
GTATGTCTCCATATAGACACTTAAAAGGTGTCTTGTCCTCAGTTTTATAGCACATAGCGCGCGCCGAGTGTGACTACTAGCGTCTCATTCTGTCGTTGGTGTAAACCTAAAGAGCTGCTGCCGCCGGGCTCAGCCATGGGATATTTATCCTTGTTTATATATACTCATAGCATCTTCTCTTACGTTAGACCGCAGCGTTGACCAAGAAAGAACCGCCATTCTGCGAGCACGGTCGTGAAGTAGTGGCCCTAGAGGCGAAGGCGGTAGCGGCTCTCGCCAATCGCATCGACGAGGGGTTTGTACGTGCGTGCGAGCTGATCCTGGCGTGCAAAGGGCGTGTCGTCATAGTTGGCGTTGGCAAGTCGGGACACATCGGCGGAAAAGTCGCGGCCACCCTAGCAAGCACCGGTACCCCTGCGTTTTTTGTACACCCTGGCGAAGCAAGTCACGGCGATCTCGGTATGATTACGCCGGAGGATATCGTACTAGCGATCTCTAATTCAGGCGAGAGTAAGGAGATTCTTACGATCTTACCGATCATCAAGCGTATGGGAGTCAAACTCATCGCGCTAGCTGGAAATACCAACTCGAGCCTAACTCGGCAGGCTGATGCCAGTCTCGATGTCAGCGTTGAGAAGGAGGCATGCCCAATGAACCTATCGCCCACGGCCAGCACAACCGCCGCCCTGGCAATGGGGGATGCAATTGCGGTTGCACTGCTGAAGTCCCGCAATTTCACTCGAGAAGATTTTGCGCGTTCTCATCCGGGCGGCCTACTTGGCCGACGGTTACTAATCTACGTCGAAGACCTTATGCATACCGGCGAACAGATCCCGCTTGTTACTGATGACGCATCATTACAGGACGCACTATTGGAAATGACAAGCAAGGGTCTGGGAATGACCGGGGTACTCGACAAACAGGGTCAGCTTTGCGGCATTTATACGGATGGCGACCTGCGTCGAACACTAAACCAAGGAGTCGATGTTTACAAGGCAAAGATCAGTGATGTTATGACGCACGATCCGACAACTATTGGTGCCGATCGGCTGGCGCATGAAGCGGTCGAGCTGATACGGCAACATAACTTCAACGGTTTATATGTGGTAGACAGCGATAACCATGTACTGGGTGCGCTAAACATGCAGGTTTTGCTAAGAGCCGGTATTGTTTGATGTCAGAGGTCGCACCGCCCAAACATCCTCAAGATAGTCTTTATGAAATAGCGGTGAATATACGTCTTGTGCTGCTAGATGTTGACGGCGTGCTTACGGATGGTGGGCTGCTAATCAGTGAAGACGGCACGGAATCTAAAACGTTTAATATACGTGACGGCCATGGCATCAAGATGTTGCAGCAGACAGGTATCGAAGTCGGCATTATCACTGGACGCACATCGGATTCGGTCAAACACAGGGCCGTCGACCTTAACGTCAAACATGTGTACCAGGGTCGGGAAGATAAGCTTTCGGTGTTAAAAGAACTGCTAACCAAACTGGCGTTGCAACCAACACAAGCTGCCTTTGTTGGCGATGATGTTGTAGATCTGCCGGCCATGCTACAAGTAGGCTTAGCGGTAGCCGTTAATGATGCTCACGAACTCGTTAAAGAGCACGCTCATTGGGTTACGCCGAGCGCCGGTGGACACGGGGCCGTACGTGAAGTGTGTGAGATGCTCATGCGTGCGCAGGGGACCTATGCGACAGCGGTGCAACGTTACCTGTAGCCCAGACATGATTTGCACAACCGGCATGAGTTTGTCATGGCCCTTGATCTAAGAAGGGGGCTGCTCGCTGTGCTTTTGCTAATGGCAGCGATCGCATCTTGGTGGCTCTTGCAACGTGTAACTGAGCCGACGCCATCCTTGACGGCCGGCGAAAGCCGGGAACCTAGCTATTACATCGGGAACTTTGAAGCCACCGTGATGAATGAGGGAGGTCAACGAAAATACACCCTCGCCGCCGATACTATGCAACACTTCGAATACAATGACACGTTGCGGCTAGATAAACCACATCTTATCCGCTATAAGGTGGGGCGTGTGCCCATTCACGCTAGGGCAGATCTGGCCTGGTTCGACGACAACAAGAAAGAGATTATCATGACAGGAAATGTGAAAATCACACGTACCGGTAGTAGTTCCGATCAAAATAGTGAGATGTCGACACCGAAGCTTCGCATCTTGCTTGACTGATCAGGCACCAACCTTCCATCAAGGAAACTAACGAATTTAGTTCTATGTGGTCCACGCTTACAAAGCTTCGACTGGTGTCAGTGATTAGTATCGTCGCAACTGGTTTCGCGATACCCACTGCCATAAATGCGGCCGATACCAAAAAAAACAAACCAATAAAAGTCTATGCACAGACAATAGAAATCGATGATCGCACCGGCACCGCACTCTATCTTGGCGATGTGTCACTGACAGACGGTGTACTCTCGATCAAGGCAGATAAGATCGAAGCAAAGTTTGTCGAAGGTGAGATCGAAACGTTCGATGCTTACGGCAAGCCCATTACCGTCGACAATCGTCCTGAGGAGGCCGAACAGGAGATGCACGCGACCGCCGATCGATTGAAATACTATGTAAAGAGTCGAAAGCTCGATCTGTTTGGCAACGTGACGCTCCTTCAGGGGGAATCTAAGCTTCGTTGTCCGGAAATGCATTATGACCTCGATGCTCGACGATTCCGTGCCAAGGGCAATGATGCACAAGGGCGTTGTTTCATCTCTATCCAACCTAAGGATCGGCCGGATGATGGTACGGAGGAAAGTTGAGCATACTCTCCGCCGAGCATCTCAATAAGCAGTATAAGGGTCGCCGAGTTGTCGAAGATGTCTCATTAGAGATTAAAACGGGTGATGTCGTTGGCTTATTGGGCCCCAACGGCGCGGGTAAGACGACTTGCTTCTATATGATCGTCGGCCTCGTTCCCATGGACAGCGGGAAAATAATCCTCGACGAGGTCTCCATTAGTCAGCTGCCTATGCATAAGCGCGCCAGGCTTGGTCTCGGGTACCTACCTCAAGAACCCTCGGTCTTTCGCAAACTAACGGTCGAGGAAAATATTCTCGCGATCCTCGAGACTCGTAACGAAATGCCTGCCCCCCAGCGTGCCGAGCGACTGGAGGAGTTACTACATGACCTGCATATCACTGACCGGCGGCAGACCCTAGGAATTAGTCTCTCAGGCGGAGAAAGACGGCGTGTGGAAATCGCCCGGGCCCTGGCGAGCGACCCGCGTTTCATGCTACTCGATGAGCCTTTTGCCGGCGTTGATCCGATCTCCGTTCTTGAGATTCAACAATTAATCAGACACTTACAAGAGCTTGGTATCGGCGTCCTCATCACCGACCATAACGTACGAGAAACGCTGAAGATTTGCGACCACGCCTATATTCTTAACGAAGGTAGGGTTCTAACGGCAGGCACGCCGGAAGATATCCTATATAATAAAAATGTACGAGAAGTCTATCTAGGCGAAGACTTCCAACTGTGAGGTGATTTCACTCTAAGTCAAGGCAAGCCCGGCGACACTGCCTGGGACAGTGTCCATCACCCACGGACACGGATGTACGCCTAGACCAAGAATATAGCGTGAAGAAGATTAGTCTTTAATGAACCCGATGAGCTCTAGCACTACGAACTCAGTCTTTGCGAAAGCAAGGTCGAATCGATGAAGCAATCACTCGACCTGCAACTGGGCCAACATCTAACTATCACGCCACAGCTCCAGCAGGCTATACGCCTCCTGCAACTCTCTTCGGTCGAACTGCAGCAAGAAATTCAAGAGGCGCTCGAAAGCAACCCGTTACTTGAAGAAAAAGAGGACGACGGATCCGAGCAAAAAGCAGAGACATCACTCAATGAATTAGACGGCCAGCACGACAACAATCTCCCCGACAACGGTACACTGCAGCCCACCGACGTGGAGATGGAACAGTCGAATCCGGACGACGCGCAGGGGCCCGAACCCGATTGGAATGATAGATTCGATGTTCCAGCCAGTAGTTCCACACGAAACGATAGTGATGGTTCTTTACCGGACATAGATGCCCGCAATAGTCGACCGCAGACGCTCCGCGATCACTTGTACTGGCAAATGCAGATGACGCCATTCTCAGACACAGATCGTGAAATAGCACTCGCTATTATCGACTCAATCAATGAAGACGGTTATCTAACCTGCAGCCTGCAAGAAGTTCAACAATTTTTAGATCTAGGAGTGGAAGTTGAGATCGATGAGATCGAGGCGGTTTTGCATCAGATTCAGAATTTCGATCCGATCGGTGTTGCAGCAAGAGACCTTGGCGAATGTTTGCGACTTCAACTACGTACACTCGACCAGGAAACACCTTATGTGAAAGAGGCTCAGCGCCTAGCCACCCCAGAGTATCTCTCATTGTTAGCCAATCGTGACTACGTCCAATTGCGGCGACAGACCAAAATACGCCAGGAGGACCTGCAACAGGCAGTCTTACTTATTCGCCAACAAAACCCACGGCCGGGCGCAAGTGTACAGGCGACACAGACCAACTACATCGTACCAGATATTATCGTTAGGAAGCTAAAGGGTTTATGGCGAGCTGAGATGAACGGGGAAGTTGCGCCGCGGCTGCGCATCAATCAAGAATACGAGAAACTCATACATCGTGGTGATACCAGCGCTGACAACAAGTACCTGCAAGACCAATTGCAACAGGCACGCTGGTTTATTAAGAGCTTGAATAGTCGTAACGATACCTTACTCAAGGTTGCGCGCACGATTGTGGATCGACAGCGCGCGTTTTTCGAGCATGGACCAGAAGCTATGAAGCCACTGGTTCTTCATGACATTGCCGAAACGGTGGAAATGCACGAATCTACTATCTCGCGTGTTACCACAAACAAGTACATGCTGAGTCCACGTGGTATTTTCGAACTAAAATACTTCTTCTCGAGCCATGTAAGTACGGCAGATGGCGGAACTTGCTCGGCAACTGCGATCCGATCGCTAATCAAGAAACTTGTCGAGGACGAACCGCCAGCCAAGCCGATAAGTGACAGTAAGATTGCCAAACTGCTCGAACAACAAGGAATAAATGTCGCGCGACGAACAGTGGCAAAGTATCGAGAATCTATGAATATCCCACCTTCAAACCAGAGAAAATCCATCATATAGCCAACGGAGACTGTCGATGGAAATCACCGTAAGTGGGCAACATTTGTTAATTACCGAACCTTTGCGCAGCTACGCTACCGGCAAACTCAGTCGGCTAGAACGACATTTTGATCACGTCACGACAACCAATGTAGTGCTACATGTGGAGAAGAATCGCCACAACGCTGAAGCTACGATCCACGCCAAAGGCGCTACACTACATGCCCACGCTGAAGGTGAAAGTATGTACGCCGCTATCGATTTCTTGGCAGATAAACTTGACCGGCAGGTACTGAAGCACAAAGAAAAAATTAAGACCAACCATCATCGCGCTAAGAAATAATAATAAGACGACAAAAACATAACAATCTATTCCACCACTCGATTACAATAAAAAGCATGCAGTTAAATGAGTTACTGACGCCGAAACGGATTGCCGTGGGCATGGCGGCTTCTAGCAAGAAACGTGCGCTCGAGAAGATAAGTTCGCTGCTGCACCAGGGCCGATTAGGGTTAGATCGTCATGCCGCTTTTCAAGCACTTGTAGAACGCGAGCGCTTGGGTAGTACTGGTATTGGAAACGGTATCGCCCTACCACACGGCAGGTTGAAGGCCTTAAGGAATCCAATAGGAGCCTTTGCCACCCTCGCACGGGAAACGGATTTTGACAGCATCGATGGCAAACCAGTAAGGATAATATTCGCGCTACTGGTGCCACAGAACGCTAACGAAGAACACCTGCAGATATTGTCAACGCTCGCTGCTACCTTTAGCGATAATGATTTCTGCCACCGGCTTCTGACAATAGAGAGTGTGGATGAGGCCTATCAGGCGCTAAATGACTGCCACAGTAGCATAAGCCGTAAAGCCGGCTGACAACCCGCCCATGATTCCAACCGTAACCGCAAACGATTTGTTTGATACTCAGCGTGCGCCCTTAGAACTTACGTGGGTAGCCGGGAAGGCAGGAAAGAGCAGGCTACTCGAAGCGGCCAAAGCCGAGTTTCCTGGCATGGCCTTAGTGGGACACATGAATCTCGTGCATCCCAATCGGATCCAGGTCGTGGCTGGTAACGAACTACAGTATCTGCAAAACCTAAGCGAGCAAGAGCGTGAAAAAACCATGCACAGCCTGTTCTCTAATGACCAGGTCGCGGCCTTGATTCTCGCCAATAACAAGCGGGTGCGGGCCGATTTTGAGGAACACGCCGATCGATTCGCAGTGCCACTTTTTTCGACACCGCTTGCGGGCCCAGTGGTCATCGAGCACCTACAGTACTACCTAACGCGAGCGCTCGCACCATGCGCCACACTACATGGCGTATATATGGAAGTACTGGGAATGGGTGTTTTTATTACGGGCGAAAGTGGGATTGGGAAAAGTGAGCTGGCGCTAGAATTACTGAGTCGAAACCACCGCTTGATCGCTGACGACGCCGTTGAGTTTGTGCGCGTCGCACCGCAAGTATTAGTAGGCCAGTGCCCCGAGGCCTTGTCGGAATATTTGGAAGTTCGTGGACTCGGCATCCTCGATATACGTGCCACCTTCGGTGAGACCGCAGTCAGACACAAAAAGAAGTTACACTTGGTGGTACAGCTCGAGCGATTAAGAGAACAACACCTGAACAAGATAGATCGTCTACGAGCTGAACATCAAACCTACTCGATTCTAGGCGTGGACGTGCCAGAAGTCTTGCTATTCGTGGCCCCGGGACGCAATCTTGCGATCCTCGTAGAGGCGGCAACGCGTGCTTATATCCTCCGTGTACGCGGTATAGACCCACTAAACGAATTCATAAGGAAACAGCAGGCGATTATCAGCAAGTCATCAAGTACATGAGTTTCTTCATTATCAGCGGGCTATCAGGTTCCGGGAAAAGTATCGCACTTCAAGCCCTGGAAGACATGGGCTTCTACTGTATCGACAATTTGCCGGCCGCGATGATCCCGCACTTTGCTAGGCAAATCACAGAGGCCAACACTGAGACTCTTAGAAAGGTTGCGATCGGTATCGATGCGCGCAATCGCACCTTTCTAGATGAAGTGCCCAAGAGTTTGGCGCAACTTAAAGAATTGGGCATACGCTACTCGATCGTATTCCTCGAGGCAGAAGAATCAGTTCTCGTTAAACGTTTCAAACAAACGCGTCGCAAACACCCATTAACGGATGAAAACACTTCACTGCTCGAGGGTATTCGCCTTGAGAGGACACTCCTGGAACCGATGTCATTTAGCGCCGTGATGCGTATAGACACAACCCATACGACACCATACGAACTCCGCCAACAAGTACAGGACTTTGCAGGCGCTGAAGATACGCAGGGACTGACTCTGTTGTTTGTCTCGTTCGGCTTCAAAAATGGCACTCCTTTGGACGCCGATTATGTTTTTGACATACGATGTCTACCCAACCCTTATTGGGAATCCGAACTTAGGAAATTTACCGGCCTCGACGAACCGGTAGTGTCTTATTTAGAAAGATACAAACAGGTACAAGATATGTTCGAAGATATATGCACCTTTCTCGAAAGGTGGCTCCCACATTTTGAACGAGAACGACGTAGTTATATGACGATCGCGGTTGGTTGTACCGGTGGACAACACCGCTCAGTCTATATGGTGCAAAAACTAGCGAGCCATTTTTCACATAGTGACATAACCATGCAAATTAGACATCGAGAACTCTGATGATAGGTATTCTCCTATTGACACAAGGTCACATAGGAAAGGCCATGATCGAGGCAGCTGAGCACATGCTGGGCAGTAAAATACCGAAGCTAAACGCATTAACAGCCAATGGGTCGGAATCATCTGAAAAGTTTCTGCAGACATTTCAGCGCGAGCTGAATAGCCTGGATGAAGGACAGGGGGTCCTGATATTGGCGGATATTTATGGTGCTTCCCATACCAATATGGTCCAAGCTTTCCTCAAAAAGGATCGCATAGAGATGATCGCGGGTACCAACTTGCCTATGTTGATCCGCGTGCTTAACTATCGCAATCTCGCGCTTGAAGAACTCGCTGAAAAGGCCTTTGCCGGCGGTAATAGCGGAATTGTTCGTAGCATAATCAAGTCGGCTACCAACGGAAACTAAACAATGCAATCGCAAGCCTTGACTATCGTCAACAGGCTCGGTTTGCATGCCCGTGCAGCGGCCAGGTTCGTGAGTCTAGCCGCCCAATTCAATAGTGAAATCATCCTCGTGCGAAATGACAGACAAGTTAACGGTAAGAGCATTATGGGTATCATGATGCTTGCGGCCGGCCAGGGTGCCAATGTCGAACTAAGGGTCGATGGGGACGACGAAGATGAGGCCATGAAGGCACTGTGTGGGCTTATCGCCGGTGGTTTCGGAGAGGACGAGTAATGCTGACCCTTCACGGTAGTGGTGTAAGTCAAGGGATCAGCATCGGTCGTGCTTATGTCTTGCGGCGCGAGCAACTGGAGATTCCTGAATATGTCATTCCTAGACAGTACATAGACGATGAATTAGAACGCTTTAAGACAGCAATCGCGGCGGCCCGTCAACAGCTTCAGCACGTCCGTGATCATATGCCAGCCGGCGCACCCCCGGAAACGGCGAGCTTAATCGATGCCCATTTGCTGATACTTGGTGACGCCATGATTTCCCAGGCGCCGATCGATATCATCAACGAGCAACAGCGCAATTCGGAATGGGTGTTGAAGACTCAGAGCGAGGATCTTGGGCGAATCTTTGAGGCAATGCACGATCCGTATTTGCGAGCCAAGAAAATCGATGTCGATCAAGTAGTGGATCGTATTTTACGAAACCTCCTCACTACTAACGAGCAAGACGACGAAGCGATGTCGAACGGCCAAATTCTAGTGGCACGCGATCTTACTCCCGCCGACACGGTCATGTTGAAACAAAAACGCATTAGGGCATTTGTCACCGATCTGGGCGGACCGATTTCCCATACTGCAATTCTTGCTAGAAGTCTTGGCATCCCAGCCATCGTCTCGTTACACAACGCGACGCGCTTCATACGTACCGGCGACAAATTGGTCGTAGATGGTAAGTGCGGACTTTTAATCGCCGGTGAATATAAGAGAATTTTCTCGGAGTATCGCAGGCGCCAGCAACAATCTTTACAAACGCGTCGCGAGCTCGATAGGATCCGTGCCGGTCGTTCAATCACCGACGATGGTCAAAAGATTCGACTGCTCGCAAATGTAGAATTGCCGGCAGACTTAAAGACTGCTGTCAAAGTCCACGCATCTGGTATCGGACTATATCGCACTGAGTTCTTATTCATGAATCGACCCACCGCACCCACCGAAGAAGAACAATATCGGGCTTGCTTGAAGGTGGTTAAAGCGTTTGCAGGTAAACCCGTCACGATTCGCACCTTGGACCTTGCGGCAGACAAGCAAGCCGCCAACCCCGCACTCGGTCTGCGTGCCGTACGCCTATGTCTTCATGACATATCACTGTTTCGCCCTCAGCTACGCGCAATTCTACGGGCATCGGCCTATGGCAAAGTGAGGATGATGATTCCGATGCTCTCGAGTTTGGACGAGCTGTTTCACGTTCTCGATCTCATCAAAGAAACTGAATCTGAATTGAAAAAACAAAGAAAAGAATTTAACCATCGTATGCCTATCGGCGGCATGATTGAGGTGCCGGCAGCCGCTATATCTGCCGATCTTTTCGCACCGCACCTGGATTTTCTTTCTATAGGCACCAACGATTTAATTCAGTACACCCTCGCCATTGACCGTAGCGACGATACCGTAAATTATTTGTACGATCCGCTCCATCCGTCTGTGCTTCGACTTATTAACAACGTCATCAAAGCTGGTAAAGCCGCAGGCATACCGGTAGCGATGTGTGGCGAAATGGCTGGGGATGCGCGCTATACGCGCTTGTTGTTGGGAATGGGTCTCAAGGAATTTAGCATGCATCCTTCCATGTTACTTGAGATCAAGGAAATCGTCCGCATGAGTAGCTTCGCGAACCTACGAAGCTTCGCGCACAAGGTACTCAGAAGCCGTGATGTTGACGGTCTTCGTACCTTGATTGATAAAATGAATGCGGAAAGTAATGTGACTTAAAACCGAGCCACATCAGTGAAACTTGCGATGGTCCGGTAAGAATGGCCCCATCTGCTGCAGTGCTTCCGGTGAATACATGTAGGAGGGTTCATCGTCGGCAATAATGGCCACCGGCTTATCCTTATATCTAGGTTTTTTGGGACTAGAACCCTCCGCTACACGTGGCTCGAAGGTTTGCTTGAGCAGCGAGGCAGCGGTGATTTTTTTTAACCGCAACCGCTTCCAGAACGGGGGTTGCCTACCAGATGCTGAAAACCCATCGGTCTGATAGCAATCGACAACAACCTCATTTCGATCATTAGTATACGCTGCATGCGGCTCCACAACGCGAGCACCGCCGTTGCGATATCGTACCGCCAGACATCGTTGCTCTGCGATGGCCTGTTTAAGTAATTTCAGAATGTTCGGCTCCATTGACACTTTCAAAAAAACACAAAACCCGCTGAAAGGCAAATACCAGCTGATAGATGGCAGCTTTCGGCAGGTGAAGTGTTGCTCCTCCGGATCAAAGTATAATCGATCAACGTCTATATCGCTTTGGCTCTCAAATCAGGAATAATGTAGCCAATCCGAGAAAGGCCAAGAAACCCACCACGTCCGTCACTGTCGTCAAGGCGACCCCACTAGCCAAGGCAGGGTCGATCCCCAGGCGGCGCACTGCCACGGGAATCACTACACCCGCCAGCGCCGCAAATACGAGATTGATTATCATGGCAAAGGCAATGATCAAACCAAGTGCGACGTTATGAAACCAGGCGATTGCAACCAGCGCAACGATCAGCGCCCATAACATACTGTTTAAAACGCCCACCATCAATTCCCTCACCAATAGACGACGTGCGTTTGCATCTGTAATCGTTCCTACTGCCAAACCGCGCACGACTAACGTAACTGTCTGCGTCCCTGCGTTACCCCCCATGCTAGCTACTATCGGCATCAACACGGCAAGCGCGACCACCTTTTCAATCGTGTCCTCAAAAAGACCAATCACCCAGGAAGCGATAACAGCAGTTATCAAATTAACTCCCAGCCATACCGCTCGGTCGCGGGCACTGCGTACGACAGGTGCGAAGATATCGACTTCTTCACTCAAGCCCGCCGGCGCCATTACAGAATGATCCGCCTCTTCTCGGATAACATCGACAACGTCATCAACCGTGATCCGACCTAACAATCTCTCATCTTCGTCAACCACCGGTGCATTAATGAGATTGTAACGCTCGAATGCAGCGGCCACTTCCCGGTCCGGCATCAATGCGCTTAGCTTGTTAGTATTTTCGTCCATGACATCATGAACTAGAAGCTTGGGGTCGCTAGTGAGAATCTTGGCAAGTTGCAGAGCTCCTATTAAGCGATGCGTCTTGTCGACCACATACAGCTCGTTCATGTACTCTGGGAGCTCACCACGTAAACGCAAATAACGAAGAACTACTTGCAGCGTTATGTTCTCTCGCACGGTCACGGCATCAACATTCATCAGGCCGCCTGCGGTATCCTCGGGAAAAAACAGCACCGCATCGAGTCGCTGCCGACCCTGCTTGTCCATAAAGAACAGGATCTCGGCCGTAACTTCGGCTGATAGCTCTGGTAGTAGATCGGCAATGTCGTCGGTTTCCAATCCTTGAACGGCCGTCACCAGGGTGCTGTGATCCATATCTTCTAACAGATCACTGCGAACGGCCTCCGGCACTTCCACCAGAACCTCGCCCATCGCTTCCGGATCGACGTAGTGCCAAACTGCGTGTCGTTGTTCGGGCGGAATTCCTTCCAACACACCGGCGATATCTGCCGGATGCAGATCAGCAAGGGTATCTTGGATCTTTAAGGAATCTTCGCTTTCCAGCGCCGCGAGGATGTCGGCAAGATAATCCGTTTGCTCTTGTGGTTTTGACGTGGTCATGCAGCTACGCTATGTGAATACGCGAACGCATTCTACCATGCTAACGACTAGGGTCTCTTATTCTAGCGTAACAGCTAGAGAACACTGCGTGCGCAATCCAGTTACGCAGTTTTTTATGGTTAGTTGCCCGCTACTGTCATATTGCCGATGAGAATAGAACCACTGCGGATATTTCCACGAGTATCAACGTCATTACCGGTAGCGACCAGTTCCTGAAACATGTCCTTAAGATTTCCGGCTACTGTAATCTCTTCGACTGGGAAGGCAATCTCACCATTGTCGACCCAGAACCCAGTCGCGCCGCGAGAGTAGTCACCCGTGACGGTATTGACACCAAATCCGATCAATTCAGTAACTAACAACCCAGTACCCATCTGTCTTAACAACCCGTCAAGATCGTGATCGCCGGGTTCGATCATCATATTGTGCACACCCCCGGCATTGCCGGTCGTTTGCAAGCCCAGTTTTCGGGCGGAATACGAATCCAATAGATAGTGTTGAAGCACGCCGTTAGCCACTAAATCACTCGCTATCGTCGCCACACCTTCGCTGTCGAACGGGGCACTACCCATCGCTTTTTGTAGGTGAGGTTGTTCCAAGATCCGAACGTGGTCTGGAAATATTTTCTTATCGAGATGGTCCAATAAGAATGAGGCTTCTCGATACAAATTGGTACCACTAAGTGCACTGGCCAGATGTGAGAGCAAACTCGATGCTACTGGTGCTTCATAGATGATGGGCGTTTCACGCGTACCCAGCTTGCGCGCTCCCAGCCGCCGTAAAGCGCGCCGGCCCGCCTTGTTGCCAATTTGTTCGGCGTCTTCCAGTTCGCCGGCATCACGCGCCACTGAATACCAATAGTCTCTTTGCATCCCCTGTGCGTCTTGGGCGATTACACTGCAACTGAGACTGTGTCGCGTGGTCGGAAGTGTTCCTAAGAATCCATCGCTGTTGCCATAGACCACCAAACCCTCGTGACTCGAAACAGTAGCCCCCTCGGAATTTTGGATCCGGGCATCGACACACCGGGCCGCGTCTTCACATTGACGAGCAATACTGATCGCTTGCTCTGTCCCTGGGTTCCATGGATGGTAAAGATCTAGATCCGGAATTTCTTTCGCCAATTTGTCCGCATCCGCCAGACCCACGCACTCGTCTTCCGCCATATATCTTGCTATCGAGCATGCCGCACGCACGCTGTCACGAACCGCAGACTCATTGAAGTCCGATGTACTGGCCGAACCACTACGGTGACCAAAAAATACCGTAACACCAAGATCTTTGTCGCGATTGTGTTCCACCGTTTCGACTTCACCGAGGCGTACGCTAGCTGACAAGCCTTGGCCAACGCTGGCTGCGGCCTCTGCTGCGCTCGCGCCCTGATTCTTGGCTTCTGTCAGTACCAGATCCACGAGCGTAGGTAGCTGACTATTGATTATCGTCGCGTCTGACAGGAGTTCACTTTTTGATTCCATCGTAGGGCCTCAGCCGCTCTGTGTGCCGCCCACCGTCAATCCATCGATCCGTAAGCTCGGTTGGCCGACGCCGACCGGCACGCTTTGACCCTCTTTGCCGCAGGTGCCCACCCCCGTATCGAGTTTGAGGTCATTGCCAACCATGCTTACACGCGTTAGGACGTCGGGGCCATTCCCGATTAGCGTGGCACCCTTGATTGGGCGTGTTATGTTGCCTTTTTCTATCAGGTACGCTTCACTGGCCGAAAACACAAACTTACCAGAAGTAATATCAACCTGACCGCCACCAAAGTTGGCCGCATATACCCCATCATCTACCGATGCGATGATCTCCTGGGGATCGTACTCACCGGCTAACATGTAGGTATTTGTCATCCGTGGCATCGGCAGGTGTGCATACGATTCGCGCCGACCGTTGCCGGTAGAGGTCACACCCATTAGGCGGGCATTGAGTGTGTCTTGCATGTACTGGGTTAAAATTCCCTTTTCGATCAACACCGTATTCTGTGTCGGGGTACCTTCATCGTCGATATTTAACGAACCGCGGCGGTCGCGAATCGTACCGTCATCCACCACCGTACACTGCTCGGATGCCACACGTTCGCCGATGCGCCCGGAAAACGCCGAGGTACCCTTGCGGTTGAAATCTCCCTCGAGACCATGGCCAATCGCCTCATGCAGAAGGATGCCCGGCCAGCCCGGCCCGAGTACCACCTGCATTGTCCCCGCCGGCGCATTCACAGCCTCGAGATTTACAATCGCTTGCCGAACGGCTTCACGCGCATAACCAAGCGCCGTTTCCTTGTCAAAGAAGTATTGGTAATCGAAACGACCGCCGCCGCCAGCAACACCTTGCTCTCGACGACCGTCTTGCTCGACGATGACGACAACGTTCAATCGCACTAGCGGGCGAATGTCAGCAGAGAGCACGCCGTCACTACGCACCACCATGACAACCTCATGCACGCCAGCCAAACTAGCCATGACCTGTCGTACACGCTGATCCTGGCGTCGCGCTTCCGCCTCAACATCTTCAAGCAACTTTACCTTGGTAGCGTCTGGTAGGCTAACGAGCGGATCCAGAGCTGAATACAGTTGTAAGCTGCGGCCATCTTGCCAACTTATGGACACTGCACCATCGCCACCAGCTCGGGCGATCGTGCTCGCGGCACTAGCCGAATCCAACAGGGCCGGCACACCGATCTCATCAGAATACGCGAAACCGGTTTTCTCCTGGCTAATTGCCCGCACTCCAACACCTTGTTCGATGTTGTGGCTTCCCGACTTGACCTGGCTTTCCTCCAGCGACCAAGACTCATGGCGTCGATACTGAAAGTACAGATCAGCGTAATCGACTTGATGGGAGAGAAGACGCCCTATCAGGCGTTCGAGTTCACTATCGCCGATACCAGCAGGATCAAGCAGAGATTCTCTTGCCTTCTGCAATGCTCCGGTCATTACCTAACCTCCGATGTTCGATGCTCGGCAAACTACGACGCAAGTCCTCCAAGCGTTTACGATCGATATCTGCGGTGACTATTCCAGGCCCGCGCGCGAGACGGTTAATAACTTCCCCCCAGGGGTCTATAACAATGCTGTCACCATATGTTTCACGTCCACTGCTATGGCTGCCGCCCTGCCCGGCACCAATCACATAGGCCAGGTTCTCGATTGCCCGGGCACGTAACAGTATTTCCCAATGAACTTTTCCGGTGGTTGCTGTAAATGCGGATGGAACAGTAAAGATCTCGGCACCCTGACCGAGCATCTCACGAAAGAGTTCCGGAAACCGCAAATCGTAACAGATCGTAAGACCTAGTCGACCTATTGGTGAGTCAACTACGACAACGCTCTCGCCCGGCTCAATGGTGAGCGACTCACTATACTCTTCACCGTTATCGAGTTTCACGTCAAACAGATGCAACTTGTCGTAACGGGCGACGCGGTCGCCACGGTCGTTGAATAACAAACAAGCAGCTCGAACTTTGGACGGTTGACTAGATTCAAGCGGTATGGAGCCCCCAACAAGCCAGATGTGGTTTCGATGCGCCTGGGCTGAGAGGAACTCCTGGATGGGGCCGTCGCCATCGCGCTCCATTATTCGCAGTTGGCCCGCGTCCTTGGTTGGCATGATGGCAAAATTCTCAGGTAATACCACAAATTCTGCGCCGGCTAAGACAGCTGTCGAAATTAGTCGAGCCGCCTCATCAAGGTTCGCATCCACATCATCACCGGATACCATTTGTATGGCAGCAACTCGATTGTTTGTTTTTCGTGTCATGGGCTCGTTTCCACGATAATGGTATCACTTTGTCCGAGATCCGCATTAAGCACGATACGGCCTGAAGGGATACCAAGCGATACGAGCCATGAACGTAACTCCTCTGCCCATAAGGTGCCAGTTTCTCCCTCTGCATATCGAATCAAGATCTGATTATCGGGACTTTGATCCAATGCTTGAACAAGCTTGTTCAAGCGTTCAAAGCGTGTTATCGACTCCCCACTGCGGGGGCTTGCCCACTGGTCAGCCGTGATCATGACACTCTCCGCAAGTAGCGGCGCTGGTAGTGTTAGCAATAGCAACGCCAGAAGCCACATAACGGTTCTTTCTACAGAATACCACCGATGCAGTATTTTATTAATGTCTATCTCCCGCATCCGATCCTTGTTCGCCTGGTTCTTGTTGCAGTCTGGTTACGACCGGCTCATCCCAAACGCCCTTAATCAGGTAGGTAATCTGAGGGCCCTTGCCGATCTGCTTGTTCAGCAACTTTTCCAATGCCAACAGCAGAACCGCGGCCTGGGGACCCAGTAACTGCCACACTGCTAGATTGGTCCCGAGCCGGGGCGTAACTTGTACCGCCAAATCATAATCTTTAGCTGCGAGGCCGACGCGCCCGTTTACGGAAACTTGTGCGGTCGATCCTACCAAGGAAAGGTTACGCGTATAGGCGTCTCCCTTGTCAATCGACACCTCCCCCGTCAGCGTCTTAAACGGCAAACCCTTTCCGAATAGATCACCGAAATCAAATGTCAGAAACTTGACCACAGAGGTTAGATCGAGCAAACCAAAGAGCCGCCCTGCCCCCTGTCGAACTTTCAGAAAGCGGCCGTTCTCCGCCGACACCGAAACATTCCCGGATAGTGTCGATAGACCGATGCTCGCTGGTGAACCAACCCATGATAACTTAGAAGTCAGATGAACCTTGCCATTAGTCATTTGATCGCTAGACCCGTAGGCAGCTAATGTTTGGCCCATGTCTGAGCTACGCACTTCCAATTCCAACTTGGTCTTTGGCCGACCGCCGAGGACCTGCCAGCTGCCTTTCGCAGACAAAGCCATCTCTGGGCGCCTCAAGTCACACCGTACGATACGCCATCCTAAATCCGTGTGCGCGGCACGCAGATCCAATTGTCCTAATTCCTTGCCCTTTAGTCGAAGCGAACCAACCTTGAGCGCTATCGTCGGTAGGGTGCGGGGATCAACTGGCGCATCATCAGTCTTACGTTCTTTGTCATGCACTATAAGATATTTAAGATCGAGGTCGATGGTCCCGCTCGACCGCCGCGTGGCCGAGACAGAACGCATTTCTCCCTCAGCCGCGTCACCCTTGACTTGACCTGCCCAACCATGACCTTCTCGCATCAGATCGATGTGCAACGCACCCAATCTGCGATTGATTAATTGCATCGAGTTGAATGTACCGGTGAAACGCCGGAGATAATCCGGCATGAGTGTCGTATCCTTAGAACCAACACCAAACACGCGCAACCAGGCATCAGCATTGATATGATCGGTGGAAGTACTCACGTGCAGACCGGGAGCCCGCGGTGAACTCGCCGACTCCTCGCCCACTGCGATCGTTCCTCGCGCCAGCCCCCAATCGACATTCTGTTTTGCGAAAACTAGCTTGGCGTCGATCTGGTTACCGATATGAAAGTTGATGTTGCGTTCGCCCTTGCCAGCGTAATCGGCGGTTAGAATAAGTCGTTCTGGGATACCGTCAGGTCTGCGCAAAGGCGCCGGGTATGTGCTCGTCATTCGTTCTAAACCTGCCTCAAGCTCGAGATGACGCCTACCACGGTGTAAACGCATGGTGCCATTCCAATCGGCATCACCCTTAATATAGGGCACCAGTGGCCACTCGAAGGCCTTGGCAACGCCATTCGCGGTAAACTTCCCCTCCGCAGACAGGATCGTTTCTGGCTGATTTTCACTAACCTGCTTGGCGATTTTCACAGTGGCGTCGCCACCCATGATTCGCATTCGCAGGCTGCCTTCGGTGACTCCCGCTTGGTCGAAGCCGACGTGTCCGTTAATACCTTCCCCCTTTAGCTTGGCAATACCGAGTTCTAGCGATCCATATTCGACCGTGTAATCGCCGATCATGGTGAAAGCACTGGCCTTAGCGACAGGTATATCAACCGTCAAATCGACAACACCGCTGCCTTGTGCCCCTGATCCGAAGTCGAGATACGATTTCCAATCGCTCTGCTCCCCTTTTGGGCTAGCACGCAGAACGCGCATTGTTTCCTCTAACGGGCCGACAATCTTCGCCGTTACTTCAACATTAGAATTCCCGCTCTTGCGCAAATCCGCGGCACGAGCAACTACCTGTTCGACGTCCAACCCATCAATTTTCCCTTGCTTGCCGCTGAGCCGCATGCGGCTACCACTAAACTGGATGTCCACATGGGCGTCAGTAATTGGCGCCCATCCGGGCAGATAATTGAATACACCGTCAATGACGTGAGCCCGCACCTCAAACATCCCGTTGCCTTCCCGGAATGGAAAACTCGCAAGATTTCCATCATAGACAACGGACGCGCTGGTAACCCGGCCTCCTACAATCGATTCATCCAGCCATGCGACAGTCTTCTCGGTGAGGAGGTTTATCGGGTAATAACGTTTGGCGTTGGCACCGTTGCCATCATTAAACTTGGCCTGCAACTTCAGATAGGGTCTGATCGTTCGATTAAAGGGAATACGAAGGGTGAGCTTGCCACCACCCTTGCCATCTTCGGAGGTGACACGCAAGTCATCGCTATTGATCTCTACATATTCGTTCTTTATCTCCCAGGCGAGATTTCCCGAAACATTGGCGTTTACTGGCACACGAAACACATGCGGTGCAGATACCCTGACATTCTGATTCGCTAGCAACAAAGTGCCACGTCCGCGTCGCGCCGAAAATGTCCCGCTCATTCCCTGCACGCCAGGCACCTTCTTGTAAGGCTCGGACGTAATGTCTTCGAGCTTTGCCTCTAAAGAATAATCATCCAGCTGTTTTCCATCGCCATCTATAGTTAACTTGATATCATGGAGTTCGCCGCCAGGCCGGACAATTTTCAAGATCTCAAAAAACTTATGCTCACGGTCGATTGTCACGAGAAAGGCCGTGATGTCGTCGATATTGATGCGGTCGATCTGCAGCGCGCTACCACCAGAATCCTTGGTAATTCGAAGATGCCCGGCCGACCAAACCGGGCCACGCAGTCCTAGAAATAGGTCCTCAAGATCGAGCCGAGATTCTTTACCTTTTTTGCTCCAGGTTAATTTGGCGCTTGCGGATTTAATCGCCAGAGGCGTATCTATGTTTTTCAGTGGCAATTTTAGATTTGCAACCTCAATACCGCCTTCAACAGATTTGAGTTTTCCGTTCTGCCAGTCTGTCCACAGTTGGACGTCGAATTTTCCGGTAAGTTGCGCTGGTAGCATTTCGCGGATCACGACCGGTAGTCCGTCGAGCGCCGCGCCAACCGCCCTAACAAAAACACGCCCACGCCAAGCTTTTTTGGTAGCAGGATTACCTGTTATATCAGCGACCAACGAACACTCAGCGCACACGTCCGGTGGCAGCTCAGCCGTCACGCCGAGTTTATGGCGATCACCCTTGTTGCGTAGATCAAGGTTTATCCTGGAAAGGTACACACCCCGGCGCTCGCCCATTTGATCAAACCACTGTAGTTCGCCATCCTCAATCGCGAGTCTTCGCTGACCAAGTAGCCACTGCAGTAGCTTTCCATCACCTCCCTCAATCGGAATCTGCACCGGTTGTAAACCGGTAATTCGGAAACGGCCGTCAGCCAATCGTTCTAGAGCCAGGCTAGGTTTGACTACTACCAGACTGTTGATCTGAAGTTCGCCCCAAACCAAAGGCAATACCGCCAGACTTACCCGAATCTCTCCAAGGCGTATGGCACGCGTAAAATCTGCCGATGAGAATATCTCCAACCCCTTGATGTGCAGCCCTGGTCGCAAGCCGTCCCAATACGTTTCAAGATCAGCAATGCGCACGCGATGTGTAGTCTTATCGGTAAGAAAGTTCTCGATTTCAGTCTTCTTGGCTGCGAGCGCCGGTAGGCCGACACGTGCAACGGCAAAAACAATGGCTATAGCGGCCAGTAAACCAGCACTCAAATACCACATCCAGCGGCCGACGTGCCGTGTGCCGCGTTTTAAATGTTGCAGAGAAGGAGGGAACTTTTTTCGCATTTCCACCTAGGAAACCCTAAACCCATGCGATTACTTACATCAATACGACATCGAACTGCTCTTGATGATAGAGCGGTTCAACTTGCAGGTTAATGGGCTTCCCAATGAACTCCTGAAGGTTACCGAGACCGTCCGCTTCCTCGTCGAGTAACATGTCTATCACGACCTGGGAGGCCAGCACGAGATACTCGTTTGCCTCGAACTGTCGGGCCTCGCGTAGAATCTCTCGAAACACCTCGTAACATACGGTGTGGGCGGTACGCACGGTACCTCGGCCACTACATACTGAGCACGGCTCGCAAAGAATGTGCTCGAGACTCTCGCGCGTGCGCTTACGCGTTATTTCGACAAGGCCGAGGGTGGACATTTCAGCGATATGAACTTTTGTTCTATCGCGCGACAATGCCTTTTCAAGCGCCCGCACCACTTGGCGGCGATGCTCGGCATTCTCCATGTCAATAAAATCTATGATAATGATCCCGCCGATATTTCGCAGTCGTAGTTGTCGCGCAATCGCTTGTGTCGCTTCAAGGTTCGTCTTGAACAAAGTCTCTTCCAGAGTTCGGCGTCCAACATAGGTGCCTGTATTTACATCGATTGTTGTCATCGCTTCTGTTTGATCGATGATCAAGTGGCCGCCGGACTTCAGTGGCACTTTAGGCATAAGGCTCTTTTGAATCTCATCCTCAATGGAGTACAAATCAAAGATTGGACGCTCACCCGGGTAGTATTCGATGTGACCCCCCATCTCGGGAATGAAGTCTCTCGCAAAGGCGGTTGCTGCTTGAAAGGATTCGCGAGAATCGATGCGAATCTTTTCCACATGGTCCCGGGCCAGATCACGCATTGTCCGAACCGCGAGCGGTAGCTCGGCACGTATAAGTGTGCACGGTGATGCAGATTCGAACTGATCACGTGTCAAAGACCATGCTCGACGCAGGTATCGAACATCTGTTTGCAACTCTGTTTCAGTTGCCATCTCGGCCATGGTTCGAAGAATGTACCCGCCGTCGTCATCATCTCCGGTGGCGACCTTTACAAGCTCGCGCAGCCTTTCGCGCTCTTCCTCGGATTCGATTTTTTGCGAGACTCCAATATGTTTACTAAAAGGCATATAAACGAGGTAACGCGCGGGTAACATGATATTCATCGTCAGCCTTGCGCCTTTATTGCCCAGCGGATCCTTCGCAACCTGTACGGCTATAAGCTCACCCTCTTGCAGTAGCCCATTAATAGGCGGATGCTCGGCGCTACGATTGTCACCTTCGGAATTGAATCGGCAATCGGATGCATGTAGAAACGCGGCCCGGTCAAGTCCAATATCGACGAACGCCGCCTGCATGCCCGGTAGGATTCTCGCGACTCTGCCGTTATAAATGTTGCCCACGATCCCACGGCTACGCGTGCGTTCTATATGAAGCTCCTGCAACACACCGTTTTCGACCACCGCAACGCGGGTTTCCTGTGGTGTCACATTGATAAAGATTTCTTCGCTCACGTGCCTTCGATCCCAACTTTCGCGAGCATTGCAGCTACATGGTATAAAGGTAGTCCGACAATGCCGGAATAACTGCCCTCTATCCTAGACACAAACGCAGCCGCCCGCCCCTGCAACGCGTAGGCACCCGCCTTATCAGTGGGTTCGCCCGTTTCCCAATAACGGGCGATTTCGGCAGCGTCTAAGCGCCGAAATGTTACCTGGCTTGCATCGATGGCAGATTGCTGAGCCCCATCGTGTAAGACGGTAACGGCGGTGAGTACCGTGTGAGTGCGGCCAGAGAGGCGTCGCAACATAGCCTCACCGTCCTGGCGATCACGTGGTTTACCGAGAACCGCGCCGTCAAGCACTACAGAAGTATCTGCCGCTAGCACCGGCCGCAAAGGAAGGGGGCGCTCTGCCACCAGGCGCGATGCATCGCGTGCCTTTTCTACCGCAAGTCGTTGTACATACTCCATCGGACCCTCGATGTGCCGCTGCCGCTCCGACACGGATGGGACAATAACGTCGAAGCTAATGCCCAGCTGGTGTAGCAGTGTTTGCCTGCGCACTGAAGCTGAGGCAAGGTAAATTTTAGACATCAAACAACAATTCCGGGTTCCCGATCAAATGGCAATTATAAACACTCGAAGGATCCCCGACCTACTACAGCGGATACAACGTACCTAACGGTGGTAAGGATGGCCGTCGACGATGCTCCACGCGCGATATAGCTGTTCCGCTAGCAATACGAGCACCAGGCGGTGTGCAAGCGTAAGCGGTGATAGCGACCACTGGTCGCCGGTCGCCTTAATGCATGCCTCGTCTAAGCCGTCCGGCCCACCAATCAATATCGCCGTATCTCGCCCCTGTGACAACCAAGACTGCAGAGCGGTGGCAAATTGCTTGGTATCGACTTGGCGCCCCGTCCGCGTGAGCGCGATAAGTTGGCAATCCTTGGGTACCGACGCCATAATCCGCGAACATTCATCGCTGAGCACTTGGTTAATATCAAGCCCCTTTCGGCGTTTAGCGGCGGGGATCTCATGCAACTGCAAGCTACAATACGAAGGCATACGCTTTGCATATTCAAGGTACGCCTGTTTAACCCAGGTTGGCATACGGTTGCCAACGGCGATGATGTGAATTCGCATGTCACTTCATACCAATACCCGAAGCTAACGGTGTAACCACCCCCCTACTTGTTTAACTCCGCCAAGTCGCTACGCGTATAACTGTTCACACACACTAAACATTCAATACGTCCGACGCTTCGCCGCTGTCCCAGAGTTTTTCCAAATTATAAAAGTCTCGCGTCTGGGGGCGCATCAAATGAACAACAACATCGCCACAGTCGATGAGTACCCAGTCACCTGGATCCGCGCCTTCGATTCCCACCGGGCGTAGGTTCTGTTTATGCATTGCCTCAACGAGCTTGTCGGTCATTGACCGAATATGAACACTCGACGTTCCACTAACAATGACCATAAAATCCGTGATATCAGTAAGTTTCTGCACGTCAAGAACACGTATGTCCCGACCTTTCGAATCAAGCAATGTATCCTTGAGCAAATCTACCAATGCCAGTGCTTGCATCACACCTCTTGACGAGAATAGCCGTAAAGTTGGTTGGCACGAATATATGACAGCACGACATCGGGTAGCATTCCTTGCACTGACTCGCCCCGTGCAATCATCATACGTATGTTTGAGGCAGAAATATCTTGTGGCGTCACGGATTGGAATATAATCAGGCCGTTTATTTTTTGTTCAAGTTGACGATTGTCGTCGCAGATCACGTCACGCGCCCATAGAGGTAGATCTTCATTATCCCTTGGGGTTCGCCATCCGGGACGCTGTAGAACAACGATATGTGACAACTCAAGCAAACGCTCCCATCTATACCACGATTCGATGCCTCGGAAAGCGTCCGTACCCATAAGTAGACAAATCGGTTGCGCCTCATTCTCAGCTCGTAACGATTCCAGTGTAGCCACCGTGTAAGAGGGTCCGTCTCGGCGGGTCTCTCTGTCGTCGACACGTAGACCAGGGCACCCGGCCACCGCCAATTCTGCCATACGAAGTCGATGCTCACAGGTTGCAATCGGTGTCTGCCGGTGCGGGGGGTGAGCGGCTGGGATAAAACGGAGTTCTTGCAATTCAAGTGCACGCAGGGCTTGCTTTCCTGGACACAGGTGGCCGTAGTGAATAGGATCAAACGTGCCGCCGAAGATACCAATCACGGAAGGTGCAGCATAAGAGATTCAACACAGGAGGCGAACACTTGTAACTATTCTCTAATGTGTCCATCACCAAGCACGATGAATTTTTGCGAAGTCAGCCCCTCCAAGCCGACCGGCCCACGGGCATGAAGCTTATCCGTACTGATACCGATTTCCGCGCCCAACCCATATTCATATCCATCCGCAAAACGTGTTGAAGCGTTGACCATCACCGAACTAGAGTCCACTTCTCTGAGAAAGCGCCTGGCCCGCGTTAGATCTTCAGTAACAATGGCATCCGTGTGGCCTGAACCGTATGCGTGTATATGCTCAATCGCTTGGTCGAGCGTATCTATGACGCGTATCGCCAAAATTGGCGCCAGATATTCTGTACTCCAATCCTCGTCACTGGCTACCGCGATTTCTGGAATCAGCGCACGAGTATTCGGACAACCTCGCAGCTCCACGCCTACCTCACGGTACATATTGGCGAGTCTAGGTAACACCTGTTCGGTCATCCCCCGTGCAACTAACAGGGTTTCCATTGTATTACAGGTACCGTAACGCTGAGTTTTGGCATTGAACGCTATCTTCATCGCCTTTTCGACGTTCGCTCTATCATCGATATAGACATGGCACACCCCATCCAAATGTTTAATGACGGGAACCAGTGCTTCTTGACTGATACGCCCAATGAGGCCTTTGCCACCGCGAGGAACGATAACGTCAATATGTTCCTTCATGCGAACTAATTCACCAACCACTGCACGGTCAGTAATTTCAACCACCTGGATAGCATCAGCAGGTAATCCGGCCGCGCTCAATCCCATCCGAATACACGTAGCGATAGCGCCATTAGAGCAAATAGCCTCCGATCCGCCCCGCAGGATGGCTGCGTTGCCGGACTTCAAACAAAGGCCAGCCGCGTCTGCCGTAACATTGGGTCGCGACTCGTAAATGATGCCGATCACACCCAACGGTACGCGCATCTTGCCCACCTGAATCCCTGACGGGCGCTCCTTGAGCTCAGTAATCTCGCCTACTGGGTCAGCATGGGCCATGAGCTGGCGCAGGCCTTCAGCCATGGTTCGGACTCTCTGGTCGGTGAGCGCCAACCTGTCCAAAAGGGCGGCGTCGAGACCGTTGCGTTCACCGGCATCCAAGTCTCTTCTATTTTCGGCAAGCAGATGCTGACTGGCGTTTTCAAGCGCATTGGCAATGGCTGCTAATGCCGCATCCTTGGCGGCGGTGTCCATCCGAGCCATTACGCGTGAGGCGATGCGTGCTCGGCGACCCAGCTCCGACATGTACGCGCCCACGTCTGGTTGGTGCGGTTGCCGAGAAACCATCTCCATCGAAATTCTCTACCCGTATTACAATTGTTAGTCTACTGGCTCGCAAACCCCTTTCGGTTTGCCGCATACTGCTATCGCCATATGTTGCAGCTCTTGCCAGATATTACCAGCGTGATGACCTTTCAGCACCTTATCACTTCGGGCTGCCTGGCGCAGGATGTCTAGCCACCCATTTGACCCACAGCGTTTGATGGCTTTCCGAACCAATGCTTGGCGCCGAGACCAGATATTATAGGCCTGAAACACGCTCGCCTCGCGCTGCCCTTGTTCCAGTCTGACTGCAACTTGTGATAGCGTCCGTACCTCCCGCGTTAGCACACGCAGTATGAGTATTGGCTCTATGCCTTCGCTTCGCAGTCGGGTCAGGATTCGGACAACCGAAGTAAGCTCGCCGCGCAGGCACGCATCAACTAGGCTAAAAACATTGAACCGAGCGTTGTCGCTCAGATTGTCCCGTATGTCTTCTGGCTCAATCGAGCCGCTCCCGTGCAAAATAGCGAGCTTATCGATCTCCTGGGCTGCCGCCAAAAGATTGCCCTCAAAATGGTAAGCTAAAAGATCGCAAACACCAGGCTCAGGGGTAAGCCCTTTCGCCCGCATGCGATGGTTAAGCCAGGCCGGAAACTCATTCTGTGCTAACGCAGATACAACCACGAGTACGCCAGCCCGCTCCAGCGCCTTCACCCAGCGACTAGCCATTGTTCGCTTATCCAGCTTGCCCGCTCGCACCAGCAGCAACACATCTCGGGGCGGCTGTTCAGTAATTTGATCTAGAATGTCGGCACCTGCCTCACTTTGCTTGGTGTTGGCGATGCGTAATTCAATGAGTCGTCGCGGCGAAAACAGTGAAGGCGAGCAGGTCAACGAAAAAAGATTGGCCCAATCGAAACCGGGCTCCACTGTCATGATGTTGCGTTCGTTAAATCCACGTTCCTGCGCGACCGCTCGTATCAACGCACAACCCTCATCGACGAGCAACGGCTCCTCACCACATATTAGATATGTCGGCGCAAGATCTCGCTTCAGCTGACCATGAAGTTGACTCAAGTTCACACGCACAGACTGCCTTCCTAAATTATCGCGACCATGATGCGAGACGACGAATTATCTGTTGTACAGCTTCCTGGCGCATCTGTTGCCGCAGCTCTTGTTCTTCCCTTTCCTTCGCCAGTACGTTCAATCTGTCAAATGTATAGTCTCTCTGCAGGACGATCGTCTGCCTATCAACCATTTTTTCACCGGCGGCATCTCTCACGTCGAAATCCACGCGATAGCGCAGCAGAAATTCACTGACGTTACGGTCCTCATCGTATGAAAGCACGCGGCTATTCGACTGTTCACCATATAGTGTCAGTATCGGAATCGCATTTTCTGCCTCAGGCGCAATTCGCACATCCGCCTGAACATTCAATGCCCGTTCCACTTCACGCCGGAGTTCGTTGCCCGGTACGTTCTCCCCGATCGTGCGCACTCGCAATACTGACAGCTCCGGCGATAAACCAGCTTTACCCTGACCGCGCAGCTGAAAGCCGCAACCCGCTAATAATGCACTGAGAAAAAAACAAGCGAATAGGGTCAATAGGCGCTTAGACATGCGTATCACACTTTTCTTGTAACTGCCGCCCTAACGGCGTTAAACAACCCCAGTCACGGCTGTTTTGAAGCCTGCCACAGAGTACCTAGGTGGGCAACTACATTGCAGACTACTCTACGAATCTTCAGACCGCCTCCCTACGAGACGATTTCCAGGGAAAGATGCGAGAACCGCGTCTATTCTGTTCAACCCAGCCCAGCCCAGCCAGTAGGCAGGTAAGCGTAATTACCACCCAGTTCCCGAACTTCGCGTAGGGTGTTGCCCCTTGCAAAGGTTGGATTTCCTGCGTCACAACGTACGGCTGAAACTGTGGCGTATGGACGACAACTTCACCACGCGAATCGATCACAGCGGATAGACCAGTGTTAGCGGCACGTAACATCACGCGCCTCGTCTCCAGCGCCCGCATACGAGAAATCTGCAATCGTTGGTGGGGAGCGAGGGAATTACCAAACCAAGCGTCTTCGCTCACATTCACGAGAAGTGTAGCCTCCGGCAACGCACGGATAATCTCTTCGCCGAACGCATCCTCATAACAAATCGATAATCCGATTGTTTGTCCCGCGGCCCGGATAGGTCCTTGTTTAACCTCACCGGCACTGAAATCCGACATGGGGATATTCAAATAATTTAACAACCAACCCGACACCGTTTTAAATGGTAGGAACTCACCCAAAGGTACGAGGTGACGTTTACGGTAGATCCCCGGGCCAGAACCAAGACTAACGACACTATTGTAGTATTTGCCTTGATCACGCTCGACCACACCGATTAGAAAGTCACTGTTGGTGTCACGGGCGTGACGCCGTAAGTGTGTCAAATATTGTGAATCGATCTCATCTAAGTAAGCAGGCATCGCAGCCTCTGGCCATATGATGAGATCGGTGTCGCTGGCCCGTGCGCTGAGTTGGAAATATAACTCGAGAATCGATTGCCGCTGATCCGGAACCCACTTAGCTGCAAGCGGTACGTTCGCCTGCACCAATGTTACCCGTATCGGATCGCCGACCGGTTGTGTCCAATTGATCGTGCCCGCGAACCAACAAATGGCCCACAACAGGGCCAGACCCGGAACATAACGTCGCCATAACTGTCTCCGATCGCACAATCCACGAACCACAAGCGCCGCACTTACTGCCACCACTAGGCTTACGCCATACACACCCAACCAGGGCGCGACCCCCGACAGTGCACTCGGTACTTGGCTGTAGCCGAGATGTAGCCAAGGGAATCCAGTCAGGAACCAACTACGCACCCATTCGGCCAACACCCACAATGCAGGTATGACCAAAAGCAGCTGGACGTTGGGATTAGAATGTTGGTAACGGCCTTGGAGGCCACCAACCAAAGCTGGGAAAGCTGCCAAAATGACAGTAAACAATACTACGGTCAAACCCGCCAACGGTGCCGGCATATTTCCGTATGTATGCAGACTCACGTATATCCAAGAGGTGCCAATACCAAACATCCCACAGCCAAAAAGAAATCCACGCCAGGCAGCTCGCCGCGGTGAGCAACCGATCCACAGCCAAAAAAGAACCGCCGGCAACAACACGCCGAGCGGGAACAACTTGAAAGGTGCGAATGCCAGAGGTAAAAGGGCGCCAGCCAAAAGGCAAATCGAATCTAGTTTCCTCGGCGTGGCCCACCCAAACCGCGACATCAACTCGTCGGGTGTACATGCTTTCGACGAGTTACTGGGAGGCTTGCCGGGCTGACTTTGCAACAGGAGTAACTTTTAACAAGTGGATGCGACGACTATCGGCGCGCAGGATCTCGAAACGCAACCCTCCTATATCAACCTTTTCACCACGCTCCGGCAACCGGCCTAGTGTTGTCATCACGAGCCCGCCAACCGTATCGACTTCATCGTCGCTGAAATTGGTCTTGAAGTGAGCATTAAATTCGTCAATCGGCGCGAGTGCTTTGACAATCGCCTCACCGCTGCGTCTAGGCATGATCACGACATCCTCCGCTTCAATATCATGCTCATCTGCTATATCGCCGACGATCTGCTCCAATACATCTTCAATAGTTATAAGGCCAGAAACACCGCCATATTCATCAACGACGATGGCCATATGATTGCGGTTAATACGAAACTCACGCAGCAGCACGTTAAGTCGCTTGCTTTCCGGGATAAAAACGGCGGGGCGCAAGATATCATCGATATCGAAATACGATGAACGGTCCTTCTCTTTTCGGTAAAAGTAGCGCAGCAAATCCTTAGCTAAAAGAATACCGACAACTTTGTCCTTGTCGCCATCGATCATTGGAAAACGTGAGTGCGCAGTTTCTATTACCATGGGGGTATACGATTCAGGTTTACTGTTCTTGTCCACCACATCCATCTGCGCCCGCGGCACCATGATGTCACGCGTTCGCATTTCAGAAACCTGCAATACACCTTCGATCATATCTGAGGAATCACGATCCAAGAGATCGCGCTCCTGCGCATCCCGTAGCAACTCAATTAGCTCTTTGCGGGTATTGGGTTCTCTGAGCAAGATCTGGCTCAGAAGATTCAAAAGAGATTTTGCTGGCGGCCCAGTGTCGTTGGTACTGTTACTAGAGTTATCGTCGTCCTTACTCATCGTCTCTATCGAGCATTAACTCGAGGCATAGGGATCGGGAAAGCCCAGTCCTTCGAGGATACGCGTTTCCATATGCTCCATGGCGTCCGCCTCTTTGGGGGTCTCATGGTCGTAACCGCGCAGATGCATTATACCGTGCACAACCATATGGGCCCAATAGGCCGATAGTGGCTTGCCCTCCATTTGGGCTTGACTGGCAACAATTGGAGCACAAACAACAACATCGCCAAGAATGTCGGTTTGTGTACCGGGTGGATCTTCGAACGGAAACGACAATACATTGGTCGGCTCGGCCTTCTTTCGGAAACGCTGGTTAAGTTCGATAATCTCCGATTCGTCTACAATCCGAACCCCTACTTCCACATCACGTTCGTATCCTTCGAGAGCCGCCTGCGCCCAGCGTGAAATCGTCATCTCCGCCGGCAGCTCGGAGGCGTTTGACAGATACTCTACGTTTATCCTAGCTATCACGATTCTTCAACTCGGCGAGTTTGAACCACTTGATCGTGCGCATCGTAGGCCTCAACGATACGTTGCACTAGCGGGTTGCGAACAACGTCACTGGCGGTGAAGTGAGTAAAGGTAATTCCCTCGACGCCAGTCAAGATTTCCATCACATGCTTCAGGCCCGACTGTTGTGCGCGCGGCAAATCGGTCTGTGTGATATCGCCGGTTATGACAGCAGTCGTACCAAAGCCGATACGCGTAAGGAACATTTTCATCTGTTCGGCCGTGGTGTTTTGCGCCTCATCGAGAATAATGTAAGACTCGTTCAAGCTACGGCCGCGCATGTAGGCAAGTGGTGCGAGTTCGATAATGTTTCGCTCGAGTAGTTTGCCCACCCGTTCAAATCCCAGCATCTCATTGAGCGCGTCGTATAATGGTCGCAGATAGGGGTCCACCTTTTGCCCAAGATCACCCGGTAGGAATCCCAGCCGCTCCCCGGCTTCGACTGCCGGTCGTACCAGGATGATCCGCTCAACTTGGTCGTTTTCGAGTGCATCCACGGCACAGGCGACCGCTAGATAAGTCTTGCCGGTACCGGCTGGGCCAATACAAAAATTGACGTCATGTCTGCGGACATTCCGAATGTATTGCCGTTGTCGTGCACTACAAGGCTTGACCACCCGTTTTGGAGTGCGCAAGGTGGTTTCGGGGCCTTCGTCGGTGGAAAGACCGTTGCATGTTTGCTGCAGCGCCATATGCACATCCGACGGGGTCAACACACTGGTTGGGCTAGCCGAGTGATAAAGGGCTTGGAGCAGGCACTCAGCCGAAGCGGCTGCGTCAGGCTCGCCGGTGACGCGAAAAACGTTTCCTCGGTTGGCAATCTCCACCCCCAGCCCCTGCTCGATCTGCCGCAGATGCTCATCGTTTAGTCCACAGATACTGGCCAACCGGCCATTGTCGGCGGGAGTAAGATTAAACTCGATTGCCCGTTTGGGCACAGATTTTTTGGACTTAGCGCTCAGGTCAGGTGATCCCGCGTAGCGGCAACCTTCTATCTATAAGTTTAGCCACAAAAAGGCGCCGATGCGCTAGTGGCACGAAACCCCGTTGGACGCCTACCACGCAGCGAATTAGGCAGGACCTCCATGATCTCCATGTCGACGAACTGCCCGATTAGCGTCTGATCGCCATCGACAAAGTTCACCACCCGATTGTCTTGTGTTCGCCCAGCCAGCTGTCGTGTGTCTTTGCGAGATGGCCCCTCTACCAGTACACGCTGGATAGTTCCCAGCATCCGGCCGCTGATGGTCGCGCGCATTTCGCCCAGCCGTCCCTGCAAGCGCGCAAGCCGCTGCGCCTTGACCTCAGGTGGTGTTGAATCTGGCAACTGGGCCGCGGGTGTACCTGGGCGCGCACTAAAGATAAAACTAAAAGAACCATCGAAACCGACTTCCTCTACCAGGTCCATAGTAGCCTCGAAATCTGCTCCCGTCTCGCCCGGAAAACCTACGATAAAATCGCTGGAGATGCTTATCTCTGGGCGGACTTCCCGTAATCGACGTATCTTGTCGCGATATTCTTCAGCAGTGTAGCCCCGCTTCATCAGCGCCAGTATACGGTCCGAACCACTTTGCACCGGCAGGTGCAAATGGTCGGCCAGCTTGGGCACGCTGGCAAAAGCATCGATGAGTCGATCCGTAAACGCGGCCGGGTGTGAAGTCGTGAATCGTATACGATCGATACCGTCGACCTCCGCGATATAGTTAATTAACAACGCCAGATCGGCGACGGCACCGCCGTGCATGGCCCCTTGGTAGGCGTTAACATTCTGTCCGAGAAGCGTGACTTCGCGCACACCACGTTCGGCCAAATGCACGATTTCAGCAATGACATCGTCGAACGAGCGACTAAACTCCTCACCGCGAGTGTAGGGGACGATGCAAAAGCTACAATAGCGGCTACAACCCTCCATGATAGACACGTAAGCGCGGGGTCCAGTTACACCGGGTTCAGGAAGGTGATCAAATTTCTCGATCTCCGGAAACGTCGTATCAACGGCGGGCCGCTGCTTGCTCATCACACTGTCCAACATCTCCGGCAGCCGTTGCAGAGTCTGGGGGCCAAACACGATATCGACATAGGGTGCCCGCTTAATGATAGCCTCGCCTTCTTGGCTCGCGACACAGCCGCCCACACCTATGACCACACCCGGTCTATCCTGTTTCAGGGATCGCCACCTACCAAGCTCTGAGTAGACCTTCTCTTGTGGTTTCTCACGCACCGCACAGGTGTTCAAAAGCAACACATCAGCCTCGCTCGGTTCATCCGTCAATTCCAAGCGGTGACTGACGGCAAGGACGTCGGCAATGCGCGAAGAATCATAATCGTTCATCTGACAGCCAAAGGTCTTGATAAACAACCTGCGCTTGTTGGTTGAGACTGGCATGTGCCTAAGACGATATTCAGACATCTAAATAAAACGACACCGATAGATACTAAGAACGCGTAATCTACAGCCGTGCTAGCAGAAATTCCAGGTGGCCGGGCCCAAGCTGGGCTAGCGGCAACCGGTGCGAGGCAACAAAACCCCGTGGGTAAGGCACCTTTTTACCCACGGGGCTCATTCAGCCGCCTTCCCGGCCATGGGGAAGGACGAAGACTAGCGCTTGCGAAGCTGGCTTAGCCAATCCTCCATCTGTTACCGGCTGCCTCGCGACCACCCAGTCCGAATGACAGCGCCACCGCAGCTGCGACCGCACCAAGCGTGGGCCCGAACCCCAGGTTAACGATATCATCCGCCAGCCCCATCGCACGCAGGCCCATAGCCGTCACCAACCCCAGGATAGCGATGCGGGCGATGCCGCCAGCGGTGGTGTTGCCCCCGCTCAGCTTGACGATACCCTCGTAGGCGAGATTGGCCAGCCAAAAACCAATCGCCAGAATGACCGAGCCCAACAGGATCTGGCCACCGAACTCGGTGAAGGTACTCACGAGCTCACTGACCTGACCAAAACCCGTACGGTTCGAAGCCTCGACCGCCGCGAACAGCATCGCAAAAAAGACGATGATCTTGCCCACCAGATTCGAAGGTGTCATGGCACCGGCAAAGGCCTGCCCCAGGCCTAGTTATTCGGGCCGATGGAGATCAACAAACATCCCTCACCCACCGGCGAATATAAGCTCTGCGCTTCTGGCGAGATTATTGCCCTTTCTTAGATAAATACCTGCGACTGAACTCGGTTGCACGACCAGCGGCTAGCTCCGCGGCTTGCTCAACCCAGCCCTCGCGCTGGATACGTCCTTTAAACCTCAGCTGTTCGTCGACCCAAGCGACATTGCTCGCAGTAAACTGGGCAATCTGATGAAAGTGATATACGCCCAACCCGTTAAGCGTACCTTCTAGCTTCGGCCCAACACCGCTAATCTGCTTGAGATCATCCGGGCTCCTCTTCGGTCCAGACAGAAAGCGGGGCTTCTCCGCACCTGCTGCCAACGAAGCACGTTGTAATGACATGGGCTTATGCTCGCTCACACTGGGCGCAGCGCTAGCCGTACTGGCGGCCTGGCCAGACACGACAATGCCACGCTCCAGTTCTGCCACGCGCGCCGCAAGTTCATCACGTTCCGTTTCTACCCGACTCAAACGCGCCGCCCACCCGTCCTCCAGCACCTGCGCTTGTTTCTGACAGATGAAACGACGTATGAGCCAACCAACCACCAACCCAATTGCCGCTGCGAGCAGCAAGCACAGGAGGATCTGCGTAACTAAGTAACCCATGACTACTCCCCCTCCAACCTAAACTCTATGCGCCGGTTTCTTGCTAGTCCGGCGGCGGTAACATTGTCAGCGATCGGTTGTGATGCGCCATAGCCGATGGCTGACAAGCGTGTGGCATCAATACCTTTGCTGGCGAGATAACTAGTCACCGATTCCGCCCGCGCCTGACTCAGCCACAAGTTGAACTCATCACTGCCACGCGCATCGGTATGTCCAGCGACTTGTATGCGAGTGTCGGGGCATCGACCAGCAATAGCGGCAAGCTCATCGAGCATTAAGGTGCTCTCCCGTTCTAAGGTGGCGCTGTCAGTCTCAAACGCAATGCGTTTATTGCCGAGGAACTCGTCAAACTGTTGCTGACAGGCCGCGACCGGGCTCGGTTCGGGTGCGCTGACCATAGGTTCGGGCGTCGGCTCGACCATCGCTATCGTAAGCCGGTTATCCACCGTGCGTACGCCCCAGACCTGGCTGGCGATGCCGCCAGCCTGCTCCTTGAGCGCTTGGCTAGGAGCAATACCCTCTAGCACAAGCTCGCGGCCATCGGCGTTGGCACTGGCCCAGGGGATCCCCGCCGCCGCCAAGGCAGCGCCGGTACGGGCAACAAGGTCGGTTTGGATAGTCGGTACGTGACCACGAATGCAGAAAAAGCACAGCAGTCCCAACGCGACTAACCCAAGAAGGGCAATAAGGGCTTTACTCATACCTATTCCTCAGGGCGGCGGCGATAAGGCCCGGCTAATTCTTCTCTACTGCAAACATCACTTTTCTTGTACGTTTCACAGAATTATGCCGATTGCCAACGGAAATTCAAGCTATTGCAACACAAGCACATTGGCGACCGCTTGACGCCGTGCGGCGGCGTACGCGATCATTCGGCAGTTTCGGTACATGGTCGGTAAAATCCGGGCCAGGCTTAAAATGAGAGGAGGATGAAATGGCGAATATGAAGATTGAACAGATTGAGGGCATCGGCCCGAGCTACGCGGAGAAGTTGCGGGCAGCAGAGGTCAGCGATACCGACACCCTCTTGGAAATCGGTTGCACTAAGGATGGTCGTCAAGGTCTCGCCCAAAAGACGGGTATCAGTGAGTCACAGATCCTAAAGTGGGTAAACATGGTTGATCTGTGCCGTATCAAGGGTGTAGGCGAAGAATACAGCGAACTTCTGGAATGCGCCGGGGTTGATACAGTTAAGGAACTACGCAACCGTAATGCCGAGAACCTAGCCGCCAAGATGGTCGAGGTCAACGAACAGAAGAAACTCACCCGTCGAACCCCTAGCCAGAAAGAGGTCGAGGGCTGGGTTGCCCAAGCAAAGACGCTACCCCCGAAGGTAGAGCATTAGTTCTCTGGTCGGCGCCTAGTTTAGGGTCACGCTGCGTCTGGGAAAGGAACGCGCGAGCCTTATCGCACGCCTACTCTGGACGTTACGACGTCCTGATCCAGCGTAATCCCGCGGAACCCATTAATGTCGTCTGATCCAAGCCTGCGCGAGAGGGAAAACCCCGGTCGTCGGATTCGCCGTCGGTCACATAGGCTCATCGTCATTATCGTCATGGCGGTGGCGGCAGGGTTCATTATAAAGGAACAGATACCCGCGGTTGATGCGTACCTCGATCGCCTGCTTAAACCGCAGGCCTGGCAGGCGACCGAAGCGTGTCGGCAGGCAGTACTCGCTGCCGTCGAACGCCCTGAATTCGCACGTATGTTAGAGCACGGAGAAGCCAATGCCACGCAAAAAGGCTACTACGTCGACGACATCGTCGTCGGTGAAATGGGTGCAAGCGGTACCGAGGTACGAGTCCGCTTTTCCTGCTACGTGGATGGCGAAGGTAAAGTCGTCAACACACAGCGACAGTCTTGAGATGCAATAGGCGACGAACGCATGGCTTGCCATGTTGCCAGCAACAAATTGGCATTAGATAATGGCATTGGACAACAAATGAGGAGGAAACATGTCCTACAGCATCCAAAAGATAGAAGGGATCGGTCCCGCCTATGGTAGCAAGCTGCGCAAAGCGGGAATAAGAACCACCAGAGATTTCCTCAAGCATTGCTGCGACGCCAAGGGTCGCAAACAAGCTGCCAAGGGCACGGGGTTCAGCACAAAACAGTTGCTGGAATGGGCTAACCTGGCAGATCTTATGCGCATCACGGGCATTGGACCGCAGTACTCGGAATTACTGGAGGCGGCCGGCGTGGACACTGTAAAAGAGTTGTGCAAACGGAATGCTGAGAATGTGGCGGCGAAAATGAAACAGGTGAATGCGCGCAAACGAGTAACTAGAACGGTACCATCCGCTTCCATGGTCCAGCAGTGGATTGTCAAGGCCAAGAGGATGAAGCCGTTGATCACACATTAGTGCTACTGACTTCATCTATGATAAATGATAGTTACGACGACTAGGAGAGACCCATGGGACTATTCGCATTTGTTAAAGATATAGGCGCGAGCATTTTCGGCGGTGGCAACGAGGCCGAAGAAATCACAGATCTGCTTAACAAAGATCTGCCAAACCAGATCACCAATTTAAAGGTGGATTTCGACGATGGCCGAGTAACGCTCGCCGGTGACTGTGCCAGCCACGCCACTAAAGAGAAGGCCGTGCTCCTGGCTGGTAATATAAAAGGTGTGGGCGATGTGAATGCCGACAACTTAACAGCACCGAAACCGGAAGAAGAGACGGAGTTCTACACTGTAAAGCGCGGCGATTCGCTGTCGAAGATTGCAAAGGCCTACTACGGAGACTATATGAAGTACCCGTTAATCTTCGAGGCCAATCGTGAAGTCATCAAGGACCCAGATCTGATCTATCCAGGCCAACAACTACGCATTCCGAAATCGGCCTAATTGTGAACGGTGGTCTCTCCGGATGTATCTTATCCGTGAGCGCCGTCGGCTAGGTCGATCTCCATCGGTCGATGACTTCGATTCAATTTCTGGGCGCTGCCGGTACCGTTACCGGCAGTCGCCATCTCGTCGAGCACAATGGCCGCAAGGTATTGCTGGATTGCGGACTTTTCCAGGGCCTAAAGAAAATCAGGAGCCGAAACTGGGACAAGTTCCCAGTCCCCCCCGAATCCATTGATACGGTGGTGCTGTCACACGCACACATCGACCATACGGGGTGGCTACCAAGACTAGTCAAGCAGGGATTCAACGGCGACATCTATGCGACGCCGGCCACACGCGACCTGGCAGCGATCATGTTGCCTGATTCCGGTCGCATCCAGGAAGAGGAAGCGGAATATGCTAACCGTAAGGGTTACTCAAAGCACAGCCCCGCGCTCCCGCTATACGCGGAAGATGATGCAGTAGCGTGTATTCCGCGCATCCGCGCGCTACCCTACGAGAATTCGATTGAGCTTGGTGACGGCCTCAGCGTTACGCTGAGGCGCGCCGGCCACATCCTGGGTAGCGCGGTCGTTAACCTCGAACTCAACGGACCGGGGGAACAACGGCGCACGTTAGTTTATTCAGGAGACCTCGGTCGCTACGAAGTTCCCATTATTCCTGACCCTGACCCACCCCATCGGCACGCAACATACGTAATGGTGGAATGCACCTACGGAGACCGCAGCCATGCAGAAAACCACCCCCAAGATGACCTCAGGAAGCACGTGCGGCGGATGGTGGATGAAAACGGAGTATTGATAATTCCGGCGTTCGCGATCGGTAGAACCCAAGGGATTCTTTATCACCTTCGCCAGCTACAGCTCGCCGGCGAGATTCCCGAGATACCGACCTTTGTCGATAGCCCCATGGCCTGCGACGCAACCGCACTGTACCTCATGCATCGCGAAGAACATGATGAGGAAATGGTTAAACTATTGATCGGCGGCGAGCAACCGATTCAGCCCGATCATGTATACATGGCACGTTCGGTGCGGGAGTCGAAAGCCATCGCCGAGCGCGACGGGCCGCTGATCATCATCTCGGCCTCGGGTATGGCCAGTGGTGGACGTGTATTACACCACCTGAAGCAGCGACTATCAGATCCTAAGACCGCAGTCTTGTTTGCCGGCTACCAAGCGGTAGGGTCGCGTGGGCGCCGAATGCTCGACGGCGAGACCTCGATACGCATCCACGGTAGGTCGGTGTCGATTAAAGCACGTATCGGCCAGATCTATGGGTTTTCAGCCCATGCGGACTATGAAGGCGTGAATCGCTGGCTGTCATCGGTCGAAAAACCACCTCAGCGAACCTTCTGCGTCCACGGGGAACCGTCTGGATTGCATGCCATGCAGGAACGACTGGCCGCGCGTGGCTGGCCAGCGCACGTTCCCGACTACATGGAAAAAGTCGAGCTCTAACTAAGTGTAGTGACTAGCACTTAGTCATTAAGGATGAACGACACCTTCAAATTAACACGGTATTCGCTCACCTTACCGTCTTCAACCACACACGTTTGTTCTTGTATCCAGGCCCCCTTCACGTTGTGTAGAGTTTTGCTGGCCCTTGATATACCGATACGCAGTGCGTCTTCGAAACTCTTATGTGATGAGGCAGTGATTTCGGTTACTCTGGCGACGGACATATAGCTCCTCCTTCGTAGTTTGTTTAGCTATTCTCTCTTGTGAGCGCACCAACGCGCTCAGAGATAGTACGTAAGTCACGAATATCGGTCAAGCAACCAACTTTCGACATCGCTCACACCTATTAGGCGTACGCTGTCTCCGAAAGATCAGGATTGGGCGGCGTTGCAATGCCCTCGACCTCGATGGTGACATGTGAAACTTGAGGAGCACGGGCTGTAAGTTCCGCTGTCAATTCTTCAATCACGGTTTCGGTACGCTCTATGGTGGCTTGTGCGGCTGCCCGCGCCTTACAGTACTCGATTACCTTTTGGTCACTACGCCTATTTCCGGGAACCATGTCAAGGTAACGATTCTCATATTCGACAATCAAAGATTGTAATCCGGGAATCATTACCTCCTCACGTAGCTCAACCTCGGCGACTAACACGGTATGATCTTCGTCGACAATGATAGAACGTAAATCATGATAACGCTCGACTTCGCGGTGTTCACGCACAACTTGTGCGAATGTTTCTTCGGCTTGTGGATCACGGACATCGGTTAAGTAACGCATATTGACGCGCCCGAGGAAAAAGGCAATGACGCCAAGCATTAAGGCAATCGCAACTGAGAACGCGATATCCCATAACTGATTATCGAGCCAGTATGCAAGACCAATACCGATGGTAGCGAGAACAATACCAAGTAGGGCTACGAAATCCTCGAGCACCACCGCCACTAACGTAGGATCATCCGACTGTCCGATATACGAAATCGGATTCGTTTTTCCGTCTTCACGCATTCTCTGTAGAAACTCCTTGCCAGCCACGTACAACGAATAGCCGTCAAGCACGAAGGCTATCGCCAAAACAGTAAACGAAACTGAAATTGTGCTGATATTCCATTCGAACAGTGTTAAGGAAGTCGGTATCTCTTTCGTGCCTAGCGTATGATAGGAATGCCAAGCATGTGCGAGACCAAGCCCAGCCCCTATCGAGAAAAGGCCGATGGCGCCCCAAAGATTCCATAGGTAGCGTTTTTGCCCATGTCCGAACGCATAATCTTTATCGGCGGGCTTACGGCCCGCCACTAACCCCAGATAAAGCAGCGTTTGGTTGGCTGTATCCATAAGGCTGTGCGCCGCTTCATTCATCATGGAAGCTGAGTGGGTAGCAAGCCCAGCTGCGAACTTGAGCACCGTCAAAATACCGTTGGCTATAACTGCGACTACAACAGCCTTGGTTGATTCATGGGCCATAGGAACCTCACATGTTCCGTCTAATCAGCAACTCAACGATAGCGTTGACTCTTATGATCGATCCAACCACCTTCCATTTTTTTATCCGGGTCATGGTGCGTCCAATGGACCACACCACCCTTATGATTCCACTCATACCGTCCTCGTAGTTCTACCATATCACCGATAACTAAAGGTACACGTATTACCAGGTCGATGTTGTGAGCAATCATTACGGTATGTCCACTCTCGAGCCTCAAGATAAATCGTTGGTGGCGAGCACCTTTGTTGTCATCAGGCAATAGGCGAGTCACCTTTCCTGAAACGTTAACCCAGACTCCGGATCGTTGTTGTTCAAAGGCAACTTTAACCGCAGTGCCATCATCGCTGCCCCCGAAGGTTCGTGTATCACTGAATTCGTGCGCAAAAAAAACCCAGACAGACGTGAGCAAAACAAGCGCGACAACCCACCAGATCGTCTTGTGATGAGCCCGAAGATTTCGCATTGGTGCTGAAGAAGCCCGGACTGGGCGATTTGTGACTTGCAGTCGAACACCAATACTGTTCGACAAACTTAGTCTTACCGGCCCTTAAGTATTGAGCCTAATACGCCACGCGCTATGCGCCGGCCGAGTGAGCTCCCCAGGGCCCGAACTACACTTTTTACCATGGCCTCCGTCACACTTTGGCGATTACTGCGCCGGCGCCCGCCCCCCTCTTTATCTTTGGTTTCGACATCTTTCTCTTTTTCTTTCCCCTTGGCGGCGCGTTCTTTCAAGTGTTCGTAGGCCGATTTTCGGTCAACTGTCTGTTCATACCGACCACGCAGCATGGAGTGCTCGATTACTGCTTTACGTTCGGATTCCGACGCTGGACCTAATCGCGATGAAGGTGGGCGTATCAAGGTACGCTGAACAATTCCAGGCGCGCCCTTACGCTCCAGCGTAGATACGAGCGCTTCACCGACACCTAACTCCATTATCACTTGGGCTGCCTTGAATTTAGGATTGGGCCTAAAAGTATCGGCGGCAGCACGAACTGCCTTTTGATCTCGTGGCGTGAAGGCGCGCAGCGCATGCTGGATACGGTTTCCCAATTGCCCGAGCACCGCATCCGGAATGTCAAGCGGATTCTGGGTAACAAAAAAGACACCGACGCCCTTAGAACGTATTAGACGCACAACCTGCTCGACCTTGTCGACTAAGGCTCGCGGTGCTTCGTCGAATAATAAGTGCGCCTCGTCGAAGAAAAACAGCAACCGTGGTTTCTCAGGATCACCGACCTCGGGGAGCTCCTCGAATAGCTCAGCCAACAACCACAATAAGAATGTCGCGTATAACCTCGGATACTGCATCAACTCGTCGGCCGCGAGTACATTGATAAACCCATGGCCGTTTGTATCTGTGCGCATAAAGTCAGCTAAATACAGGGCTGGTTCGCCGAGAAAGTGCTCGCCTTGTTGTTCCTCGAGCACTAGTAGGCGTCTTTGAATCGCACCCACCGACGCCTTAGAGATGTTGCCGTACTCCAAGGTCATCGCCGTGGCGTTTTCACCGATCGAAGTCAGCAAGGCGCGCAGATCCTTAAGGTCTAGCAACAGCAGACCTTCGTCATCGGCAAATTTGAAGGTGGCGTACATCACTCCTTCCTGGGTATCGTTCAATTCCAACAGGCGTGACAATAATAAGGGCCCCATTTCAGAAACAGTGGTCCGTAGTGGGTGCCCTTGTCTGCCGAACAGATCCCAAAAAACAGTGGGGAAGCCCTGCAAGGTGTAGTCATCGAACCCGATGGTTTGGGCGCGCTCCATCAATTTGGGCTTAGTCGTACCTGCCTGACTGATTCCAGACAAGTCTCCTTTCACGTCGGCCACAAAAATAGGAACCCCGAGCCGCGAGAACCCCTCTGCAAGAATCTGCAGGGATACGGTCTTGCCAGTGCCGGTCGCGCCGGCGATCAAGCCATGGCGATTTGCATATTTGGGGGCAAGGTAAATGGGCTCCTCAGCCTTGCCAATAAAAATTCCAGTGTTTTCCACTCTTTATCTCGCTCTATGCTTGGTTTACGGCAACTGCTGGATGTCGAGAAATACTAGCATAGTCCCATTCGGCCACACTAGCGTGCGCATCGGTACTTTACTTGTTGATATCAATAGGTAAGCGTTTAATCAGGCATGTGTACTCTCGTCCCAATCGCTTAAGCTCATGAATATCCAATTGTGATGCCGGTTCACCATCCGCCCTTATCCGGCGCTGAATTTTCCTAATACTTCGCACGACTGAATCAATGCCCACCCATATTTCTTGCGCTTGCCCCGTGTACTTGACCCTCGATGGTCTTCTAGAGCGAGTGGCTTTTCGTTTCGTTTTCGCGACCATCGCCGAACTATCGAGCAAGAGGATGCGTGCGTCCACCCACCATACGCGCAAGGTCCTTGTCCATTTGATCGCGCACCCTTGCATAAAGCTCTTCCGAGGTGAACTGCGCACCTGGCGTAACGATATAACGACCGCGCTCATCGCTGGATTTCGGTGCCCGCCGCCGTGTACGGTAGTATCCAAAGACACCAAGCACGCCCATCACCAAGGCGCTATACACGAACATTCCTTCCGGCCCCAATCGGCCCATGAACGTGGCGGCCATGATCGGCCCCGCACTAGCGCCAATCCCGTACGCAATGAGTAAGCCACTCGCGACCTGGACACGCCGCTCGGGTGCCGCGAAATCATTGGTGTGCGCGATACTCAACGGGTAGATGGTGAACGACAACCCCCCATAGACGGCACCGATCAAAAACAACCAAGTCCTACCAAAGTCCATCATGACGACAGTTGCGACGCACGCAATGGACGTGGCGAGTGCTAAGCTAATCATTACCTTGCGTCGATCGACGCGATCTGAGAAGCGCCCCACTGGCCACTGCAATAGTAGACCCCCAAGTATCACCGCTGCCATGAATGTCGATGTACCGGCGATAGACAGGCCAACACGTTGAGCGAACACCGGGCCCATACCGTAGAACGCCGCGTTTACGAGGCCGGCGCAGAATGCGCCCCACACCCCCAGCGGCGAAGTACGATAGAGATCGAGGAATCGTAGCCGCTTCGGTTTCGCCAAAGGCGGCGCACTCGACCTTGTCAATAGGACCGGTAATAGCGCGAGCGAAAAAAGGATAGATGCGACGGAAAACAGATGAAACTCAGCTGGGTCGGCGAGAGGCAGCAGATATTGCCCACAGCCGGCGGAAAAATAATTAGTAACCATGTATAACGACAACACCTGACCGCGGATCTCGTTGGTGGCACGCTCATTCAGCCAGCTTTCGGTGACGATGAACATGCCAGCCATACAGAAGCCGGATAGCAATCGCAACACAAACCAAACAAGCGGTTCTACCCAAAGCACGTGAACGAGAGCGGCAATAGATATGAGTGATGCGAAGGCCGCGAAGGCACGGATGTGGCCAGCCCTGGTTACCACATACACCGCGTAGAGCGCCCCCAAGAGCAGACCCGCAAAGTAGCCGGCCATGATTATGCCGACGACTTCGGTCGAAAAACCCTCGATTTGGCTGCGCACGCCGAGTAACGTGCTAAACAACCCCATCGCTACTAGCAGTAGGCCGTAACTCAACAGCAAAGAGGCGATAGACCTAACGGTCTTTAACATGGCTGGCAGAGGTCCTGGCCACGTTGCGACGCCACCACCAAACCTACAATTGCTACTAACATCGCTGACGGCAATATTGGTGAGATAAGTGGTGGCGACGGGGATTTGCGCCCTGCACCCTGGCGCGCAGCAGGACAGCACAGCGCCAAGACGAACCACCGACACCGGTATTATGAGGGCAAAATAAAAAATGTAGCATAGTGATTTAGTGAAGAAACCGTGGGACGCTCGTTGCTCGATTTGCGAGACCTTGCAGTACTTTGACCGCTCGCTCCCGCAGAAGTCCCGCGCGGTTCATATTCACGATTGGGCGTGGCATCTAACGGTTATTTTGAGTGAGGGCACAAGGAAAAACTACATTTATTCCTCTGATTTTTTTGTCATCACACGTGATCCGCTCGAAAGTTTTGTTATCCAGCGTATTAGGACGCAATTACCGAGTCAGTATCTACTACAGTCGCGAATTCGTTATGTAAACTGGCGAGAGAGATTTCGTGGATCTGTTCGGCAGAATAGTGCGTGCCGTCCGGTCCAATTCTATCAAAGGTCGCTGTTGCGTCTGACACTACGAAGGTTTCAAATCCAAGGTTGCCCGCCATCCGAGCAGTCGTAGATATGCAATGATTCGTAGTCAAACCGACAATTATAAGCTCCCGAATTCCGCTCTTCTTGAGGTCCTCTTCGAGTGTCGTTCCAATGAACGCACTGTTAACGATCTTCTGGTAAACCGGTTCGCCGTCCATCGGTCGCACTTCGTCCTTAAATTGGCAGCCGGGGAGTCCCGGACGTAGAGGGGAATTCGGCTCGACCGAGCAATGCTGAACATGTACCACAGCCCGACCAAGGCCTCGCCAATGCTCGAGTATTCTGGAGAGGTTTGCCTCCATATCAAGATTGTTACGGGTCCCCCAAATTTCGTTGTCAAATCCCTTCTGTACGTCGATGATTAGGAGAGTTGCGTTTGAAATCCGTTCTTTACTCATTTTTCTCTAGCTGGATAACTTTCTAATTCCGCCGACGGCAGAAAGCGACGTTTTTTGTTAGTCCGCTGGCATGACTGGTTGGACAGACCACAGAAAGGCTACTAACCCCTTTCGCTGTCAACATTACTGCTTTGCCTTTTGTGTTCATACATCAGCCAGTCCCCGTCGGCCAGCAATGCTTCAACCGTATGGTGCTTGTCAGGACTAAATTCGACGATGCCATGAGAGAACGAAATATTATACCCGCGATTAACTTCTTGACTGTATTCCTCTAAAGACTGCTGAAATTTCGCGATAATGTTCTCTGCGATTTTTTTTGATGTATTGGTGAGCAATACGACGAACTCATCGCCTCCTAGCCGCGCGAAGAGGTCCGAATTACGGAACGCGTTTTTCATTTGGTCAGCAAAGGCAATTAATGCCCTATCTCCCTCAGCGTGCCCAAACTTGTCATTGATCAATTTGAATTCGTTTAGGTCGAAGAAAACCAACGACGCAGGAATTCCCTGTCGACGACTGAGGTTAAGGCTGTGTTGGGCGAGCATCATAAAGCCTCTCCTGTTTGTTATATCGGTAAGCTCGTCTAGTGTCGCCAGTTGTACTGCTGCAAGTTCGCGCTCCACCATTGATGCAAGGTCTTTCAATGCTTCGAGGTCTTGCTCGCTAAGACGTCGCGGTTTCTGGTCAATAATGCACAGCGTCCCTAGTTTGCTCCCGTTCAAGGATCTCAGTGGGCATCCGGCATAAAAACGAACATTGGGTTCATTCAAAACCAGTGGGTTGTCTGCAAAGCGTTCGTCCTTTGTTGCGTCGGGAATGAAGAATATTTCGTTACCGAGAATAGCATGCCCACAAAATGAAATATCTCGTGGTGTTTCACTAACGTGGAGACCAACACAGGACTTGAACCACTGACGGTTTTCATCAACAAGGCTGACAAGTGCGATAGGCACCTCGAACATCCGCTTCGCCATCCGCGTCAGACGATCAAAACGTTCCTCTGGCGGGGTATCCAAGATCTTGAGTGACCTAAGCGTCTTGAGTCGAGCTTCATCCTCTTGTGGAATGTCAGGCGTTTTCATTACAGCCCCCTTGGTCTAGCATCAGCGTCTGGCGCACTTGGCACCCGACCAACAAGAAGGCTGAACGGCCGGTAAAGCACGCAGCGTTTTGCCGCTCCGGCGCGTGTAGCGCGCGAACTCAAGCTGCTTGTTAGGTTTCATCGCTTTCAATTGCATCGTGAGCATGCGAGCCAAGAGCCTCCGACAGGCGGTATGTTAGACTTCGACTAACCGCTTGACCGTTTTTCCTTTAAGCGCTCGACATGAACGATCGGTGTGTCAACTGTTTCCTTTAATAAATCGAGCTCGTCGAGCGTCAGAGCATCTAACTGTTCGAGGTTGTACTCTATCGTCTCAATTATCTTTTTATGAGGGCGCTGCATTGGTCTCATAAAATAGCTCGTAACAGTTGCTACAATGGTTCCGAAGAACAACACTGAACCAAGAACAATCCATAAGCCACCAACTAACTGTGCAGTACCAGATATCGGCGTATCAGCAATTCCGGCTGTAGAAAATGCGGCTACCCCCCAATACAAAGCTTCTCCATACGAACTGATTGACGCTCCTTCAATATTCCGCTCTGCTAGGTTGTAAATGGCGTGTGCGCAGAGATATCCTTAATGAATCTCCTAGATCTCGCATATCGCTCTGTGCTTCTCATCATTTGCGCCAACTCAACTGAAATAGTAAGTCCCATCTGCAGCCAAGTTGTCCATTTCTCTTCTATCCAAATGTAACGCCGGCGTTTAGCTGCGGGGCTATGATCGGCGCTGGCCCCGTCAGCTGCAACCCCTGGTTTGGCGGATCGCCGATGGCACCAAGCCGGTTCCACCCAATGCACTGACGGCCTCACAGGGCCGGCATAGCTTGTGGCGTCTTTCTTTGGGCTACTCATTCTTGCGTCTGCCTGGCGTCCAGGTAGGCGAAGGTCATGAGAACACCCACGACTGTCGGTACGATGATCCCTGGCAGCATCTTGAAGAGAGGAACGAGACCGGCCAGAACAGCCGTGATTCCTGTGAGCACAATGCCCGTTATTACAGGGAACACTGTCAGGAGAAGGACGCCTTTCCTCTCCAATGGCTTTCTGTCCGCCCAGATCAACAGCGCGGTCCATCCGGCCATCAGGGAGCCGCCAAGACCCATGGCATATCGATACTCGGCACCCGGGGAGAAACCCGACAGCATGCCGCCAACGCCGAAGATAGCTGTGGCAAGCATTGAAACTGCTGCGAGTCCGTCGATGATCGCACCCGCCCAGTAGGAAATTCGTAGCCATCGGGTGTCGGATTTCATCTTCGCCTCCTCACGTTGGTACGCCTGCGCTGCCATCTGGTCGAGCGCCTTCCCCTTCATTCATTAGAGATGTGAACTCTGATTCGCCTGCATCGCGCAGCGCCTAGCCACCGCTCCTCCTCTCATGTTCGCCTAACATCTCGGTTAACCGGGCGGCGTGTTCTTCGTGACGCTCCTGTTAAACCGTTTGTCATAAGGCAGCGTGTTCATAAGTCGCAATCTCATGAGCCAAATTACTCATATCGCTAAAAGTATGGTGTGCACCAGCTTTGATAAGCTTTTCCTCTTTCACTAGTTCTGCATAACCAAACACCACCATATCAGCGGCAACGGCACCTTCAACCCCTAATGGGCTATCCTCAATGACTAGGCATCTGCGAGGACTCGAGCAACCCATGCTTTCAGCCGCGTGAAGGTATATATCAGGGAATGGCTTTCCACGCGCAACGTCTGACGCACTATAGAGCTTACCCTCGAAGAGTTCGAGTAATTTAGTTTTACCTAATGTGGTTTGCATTTTTTCGTAGGAGCCACTTGAGGCCACGCAGTATGGAATCGAAATCTCGGCTAACGCGTGCTCAATGCCATTAACGGCCGTGACGGATTCCTTTAATGCCTTATTTATATCTTTTCTATAACGCACTTCCAAGCCTGGAGGAGGTTTGGCGCCGAGCATATCCTCTATAATTTCCATACACTGCCCGGCAGCGCGCCCAACGAACGTTTCGAACATATCTTCTAGGCTAAGTGAAAATCCACATTCTTCCTTCAATATCTTCGCAAACACTTCGTTGGCAACCCGCTCGCTATCAACAAGAACACCATCGCAATCAAAAATAATCAGCTCAAAGTTTTCCATAACTCGGAGCTTTATAACGCCCACATCAGCGGTGTCCACTACTTGGGGGGAAGTTCTGGTCCGTCTTCGATTGCATTGCTAGGCTTAATTCGTCTTGTTATCTTGACGACACAGTAAATAATGGTTGTTGTATATAGGTACTCTTACATTTTGGACATTTACTAGGCTTTTTTACTTTCTCACGCGATTCGAATATATAATCACATTTGCCACATTCAGCGGGAATTATTACAAGAAGCCCTGACTTCTGAAGTTGTTCTAGATGATCGTAAATCTCTTTTTCAGATTTACCTACCACTTTGGACAACTCTCCAATTGCAAGCTCTCTTCCCTCTAGCCACCTCAATAATTCCTCTCTTATCGTCTCATTCCGTTCTTCTGGTATTTTAATTTTATTATTCATTTAATGTTTTCGGTTTGGAGCTGGGGTTGGTTCGGGTAAAACGGGCCCATGGCTTTATATTGGGCTGTTCGGCATTCTCCTTGTGTGGACTCGCTACCAAATATTTTAGTTGACATGGCACCCGCAGTAGCGCCAAAACCTATCTTGAGCCACTGTCTCCGATTCAGTTTGTCTGTCTTTACTCATAACGACAAAGCTCACCTGGCGCTATGAAGCGCAGCGGAATAGCGGTTGGGTGCAGCGATTTTCTAGGTTTTGCTATTGTTTTCCACAGTTATGACTACATTCCCGTTCTTGTGTCCTTTGTCGACATACCTGTGAGCCTCGGCAACTTGTTCCAACGGATAGCGTCTATCTATGACTGATTTTAGCTTTCCCGCCTCAATAAGCTCTTTGAGGAAAATTAAATCTTCAGTCTTGTAGCTTGCAAACTCAAATATTACTTTCTTGCTGCTTATCATTGAAGTCCCCTTTTGTTACTGTTGCCGCATGAATTCTTATCAAGACTTCATTGTCTTTAGGAATAGGTTTTGCTACCTCTTTGAGCTGAAGAACATCCGGTGGTCCGTATTTTGTGTATACGATCGCTTTCACATGCATTCCTCTATTCAACAAATCGACAGGCGCTCCACGAACAGGGTAAGCACGCAGAGTCGGTCACCGCGGCAGGCGAGGCGATCGAGGGGGCAGGTAAGGCCGCGAAATAAACGCGCGCACCTGCGCTGTCCGGCCGCGGCTTCGTGCAAGGGAGGCTCTACCCGGCATTGCAGCCAACTATGTTGATTGGCTCAGTCTAGGCGCTCCAGCGTAGTGTGATACGTGCCATCCCGGCACTTGCAAAAAGAGTCTCCCCTATAGGGGAAATCGCCCGGCATTGACTACATCCGGCGACGATGCCATAAAACAGGCTTCGACTTTACTTGGATAGGGCGTAGGTCTTTCCAACCTCCGGGGATAGCACGTTGACCTTGAGCCCAAGTTTCTTGATCTCCGCCTCGAACTCAGCCGGTGTCCCCATCCATGAGGGGCGCCCCTTAATGCGGTGGTGTTGCGGAACAACCGTCTTGAGATTGGGGTTGTCGGTCATCAGCAGTTTGGTGGCGAAGGCCGCGTCGTCCGGATGCATCATGAACCGTCCGGCGATCGGCACCAAGGCGACGTGCGGTTGAAAGCGCATGCCGAAAAGCTGCAACTCCATGGAAAGCCCTGTGCTGCCGGCCATCAAAACCCTAAGGCCACTCTCGAAGGTAATCACCGAACCGGATGCCGGTCCTCCGTAGTAACCCGCGGGATGGTCTTCCTTCCCGGTGCTGATGCCGGTGCCATGGGCGGCCTGAATAAGCTGCACCGCGACGTTTCCCACTTTATAACGGCCGCTGATGGCACCTCGGTAAATCTGCTTCTTGGAGCCGCCGAACTTCTCGATCTGGCTTTGCATCCAGCCCCCAAGCTCGGCCACGGTGAAGATGGTTGCACCGGTACGCGCCGCGATCTCGACTGCGTTGCCCTGGTCATCTCCATGCCCCGACGTAGTAAGAATCAAATCCACGTCGCCCTTTTTGTAGGAATCGAGGGTCATCGGGGCATCCTTGTTACCCTTGACCCAGGGATTTATGAGGATGACCTTGCCTTCATCGGAAACGAACTTGAAGTGCTGATTACCGTAAAACGTCATCTCGACGGCCGAAGCCGGAGCGGCGATCACAAGCGTCAGTAAGAGCGCGATCACTAACGAAAGCTGCCGCAACACACGTCCGAACATTTTGATACCTCCTCTTTAGGTTGGAGCTGGTTGAATATAACGGAGATTCAGGCGATATGCATCGTCCAACTGCAGGCGACCCAAGAAAACGGGCATCGGAACCCGCGAAGTGGAAGGACGGCTCGGGGTCGAAGGACTAAACCGCTCGCTACCGGTTACCGCGCGAGCCGTTTAGTCCTTCGGCCAAAAGGGGTCAATCGAGAATTAAAAAGCGGACGTTAGTATTAACAGCCGACGTGAGCGGCGGCGCGTTTTATGCACCGACGGTACTCGACGCTGTTGTTAGATTTCACGACCACCTACTCAAACTTGATCGGACTTTGAGGTTGGGTGTTTACATGGAGCGTGAAGATATCCGGCCTGGCGTAATGCCCCGCAACATCAAGCGCTCTTTTAGCGATACCGACACGCTTTGGATCCACTTCAGCATAAAGTATGCCCTTTTCCTTACGCATTGGACCAGCCACGATCTCACCTTCCGGTGCGATCACTGCTGAATCACCTGGATTAATCCATTCTTCCGAATTGGGATATAAGTTTTCTTTTTCCGGGAAATCAGCGGGAATATCGCTATTTGTTAGAACTACACCACTGCATATAACCCAACAACGACCCTCACGAGCAATATGCTGCATCGTTCCAATCCATCCGTCTCCGCTGTCGTAGGTTGGTGCTATATACATCTCTATACCTTGTGAATAGAGGGCGTACCTCGCCAGAGGCATATAATTTTCCCAGCACAGCAATGTACCGATTCTTCCGCTGGGCGTATCAACAACGTTTAAACCTGAGCCATCTCCGAACCCCCAAACCATCCTCTCCGGGTTAGTGGGCATTAGCTTACGATGGCGGTTCAGGATATTCCCTTCTGACCCAATTATTACGACAGTGTTATAAAGGGTCGCCTGACTAAGTTGACTCTCTTTTTCATTTAGGCCACAAACAATTGTTATTTCATGCTTCTTTGCCGCATCGCAAAGCGGTGCGAGATCATTGGCATCCAGATTGACGGCATTGTCTAATAAACGAGCATGTAACGCTTCGCTTAGCCCCCAATCACCACCGGGCCGGAGACGCCATATCCACGCCGGATAACCTGGAATAAATGCCTCTGGAAATATGACTAGCTCAGCACTAGCGGCTACCGCCTGTTCGAGCATACTTACCGCTTTTTCGATTGTTTTTTGACGATCCAGCAATACGGAGGATTCTTGAACAATTGCGACCTTTAGCATGGTGCTTACTCTTTCACCTTAATATTGGATATCTAACAGATAATGGAACGAACGTTATCGCCCCATTTATCAATATTGAAATTGGCGTAGGTTTTCGGGATTTTCTTCATGTAATCTGAAAGTTGTAACAATTCGGCGGTGAGTGTCATTCTAGCAAATACGGACACCACTATCAGGGCTCAATAAACTAGAATGTGCGACGAATGTCGGCTTTGCGGCACTTATGCGAAAGTCCGGATTGGGTTGCGGGCTCAATGGGTGGATGCAACACCTAAACTCTACCACCGGAGAGGAGGATGTTGCAGATGGGCTACCCGACGAGGATTTACTACACCGAAGCCGATAAAGCATTGATGTGGGATCGCTGGCAGAAAGGCGAGTCTTTAAACGAGATTGGTCGTTATTTCGGCCGCAGTCATTCATCAATTCAGAACATCCTGTCGCAGACCGGTGGGATACGACCACCAGAGCGCAAGCGTTTGAGGCGTTGTCTGTCGCTGTCAGCCCGTGAAGAGATATCGAGAGGGGTGGTCGCCGGCCGTTCGATCCGCCCGCCACTATCGAAGCTGAGTGTTTCCGAGAAGCCAATCCATAAGCCTGCTTTCGTTCGGGCGCATCAATCCCGGCTAAACGGATTTTGTGTTGTTCATAATTGGCATCGAGGACGTAGAGGGTATCGCCATCCGTAATCTTGAGGACCTTGCCGGTGAGGGTATCGGCAGAGGCTGCTGGGGAGAGAAATACGAGGAAGAAAAGCGTACTTACACGGGCGGTCATTGCCTTATTCCGGGAATCCCTGGTTTCAATCACATTGTATGCAACCGTCAGCGTATGTGCTGTTCGGCCGGGGGCTTGATTTATCTACCCCTAAGTACTAGTAGTGTGTTTAGGTTGTTACTGCCAACGCATTAGGACGGCGTGGAAGGCAATAGTACTAAGGAAACCCCACGGCCGCGCCGTCTACGGGGGATAACTCCGTACCCGCCTCTCCTTCCCCGAAATGGAATTCCTAATCCCAACGGCTAATCGCCGAGTAGAGGTTGTCATGGTTAAGAATTTCACGAGAATCCTTGTCACGTTGCCCTTCGTGCTGATGACGGGTGGGGCTTTGGCCGATCACAATCCAGGTCACGCCCAAAGTAGGGTGGCACAGCTTGAAGGGCGGGTGGCGGCGCTGGAGGCGATCGTTCAAGTGTTAACCAGCGCCATAACCGTGAGCGCGGATGGAAAGAACGTGTTCTTCGACGGGGTTAACGTGCACATCCGCAATGGCGATCCCGCCGAAGTGACCAATTTGGTAAACGGCCTGGGCAATCTCATTATAGGCTACAACGAGGACACCCTCGGGCTGTCTAATGATCGAACGGGATCCCACAACCTCATTGTCGGTCCTGAGCACAGCTACCCCAGCTTCGGTGGCTTTGTCGCGGGTCTTGGAAATACGATCAGCGGCGAGCATGCGTCGGTCACCGGCGGTAACGGCAACGCGGCCCGCTCTGACCACTCAGCGATCCTCGGTGGCACCGGTAACACCACCGCGAACGTCAGTCCCCCAAAGGAAGTGCCCGTGGGTCTGGCCGCGACGATCAGCGGCGGGAGTGACAACATCGCCACCGGCGACTTTGCCAGCGTCAGCGGCGGCAGTAACAACACCGCCAGCGCCAACGGTACTAGCGTCAGCGGGGGTAAGGGCAACATCGCTAACAACGATCTTGCCAGCATCAGTGGGGGCAGAAGCAACACCGCCAGCGGTCAGGATGCCAGCGTTAGCGGGGGCTGGAATAACACCGCCAGCGGCGAAGGGGCCAGCATCAGCGGTGGGCACGGTTGCACCGAGGCGCGCGACCAGGGTTGGTCGGTCGGCGACACGGACATTCTCACAACCGGCTGCACCACCAGCAATTGAGATCAACTGCGATTCATCGAAGCCGCATACCTAAACCAGGCCGGCCCCGTGCGGGCCTTTTTCTTTCCAGCACGGATTGCTACCGTGATGCTCCCTAAGACAGCATCGGCAGCTGGGCCTGCCACAATTCCTGCCGCACTGTCATAATGCATGGATGCGGCTAACAGTTGCCCTTGCAGCTAGCTTGTTTATTTTCTCGGCTGCCGCCGCCGATACCCTGAAGATCGCCACCTGGAACATCGAACACCTGCGAGATGGGATCGGTGAAGGCCCCAATGCCAGACAACAGGCGGACTTTGAACGCCTCGCCCTGTATGCAGAGATCCTGGATGCCGATGTCATCGCGTTTCAGGAAATAGAGACCCTGCAGGCAGCCCGAAAGGTCTTCAAGCCAACCAGCTATCAGCTTTTCATCGAGAACCGCACCGACGCCCTTCGCACCGGCTTTGCGGTACGCCACGGCATAAGCGTTATCCAAAACCCAGATCTCGTTGAGCTTAATGTCACCGGCGGCCTACGCCACGGCACCGATATCACCATCACCGTGGCGAGTCAGGCGATCCGATTACTGTCGGTGCATCTCAGGTCAGGCTGCTGGGGGAAGTCGCTTAACAGCAATACCAATGCCTGCAAGAAGCTCAAGCGTCAGCTCCCCGCATTGGAGCGGTGGATCGATGCCAGAGCAGAAGCAGGCATCCCCTTCATCGTCCTAGGTGACTTCAATCGCCGCTTCGATGTGCCAGGTGATGAGTTCTGGCCGGAGATTGATGACGGGAAGCCGCTTAATGCAGACTTGCATCGCATCACCGAGGGTAGGCAGCAGGGCTGTTGGGGTGGGGTGTTCACCCACTTCATTGATCACATCGTCTTTGATAAGACTTCCCGGCGCTGGATCAGACCCTTTAGCTTCGAGGAGATCGTATATGAGGAGAGTGAGCGCCTGAAGAAAAAGCTATCCGATCACTGTCCGGTTGCCGTAACCTTAGAAATCCGCTGATTACTCCGCCATCACATAAAAACGACAACAGGAGCCCCGCCATGCTCTTCTATCCCGGCTAGACGGATTTTGCATTGCTCATTATTGGCGTCGAGCACGTAGAGGGTATCGCCATCCGCAATTTTGACGACCTTACCGGTGAGGGAATCGGCAACGGCTCCAGTCGCATAGAGTAAGAACAGGAGAAAGGTAACGATTCAAACGATTGCAAACCGTCTGAATCGATTCGCTATTATCGCTGCTGACGATCGCGGCGCCTAAAACGGTAAAAGCCATGCACGGATTGGCAGTTGGCTTTGTCACTACCTGTCATCGGAGAGATGATCTCATCGCCAGCGAGCGTATGGGGTGGAAGCGCGAAACTAACCTACTGATGGCATATAATTTCAGGCGAACATGATGCGCCGATGGTGCAAAGGTTGCGATGAACAAGCCGGCTGCGAAAATTGGAGCAGTGCTGCTTAGTTGTCTGACAATGCCGACTAAATAATGGGAAATGAAGATCATTCAAGACTTCTGCGAGACGACGTAGCTGCCTGGAATAGGTGGCGTGATCAGAATCCGAACAGTCAACCTGACCTGAGGGGTGCGAGCCTACGTAAGGCCAAGCTCAGCGGGGCAGACCTTCGCGAAGCAGATCTTCGCCGGGCGGATTTGACAGATGCGGACCTTCGCCGGGCGGATTTGACACGTGCGGACCTTCGCTGGGCGTATTTTCGGGATGCGGACCTTCGTGGAGCGAACCTACTGGGCGCCGATTTGACAGGGGCCCGTCTTCAGTGGTCCCAATTAGACAGCGCTACTCAGATGGGGCCCAAGTTCCGGCTCATATGGGAGGTCTCTACTCACCCTGCTAAGGGGAGAGACCTAAGAAAAATCGACTTGAGTGAAGCGAATTTCAGGGATATGGTTTTCTCCAAGGCGGACTTGAGTGGAGCAGTGCTCAGCAAAGTAGACTTTAGTGGAGCGTTTCTAGACCACGCGATTCTAGTGAAGTCTGACCTGCGCGAGGCAGATCTACGCTCAAACCTCAAAAACGCGGACTTGAGCGGAGCGGATTTGCGTGAAGCAAATTTGGTCGGAGCGGATCTCACGGAGGCTATTTTGAATGAGGCGGATTTGCGCGGCGCAGACCTATTGCAGGCAAGCCTCAGAGGCGCGCAGCTCAGAACGGCAAATCTTCGGCGTGCGAATCTTCAGGGTGCAGACCTCACCGGATCAAGTATTCACCAGGCAGAGCTCCGCGGTGCTCAGATAGATACAAGTACGAAGATCGATAGCAAGGGGAGGGCCGTCTGGGAGATTGTAAACTCTGAAGAAGGTCACCAGAGCTTTGCTAGGTGGGACCTCAGCGATGCGAATCTCGTTGAAGCGGGGCTCCGAGGTGCCGATCTTAGTCACGCCATTCTTATAAAAGCGGATCTCAGCAGAGCCGATTTAAGCGCTGCAAACCTTAGAGACGCGAAGCTACAAGGTGCCTGTTTAGAACGGGCTACGCTGACAGAAACAATCCTGAAAGGTGGGGATCTAACGGGTTGCCGCATTTACGGTGTCTCTGCTTGGAACGTATGCTTAGAAGGAGCCATTCAGTCGGATCTGGTTATCACAGCAGAAGGCGAACCGGAAATCACCACGGACAATCTTGAGGTGGCACAGTTCATCTACCTGCTACTGGCAAACGAAAAGATCCGGCACGTCATAGACACCATCACCTCGAAAGTGGTTTTGATCCTTGGCCGTTTCACAGAGGAGCGAAAGAGGGTCATCGATGCGTTGCGGGAAGAGCTGCGAAAGCGCGACTACAGCCCGGTTCTCTTCGACTTCGAGAAACCCGCAACCCGTGATCTCACCGAGACAATATCCACTCTAGCCCACATGGCCCGCTTTGTAATCGCTGACATCACCGACGCGAAAAGCATCCCACAGGAGCTGCAAAGTATCGTGCCTGATTTGCCCTCGGTGCCGGTGCAGCCGTTGATCATGGCAAGTGAAGCGGAATACGCCATGTTTGAGCACTTCAAGCGCTACCCGTGGGTGCTGGAGCTGTATGAGTACGAAAGTCAACAGCAGCTAATCGAGGTGCTGTCCGAATTGGTTATTGGGCCTGCGGAGCGGAAGGCGAATGAGCTGAGGCAAAAATAAGGTTGGTCTTCCGTGTTTCGATAGATAATCTGAGCTGTGATGCACGATGGGCAAGGGGCGGCTTTCTGATGCGCAAGCGGACCTTACCTGAGGCCACGATGAACGACGGCACTTGGCCGACTCCCGGCGGCTCCTGCGCACAAAACGGCCTGCCAGATTTCAGTTTTCGAGAATTCTTGTCGGGCGTCGGCGAGGTGAAAATCTCTTGGCCGGCGGCAGACGACCCGTTCCGGACCCTCAAGGTACAAATGCTTCAACGTCTGCATTTGGATGCTATGACCTCTGGGCATCGTGCGGGCACCTTCGTGCTCGGTCTGGGGGAAACCTAAAGATTCAGACCAGCAGTATTAACGCGTGCTTTCTTGACGAGAAAATTGCAATCGTTGGTATTGGTTGCCGGTTACCGGGTGGTCGATATTGCGGCGTAACAGCCTTACGTGTTGCAGAAATTCGGGATTATTGCGACGGAAGGTTGCAACGCCACCGAGATCCTTGAAAACGCTCCAGCACACCGCTCAGGCTTGAAGGCGCGCGACATGATCACACCGTTTAACGGCCGGCGTGTAATCACATCAAACGATATTGACTTCGAAATCTGGAGATCGTTCATTGGCGATTCGATGACAATGAATGCCGATCGCGCCGGCGAATCGCGTGGACTCAAGTTCACGCTGAAAGAGTTGAGATAGAAGTCCGCGCGTCAGGGCGTTAGACTCTCCCGGCTGTGGCAACGCAAGTTTGCCATCCAATCTACTCCCCGCGAAGGTAACCACATGTGCGGCATTCTTGCATCGGTGAATCATCACCTGGACGAAGCGCAAATCTTGGGCGCCGTCGAGTCGCTGCGCCACCGGGGCCCCGACGACACAGGCGCATACGTAGACGCTGAAAGTGGTGTAGGACTGGGGCACACGCGGCTTTCAATTATCGACCTAGAGGGCGGCGCGCAACCGCTATTCTCGGAAGACAAAAATGTGGTGTTGGTATGCAACGGTGAAATCTACGATTTCGAACGCATACGTGAAGAGCTCGAATCACAAGGGCACGCCTTCACAACGCAAAGCGACTCAGAAGTAATTATTCATCTCTACGAAGAACATGGCGTTGGGTTCACCGAGTATCTGCGGGGCGAGTTCGCGTTCGTGCTGTACGATAAGGTGCGGCGGCGGGTCATCGCGTTGCGCGACCGGTTCGGCATCAAGCCGTTGTACCTTCATGAAGGCGGCGGCAAATACCTGTTCGCATCGGAAGCGAAGGCCATCTTCGCGACGGGGCGCCATGCCCCGGCCATCGATGTGGTAGCGGTCCGGGATTACCTCAGCGGAGCGATGCCGGATTCGATCTTCGAGGGCATCCGGGTGGTACCACCCGGATGCGCGTTCGAAGTGGATTTGACCACCGGACACCACGCGGTCCGTGAGTACTGGGACCTCGGCTTGCCCGCCGAAACCGACCCTGTCGATGATGCTCGCGATATCGCCGCGGTGCGTGAGGCGTTCGATGAAGCCGTGCGCCTGCGGCTCCGGGCGGATGTGCCCGTGGGCGTGTACCTCAGCGGCGGCATTGACTCCGCAATAGTCGCGGGGACCGTTGCCAAGTATCACGCCGGCCCGGTCAAGGTGTTCAACATCGAGTTTCCGGAGGACGACGCATTTAATGAGTACGAGCTGTCTAAAGAGATGGCGGAAAAGATTGGCGCGGAGTTCCACTCGGTGACCTGCACACACGACGTGCTTTTGGAAAACACGGAAGACGCGCTGTGGGTGAGCGAGCTTCCGTTTTTCAATTTTCACGGAGTCGGCAAATATTGCTTATCGCGCCTAGCGGCGGAACACGTAAAAGTCGTGTTGACCGGCGAAGGGTCGGACGAGACGTTCCTGGGGTATTTATACTTCCAACCTGGGAGCGGCGCGATGTCGGATCAGATGTACAACAAAACCAAGATTCGTAAAGCGCCAATCGGCCGCCGGGCTCGGCGATTGATCGAAGCACTGGGCTTTGTACCGATCGAAGAACATGCGCTCACCATGTCCTCGTGGGTGCAACAACTCTTTCGGGCGATGCTTCATCCCAAACATTCGGTGCGTCTACGTTCACAACCGGCAATTGAAGCGCTGCGCAGACGCGTGAAACGGGATAAGACCGATCAACTGCCTTTGGTGAGGCGCATCCAATACTTCGTATTCAAAGGGATACTGGCGCCGTACATCCTGGGCACGTTGGGCGACCGAGCGGAAATGGGGCATTCCATCGAAGGCCGCACGCCGTTCTTGGACCATCACCTGTTCGAAAAGACGCGCCGCATGCCCGACAACGTGAAGGTTCGCGATGGGGTCGAGAAATATGTGTTGCGAAAAGCCTTTCGCGATCTGATAACCGCTTCGATTTGTGACCGAAAAAAGTGGCCGTATGCCGCACCGCCGTTTTGGATCCGGCGCGGAGAAACGTCATCGCTCGATCGGCTCTTGGATCGCTACCTGTCCAAAGTCGCCATCCGACGAGCCGGTATCTTCAACTACTGGATCTACCTGCTTCTGCGCGTTTGGTTCAGGATATTGTTCTTTGACTGCCGACGGAAACGGCAGATCAACATCTTGTTCCACCACTACCTCACTGTCCAAATCCTCGACGGGCTGTATGTCCAGAATTTTCACGGCAACTTGCACGCGCGCGAACGATAACGGCCGGGGTTTCGCCTACGAACAACTGGGTCGGGTTTTTGCTATCGTATACCGGGTCATAGAGACGCATCTGATTCATTAAGCCGGTCTGACCCGCACAATGGCAAAGACCGATGCGGTGACCCCGATCCAGCTTTTTGGCACGGTGCGGTAGCAAAGATATCTCGGGGCCTTCGGAAAAAGGCAATAGAGTGTATTCGGACGAATATTCACGAGGGACACGTAACAAGGTCTTGCATTGCTCACACTCGGAGTAGAACAAGCAAGAATCGGTCGGCATGGTCTCAGTCTTTTGGTGTCCGCATTCAGGGCAGGTCAAGGTGGAGTGCATGTTAACCGCTGTCATTGGATTGACGTTCACTTTCCTTCTGCAGGTTCGCCGTGTCTTCGCAGCACTGCATAGATAGTGATGCCAACAAAGAGCGCCAGCGCCGGAAACAGAACGTAGTCCAACCACGCTAGCGCGGCGGATAGACCGACCGCCCCGAGCAAGATCACCAGCGCGGGTGTAAAACAGCACACCGCCGCAACGACCGCCCCGACCATGCCAGTACGAAACAGCGTTTGGTTTTTCATCACCGTCTCCCGGAGTTGCCCGCGGATCTTCACAGTGTCACTATAAAACCTGTAGCAACTACAGGTTCAAGGCCATGGACGCAATATCACCGGCAACGACCATTGGGGCACTATCGGCGCGTACCGGGTGCAACATTGAAACAATCCGTTACTACGAACGCATCGGTGTGATGCCGAAACCACCCCGCAGCCCAGGCGGCCATCGGCTCTATGCGGAGAAGCATCTGAAGCGGCTCACCTTCATCTGCCGAAGCCGGGCGCTTGGGTTTAGCCTTGCGCAAGTACGCGATCTGCTGCGCTTCGTTGATGGTGGCGGTTACACCTGCTCGCAAGTTAAGGCCATCACCTCGGAACATCTCGGCAGTGTGCGTGGGCGCATCGCGGATCTCAAAAGATTAGAGAAAGTATTGAAGGAGATGGTGTCACAATGTGATCAAGGCAAAGTCCCCGATTGCCCCGTGATCGACGCGTTGTCGCGCCCGCGCTAACTCTCGTCGTTACGCCGTTTCGCCCATCGCGGCTGAGCTGCGATGGGCGATTTACTGCGGCGAGCATGACGGGCGCGGAAGGCCTACTGGGCCAGCGTCGCCTTGAGTTCCCAGTCGGTTACCGCCATCCATTGGCATACCGGCCACCGGCATAGGTGCCCTGTCCCTTTGCGCCCTTGAACCGCCCCGTGCCCGATACGAGCTCGGTTGTGCCGCTCCACTCCTGCACCTTCTGTCCCGCGCCTTTGCGCGAGGTGCCGACGTAGCGCGTCGTCATCATCGTCCCGTCGGGGTACGTCTTTTCTGGGATACCGACCTAATTAAAAGGGAAAACCAGCAGAAAACAACATATTTCTGCGAAACAACAAAGGTGGAGAAATCGAGATCTTCCTTACTATTCCGATCTATGCAGCCGTCGATACTCCCAAGGCGGATTAGGATTGTTCTCTCGCCACAGGCCTAGTCTGTCATTTCGCGCCCTGATGTCGGCCTCTGCGTAGAGCCTTTGGTCTTCTCTACTTTGCTCATGCTGGTACTTCTTGTAGTGCCAGGCAAACCCCGCCTTAACTTGTTCGAGACACACGTCGATCCCATCGATGTCTGTATGGTAAACGGCGTAAAGTAGGACTTTCCCCACAATACGGCCATGTCGATCCCGCTTTCGGTATTCAACTGTTACTTGTTTACCGGCCACGATCGAACCTAAATGCTTACGAGAAGCGAGTCCATACGCCTGCTTTCGTTCGGGCGCATCAATCCCCGCTAAACGGATCTTGGCGCGCGCCGTTATCAGCAGAGACAAACAAATCGACGACAGAGAAGTCGAGTTGGAAGAAGAATGTCTAAAGCTGCTGGCACTTCATCAACCGGTGGCGGCTGATCTACGGTTGATCGTGGCAGTATTGAAGATCAACAATGATCTAGAGCGCATCGGCGACCATGCCGTTAACATCGCTGAGCGTGCCGAACAACTGGCTGGATTGAAGCGTGTGCCGGTACCCGATGAAATCGTTGAGCTCTCTAAGCAAGCAAAGCTAATGCTGCGCAAATGCCTACTTGCATTCGTAGAGACAGATGCGGATATCGCAAAGGGAGTGATCGGCACCGACGATCTGGTGGATGAATTAAACAAAAGACTCTACGACGAATTGATCAACAGAATTCGGAGGCAGCCCGACAACGTCGAACAGGCGGTGTTCATGTTGTCGGTGTGCCGGCAGTTAGAACGTATCGGTGATCATGCCTGTAACATCGCGGAAGATGTGCTGTATTTGCTCACCGGTGACATCGTCCGGCATAGCGGCACCGAAGATTCTGTGTCACGTGCTCGGGTAACCCCATTACGTCCACAAGCAGCGAGTCCGAAACTACCAGTGGGTGATGGAAAGCATTGAAAACAGGGTGATCCAGCCTCGGACCGCTACATTCGTCGACACACTCATGTCACGGGCGCATGTAATCTATTGAACCGTCGCAGGCAGTACTGGACTGTGTATCTCGCGACCACCCGATGAGAGACCAGGGGGTCGATCCTTTTAGATTGCCCTATCTAGGTGTAAGACTTTTGACGTTAGCTTGGATCAGCTGATTTGTGGTTTTAGCGCCGTGAATTTGATGCTGACCACCTTCCCTTGCACCACAGCAAGATCCTCTTTCGCAGGGGCAGGAGTGAATTCCGGCCCTGGACAACATACCATTTCGTCTAGTTCCTGCGACGCGAGGGCATGACTAGCGACGATCTTAACTTGTCTAAATCCCGCTTTGCTGATTATGTCGAAATAACTCTCCTCAGCGATAGTTCCTCCCAGACAGCCTGACCAGGTTGATTGTAAGCGTGCTTGTACGTGAGGTTCGATCTTCTCAGTCAAGACAATATCAGAGATAGCCAGCCGCCCACCCGGTTTCAGGATACGGAACGCTTGCCGATACACCGCGTCTTTATCAGGAGATAAGTTGATCACGCAATTGGATGTCACCACATCGGCAAGGCTGTCTGGGAGATTAAGCTGCTCCATGTCAGCAACAACAAACTCGACGCTATTGCTTAACCCTGCCTCCACCACTGCTTGCTTTGCCCGCTCGATCATCTGGGGGGCAAAATCTACGCCCACGACCTTTCCACTGGGGCCTACTTTACGCGCGGCCAGAATGACATCGATGCCTGCACCGCAACCGAGATCCACGACTACCTCGCCAGATTGAAGATCAGCGAATCCCGTTGGGTTACCGCATCCTCTAGAAAGATTACGAGCGATTTCAGGGACCAGGGAAAGTTCTTCCTGACCATAAAGCCCATGCTCCGTCGCAAAGTTCAGACTGGAGCTAACCTCAGTAGCGCAACAGCATCCCTTGCCGCCACCCCTTTCAGCGGCTTTGCCATAACGACCTTTGACAACTTTTTTGACTTCCTCGGTGTTCACATTCACTGCAGTCCCGCAAAATCCCCACACTCACGATTTTACGAACTCGGGAAGGTGACGTAAGGCGTTGATTAAGTTGGTGGCTACGGGTGGACTCGAACCACCGACACCGGCATTATGAGTGCCGTGCTCTAACCACCTGAGCTACGTAGCCAAGAATCAGGCGCAAGATACAAGATTCAAGATGCAAGTGACAAGCGATATCTTGAATTTTTCGCCTTGTGTCAGGATTCACACGTTAAATCGAAAATGGATCACGTCGCCGTCCTCGACGATATACTCCTTACCCTCTACTCTCAGTTTGCCGGCTTCTTTCGCACCTTGCTCGCCATTACACTGAACATAGTGGTCATAACTAATGATCTCGGCTCGTATGAATCCACGCTGAAAATCCGTATGAATGACGCCGGCTGCCTCGGGGGCTCGAGCACCTGCGGGTATGGTCCACGCCCGTACCTCGTCGGACTGTGTACTGAAGAATGTCAGTAATCCAAGCAGGCGGTAGCCGGCACGAATCACGCGATTCAAACCCGGTTCCTCCAGCCCCATGTCGGCCAGAAACAGCTGTTTCTCCTCTGTGCTCATATCGGTGAGCTCTGCTTCCAGGGCCGCACACAACGCGACGACTTCGGCCCTCTCCGACTGCGCGACGTGCGTCACGGCGTCGAGATAAGGGTTCTCATTAAGACCTTTTTCGCTCACGTTGGCGATGTATAGCGTGGGCTTGCTGGTAAGCAGGTTGAGTGGCTTTAACATTTCCGCGTCCGCTTTATCGAGACCCAAGGCACGTACTGGCCGGGCATCGTTTAGGTGCTGATGCACACGTGCAAGCAGGTCGTGCAACTTGATGGTGTCCTTGTCGCCTGCCTTCCCTGCCTTACCGGCGCGCTCGCACGCTCTATATACGGTCGCCAGATCCGCTAACGCCAGTTCGGTCTTAACGGTCTCCATATCCGACAGCGGATCCAGACGGTCGGTTACATGCGCCACATTATCGTCCTCGAAGCAACGCACGACGTGGGCGATCGCGTCCACATCCCGTATATGGGCAAGGAACTGGTTCCCCAGACCTTCCCCCTTCGAGGCACCGGCAACGAGCCCGGCGATGTCCACGAACTCGATCGTCGTCGGCGTCACCTTCTCCGGCTTGGCAATCGCCGCGACGCGCTCAAGGCGTTTGTCGGGGACGATTACAATGCCGACATTAGGTTCGATCGTACAAAATGGATAGTTCTCGGCCGGGGTGTGCGCCTGGGTTAGCGCGTTAAACAGTGTGGACTTGCCTACGTTCGGCAAACCAACGATTCCGCACCTAAAACCCATATACTGATTAATCTCTTACGGCGTAGTCAGCAGGTATTCGTCGACTCAGGATGCCACATCAGGATGATCCACGTCCTGCGTATGCAGAGCAGTCATGACACGCTGGTAGCGACCATTAATAATGTCGTCGATATGACTCAATGCTCTGTCCATCGCCGCATCGATGAGTTCCTGTTCGGCCGGCGGCGCTTTGCGCAACACGTGAGAAACCGTTTCGTCGCATGAACCCGGGCGGCCGATGCCAATACGTAGTCGCACGAAATCGGCCGAGCCAAGCCGGGTGGCGATATCGCGGACACCATTGTGCCCGGCGTAGCCACCGCCTTGTTTGAGCTTAACTGTGCCAAGTGGAAGGTCTAACTCGTCATGCGCCACCAGGATCTGCTGCGGCGCAATTCTATAATAGTGCGCGCACTTAACGACGGCCTCACCGCTATTATTCATATAAGTCATCGGTGCAAACAGCCAAACGTACTTGTTTCCTACCTTCACTCTGCCGAGCCGACCTTTAAGCTTACGCTCATCCCGCAAACGACCACCGGTACGCTCGAGCAGGGAATCAAGAAAACGGAACCCGGCATTGTGCCGGGTGTCCGTGTGTTCAGTCCCGGGGTTGCCGAGACCAACAATCAGAGTAATGCCCTCTGCCATTGCAGTATCTTGCCTGGCCAAACCAGGCCGCGATGAGGCTCGCCTTTATTCTTCGCTCTCTTCGGCAGCTGGAGTCGTTTCCTCACCCTCTGGCGGTGCTTCTCCTTCTGGCAACTCTTCGCCTTCGGCAACCACCGCTTCTTCCTCAACTACGCGGATAGCGGCAACCGAAGCCACGGGCAGATCTTCACCACCATGGGCCAAACTGGTGATGGTCACGCCCTCGGGGAGTCTAATATCGGTGAGATGGACAGATTCACCTATATTCAGCTCAGAGATATCCACATCCAGATACTCAGGCAGTTGGTGGGGTAAACAAGAGATGTCTACTGCCGCCATTAAACGCGAAACAACACCACCTTCTTGTTTCACACCGGGCGCCACGTCCTCACCAAGGACGTGTATGGGCACCTCCAGGTGCAACTTCTCGGTCGCGCTGATGCGCTGCAGATCCATATGAATAACCTTGGGTCTGTACGGATGCATCTGCACACCGCGCAATATGGCTTGATCGGTGTCACTACCAACCTTTACCGTCAGTACAGAATTATGAAACGCTTCATTGTTCAGTTGATGATAAATCGTATCGTGATCAAACGTGACCATGATCGCGTCCTTAGCCCCCCCGTACAAGACAGCGGGCACCTTGCCAGCACGTCGCAAGCGGCGGTTTGCGCTTGTACCTTTGTCGGCACGCTTCTCACCTGTCAATTCGAACTTAGTTGCCATTTATCTGCTCCACTATTACCCGCTACTTCTACAGTATCTCGAGTTAGTCCATAAACAATGAACTTACCGAATCTTCCTCCGCGATTCGGCGCAACGCCTCCGCCAGCAACTCGGCAATACTGAGTTGCCGAACCCGGTCGCAGGTTTGAGCTTCTTCATTTAAGGGTATCGTATCCGTTACCACTAACTCGTCCAATACCGACTTATTAAGAGTCTCAATCGCCCTGCCCGACAATACCGGATGCGTGCAGTATGCGGCGACACGCCGCGCCCCGTTCGCCTTTAATGTTGCCGCCGCTTCACATAGGGTGTTGCCAGTATCTACCATGTCATCCACAAGAATACAGCTACGATCCTTGACATCACCGATGACGTGCATGATCTTGGCTTCGTTGGGTCGCGGTCGCCGTTTATCAATAATCGCGAGCTCTGTTTCCAACTGCTTGGCCATCGCACGCGCACGCAGAACGCCGCCGACGTCCGGCGATACCACCAACAGGTTCTCGTATTCGTGCTTCCAAATATCGCCCAACAGCACCGGTGCCGCGTAGATATTGTCAGTCGGAATATCAAAGAACCCCTGTATCTGATCGGCATGCAGGTCCATGACCAGCACTTTATTGGCACCCGCCGCTGTTATCATGGAGGCAACTAGCTTGGCCGAGATCGCCACTCGCGCCGTGCGCGGCCGCCGGTCTTGCCGAGCATACCCGAAATAGGGGATGACGGCCGTGATCCGCGCTGCCGAAGACCGCCTGATGGCATCGATCATGATGAGCAATTCCATCAGATTGTCGTTGCTGGGCGCACAGGTGGACTGCATGAGAAACACATCCTTCCCACGCACATGCTCCATGATCTCCACCATAACCTCACCGTCGCTAAAACGACCGACAACAGCCTTGCCTAGTGGAATACCCAGTCGGCGCACAACAGTCGCCGCCAGGGCCGGGTTGGCGTTACCCGTAAAAACGGTCATATTGTCAACGGGCACTTGTCATTTCTCCCCGACAATTGCTACTGCATTGTCCCAACTTCCGACGTCTCGGCAACTGCTCCCTGGGCTGCCCTACCTTCCCGCGTCCCTGCAGGTCACCTGTTAGGTCGCCTGCCCTTGTACCTACCCCGACCAAGTGGAATTGGCTGGGGTGCCAGGATTCGAACCTGGGAATGCCGGAATCAAAATCCGGTGCCTTACCACTTGGCTACACCCCAGAACTAGTTAATTAATAACGATTTCCCGACTTCTTTAAGTTCCACCACTTCAGCCTTTGTGCCGTCATTGTGACGCGGACGGTTAATGCGCCCGGCACGCTCAACCAGTTGCGCCGCGCTCAGGTGCGCGTAGCGCTACACCATAGTGGGCGCCTTCCGACCGCCCAGGGCCTGCAAGACATTCAGCGGCATCCCCGCCTGGGCATGCATGCTCGTCAACTGATGTTGCAGGTCGTGGACTCGAAAGTCCTTGATCCCGGCCGGCCTAAGCGCCTTGCACCAACCGTCCTTGTTCATCTTGCGCACCGGCCACTCCTTGTACATGAACACGCGCTCGGAATACTTGCCGATCTGCTCGCGAACCACCGCCAGCGCCGTACTATCAAGGGGCACCCCGAGGGATTGGCGGTTCTTCACCAGCGCCGCCATGCCCCGGCGCAGGTCCACCAGCGCCACCCGCACATATTCGCTTCCCGCAGGCCCGTATGCGCGGCGAAGACTACCATGTCCCGCAGGTGTTGAGGTAACTCGCGGCACAATCGGTCGAACTCCTCGCCACTGAGCCATCGCACCCGTCCCTTGGGTTCGCGCAGCGAGCGCACGGCCGGCGCCCGCTCGAGCCACCCCCACTGCCCTTTCCGTCTGCCTTAGGATCGCCCGCAGCACCGCCATGGTCCGATTACAGGTGGCATTGGCGACGCCTTCGGCGTTGCGCGTTCTCGGTATGCCCGCGCACACCGCGTGCGTGATCTCATCGAGGCACAGCCAGCGCAAGATTCGCAAGTCATCCGTATGGCTCACCTTGTCGCCGGTCTCTTTGATCCAACGGGTGGCCGCCACCTCCCACCGATAACGCGGCTTGTCCTTCAGCCGATGCGTGCGCCATAACTCCGCCACGCGCTTGTCGTGGTACTCCTTTACTAACTTCGAGTCCGCAGTCCGAGTGCTTTCGCGTAGGCGACGGCATCCCCGTACGGTGACATCGATCCAGTAAAACCCACTTCTCTTGTAAAGTGCCATGTGACCTCCTCTTGACTAGCAGAATCAGCCACCGGCACCGGTCGCCGGGGCGAATTATAGGGTGAACGTAGGCGTGCTTCCAGTTCGCTTCGCAGGAAGCGCCAGCATCCGCCGATCTTCCTGCCTGGGATCTCGCCCGCCTTGGTCTTCTGGGCGACGGTGTACGGGTGAAGCTGCAAGAACTTCCCCGCCTGCCTAAGCGTTAAGACCGCCAATGCACTCACGTCCCCGACACCTCGCTCCAGGACACGGAGCTGATTGTTCTTCGATCGACTCACCGTCACGAGTACGCGCCGCTAGCGTCCCAGGTAGTGGTTCGTAATCGCGAGTCGATGGTGACCGAGCTCTGCGGTGATCTGTTGGCGGGCGGCGCTATCGAGTTTCTGTTGCTCAACCGTGAGCTCGAAGTGTCGTAGGCCGCCCGCGGCCGGTGGGTTGAAACCGGTGAGTTCCAAGTAACGCTGTTGCGCATAGGCATGGCGCAGCCCATGGGTCTTCGAGATCCCCGCTTTTGTCGTCTGATGCTCCCAGGTGTGTAGCTGTTGGCGGTAAGACTTATAAGCGGGGATCAATGACCCGCCCTTGGCCAACGCCTTGGCTTCATCGAGCACAGTGCGTTGCGCCGGCGTGCGAATCGGGATCACCCGCGCGCGCCCGCCTTTGCACCAGGAGCTTTTAAGTTCTAGGTATCGGCCGCCGTCGGCTAGACGGGGCCTAAGCTTCATCGCCTCTTCGCGGCGCAAGCCAAATGCCTGTTGCAGTCTCAGGCCCAGCCCCACATACGGATCTTGGACCCGTTTAATCGCAATCTCTGGGTTAGTCACCGCCTTGGAGACATTGGGCTGATAGCGACGCCTACCGATGCCAAGGCGGGCATTCGTGGTCGGGACCATATTGCCTTTGCCCACCTTCTCGGCCCACCACCTAAGCACCGCCAATCGGTTCTTTTGCGTGGCGACCGACACGGTGGCTTGCCAATGGTTGACTAACGCCGCCACGTGCTTGGGCTTTAAGGATCGTTCATGAGGCAGTCGATAGTTAAGCGTGTGGTAGAGCTGGCGCGCCGCCAGCGACAGGATCTTGCGCCGATCCCGCTGGGTGGCATAGGCGCCATCGCGGTTGCGCCTGGTCAGTTGTAGCAATCGGTATTCCAAATCAAGCATGGCGTTGCCTCCTTCTGTTCGTCAACATGTCAACGGCTCAAAACTCAGGGCGTGCAAATACTTTTGGTTAGTGTTAATCCGCCACGACGAGGCCCTCTAGCCGACGTCGCGTTGACTACTGCGGATAGCGATCGCGCCCATGTAGGCGACCGGGTCCTGAATGGACCGCCGTAGGGTCGCTAACCGAGAACGCCCACCGGCTTGGCGGTGTGAAACTCGATCCGTCACACCAACTTCTTGGTTTCACAAGTTAAGGTTTGAACATGGCTTTCTCCTTTACGTGAATGAGTCCGGAGAAAGCGCCCCGACCGGGGGCTTTCCCCGGCAGGGTTGAGAAAGGAAGGGCCTGCGCGATTCCCTGATGTTAGGGGATCACCGAGGCCCGGGGTGGAGCAGGTTTAGTTCTGTTGAACCGGACCTTCGTGCACAGTTATCCAGGTAAGCCGGCTGTGGTTAGATTGAGATTGGACTTGAATCGAAAACACCCAGACGGGCGTTAGCGAACACTTGATCTAGATGATGGACCGACGATCTCTAAAGATCGTTGCGCCTATCGCACGGCCCGAGGAGGCGCTTTGTGGATGCGATCCGAAGATCGCCAGGGTACTACGTTAACCGACGTAGCCACGGGATAAATCTTTGGGCTAACCCAGCGCCATCGACGCTAACCAGCGATTGACACTGTAGGCCGACTGTTTAGCCAGTGCAAGCCCCCCATAGCGTTACGCCACCACCACCTCTGAAAGACCCGGCCAGAGCCTAGCATATAACATATTTGAAAAAGCCGGCCCATCCTAGCTGCGCTTCCGCGCATGCAGATGTCCTTTCGACCTTGTCATGAATGTTTGATGACGGTATTCACCTGACAGTTGGCCTGATCTAACAGCGTGGCCATACCGCCCCTGGCTGGGTTATAGAAGGAGTAGATGAAGCTCTGACTGTAACCTAACAGGAGAAACCGGTATGACC
>JAOTYM010000187.1 GCA_029861845.1 Gammaproteobacteria bacterium | reverse complement strand
GCTGATGCCGGAGGTAGACGCACGCTACCTTCTAGTGAAGCGCGAGAACCCAATTAATCGAAACATCGAACTTCTCAGCACCAATCTCGAGGTGGCGCTAGAGAATCCAGCAAGTCGGGCCAACATTCGACTGCAACCACGCGATGAGGTCCGTGTGTTTGATATCCATAGCGACCGAAGTACTGTAATAGAGCCGCTCCTAGATCGGATTACGGCGCAATCCGCACCCGATAGCCCCGTGCCCGAGGTTTCTATCATAGGCACAGTACATCATCCTGGCCGTTATCCGTTGTCGCCAAATATGAAGGTTAGCGATCTGTTGCGTGCAGCCGGCGGTTTAACGGACCGGGCCTATACGCTTGAGGCCGAACTCACACGTTTTCGCATTATCGAGGGCAAAAAACGCGAGCAATCGCGGTGGACTCTCAATATTGCAGACCTCCTGACAAGCGGCGAGAGCCCAACTAATATTACGTTAACATCCTATGACCAGATCAACATTCGACGTGTCCCCCAATGGGATGAAGTGGGTTCCATTGAAATCATTGGCGAGGCGAGATTCCCGGGGCAATATTTGATCGCTCGTGGCGAAAGACTAAGCGACATCCTCAAACGGGCCGGTGGCTTGACTGACCAAGCTTATCCAGCAGGGGCGGTGTTCATCCGCGAATCCGTACGCGAACGTGAGCAGGAACAGCTTGACCAGCTTGCACTCCAGTTGGAGCGAGATATCGTCTCAGCCGTTGCACAAGGAGAGGAGTTCGGCGTCGATAAGCAGGCAGCCCTTACTGAAGCACGGCTTTTGCTTGATCGAATCCGCAAAACCAAAGCGGTCGGGCGAATGGTTATAAAGCTAGATGCCATTCTGCGAAGAGAAGAGGCGTTTGACATTACGGTTGAGCCGGGGGACAAGCTCATCGTACGCCGGCAACCGCAATCGGTAACGGTCATCGGTGAAGTCTATCACCCGACCTCGCATTTAGTTCAGCAAAACCTTAGACGGAACGACTTAATACAACTCAGTGGTGGGGTAACCGGTAGGGGAAACAAGCGTGCTATTTATGTGGTGCATGTCGATGGGTCCGTTAGCCCGCCTCGCGGGAAAGGTGGCGGGAATATCAAAATGAGTCCCGGTGACACCATTGTCGTACCGGTGAAGGTTGACCGTGTCAGTAAGCTCAAGCTCTTCACCGACATCAGCAAGGTCATTTTTAACATAGCCTTTGCCGCCGCCGCCATAGACTCGATTAACGACTGATGAATACGGTAACGCTGGTAATGGCGGCGTGTGTCACGCCATCCAGCTCATTTAGGAGAAAGTGCGAATGCCAATTAGACAAACGCAAAGACCGTAGAGAACGGCTTTAATGAACACGAAACCTCCTGAAGACAAGCCCGCATCGACCTCGCCACCACCGCCTTATCCTGGGTATCCACCTCCGTATTGGTATCATCCGCCGGAACAAGAGACTAGCCTGCTAGAGATCTGGGACGCAATCGTCAGGCGCAAATTTACAGTAATCTTGATCACGCTCGTGACTACCGGCGTTGCCCTGGTTGCGGCCGTCCTCATGACACCGATCTATCGCGCCGAAACCTTACTCGCGCCCGTATCCGATGAGCAGAGCGCGGGGCTTCAAACGCTTGCCGGTCAGTTCGGCGATCGCGCCGCATTGGCGAGCATAAATGTTGGTCGCGGCAACGACAAGACTGCCGAATACGTCGCTGCTCTGAAGTCACGAGTGCTGTCTATTGCGTTTATTAAAGAACAGAACCTGATGCCTGTCCTGTTTGCAGACAAGTGGGATAAGGCAAATAAGCGCTGGAAAACAGACGGTACGAAAACCCCGACGGAGTGGAAGGCGTTTGAGATGTGGGACAAGGGTATTCGCCAAGTTACACAGGACAAACGCACTGGGTTGGTGACGCTCGCGATCGAGTGGGAAGATCCGTCGTTGGCTGCGAAATGGGCGAACGATTTAGTGAAACACGTAAACGCCCGGCTTCGGGCGGAGGCGATCGGAGACGTCGATAGGAGTATTGCTTATCTAAAGAAGCAACTGCCCGGCACTAGCTCTGTCGAGGTGCAGCAGGCGATTTATCGACTGATCGAAGCAGAAACAAAGAAGAAGATGATCGCAAGCACGCGCGAGGAATACGCGTTCACGACAATTGATCCGGCTGTCACGCCAGAGCGCAAAGCCAGACCTAACCGTTCCGTTCTGGTCTTGACGGGATTGTTGCTGGGTCTGTTCTTCGGCGTAGCCGCCGCGATTGTCGTGAGCCGCAGACACACGGGGGATGTCGCTCCTGCACGTCCACAATAGACGTTTGCTGGTCGTAAGGGATATGGCCATCTTTCTAGCAAAGCCCCACCCGCCACGGTCGTAGCGCAGCTGGCCTGTCACTGCCTTGTCGAGCAACCGCCATGTGCTTACGCTAACGGAGAGACGCTGAGGTGGCAAGGGTAACGATAAAACAGGTTGTTAAGCGCGCATTCCAAATGTGCGGACTCGATGTTATGCGACTCTCGAAGAGCCCGCGGCAAACCCTGCTGGGCCTGCGTTGTTACCCGATTCGCAGCGTCATCGACGTGGGCGCAAATGTCGGTCAGTTCGCACGTTACGTCCACACCGTGTTCCCGCAGGCACGGATCTATTGTTTCGAGCCGCTCCCAGCCGCCTTCCGGGAGCTCGCGGCTTGGGCGGGAGGCCAGACCGGGACTGTGGTGCGCACGTTCAACGTCGCGCTTGGGGACAGCAAGGGAACCGCCTCGATGTTCCATCATACTGACTTCACCCCGTCCTCATCGTTACTACCGACGACAGGGAGAAATACCGAATTGTATCCATTCACGGAGCGACAAGAGCAAATAAGCGTTCTGCAGACCACGCTCGACGATGCGATCGCGACGCTCGGCGAACCGCTGATCGATGACGTGCTGGTCAAGCTCGACGTTCAGGGCTACGAGGATCGCGTCATCAAGGGGGGATGGGCCACGTTAGCCCGCGCGCGGGCCTGTATTGCAGAAGTGAACATTGAGGCCCTGTACGAGGGGCAAACCAGCTTTTCGGATCTTCTGCTTGCGCTGGCCAAGCTGGGCTTTCGTTACTCCGGCAACCTCGATCAAGAGTACGGTGACGACGGGCGCGTGATTTTTTTTGACACCGTCTTCACACGGCCACTCGCCCGCTCCCGGTGCCCGTCCGAGTAGGCGAAATGTCGATCCAGTCGCATCTCTTCAGGAACGCAGGTATGGCACTGTTGCAGGCGGGTATATCGGCGCTCGTGCTGTTCATCCTGTACCGTTTCTTGATCGTGCAAGTGGGTGTGGAGAAGCTTGGGCTCTGGTCAGTGCTCCTCGCTTTCGTCTCCGCAACGCGCGTTAGCGAGCTGGGCCTCGGGGGTGGCGTCACGCGCTTTGTGGCGCGGGACAAACGTTGCGCGTCAGTGAAAAGCGATTCTCTCCGTCCGCCGAAGATACAGTCAGGACAAGGACACAAAGGCACTTTTTTCCTTGCAGTCGATGCATTCTACGGAACTTGCACAGACTCCGCCCCGTGCTCTTCTGTAGAGAGCGTTGTCGCTAGTTAGCTATCGTGTGTGGAATCGTCGCAATTTTCGGCTACCAGGTAGACGCTCCGCCGGTCGATAATACGGAATTATTGCGAATCCGTGAGGCGATGCTCTCGCGCGGGCCTGACGGAGCTGGGTTGTGGGTGTCCAGCGACCAAAAGGTCGGATTGGCGCACCGCCGCCTTGCGATCATCGATCCTACGGACGCCGGTACGCAGCCGATGGCAACCGCTGACGGCAAGTTGCAAATTACATTCAACGGCGAGATATACAACTATAGAGAGTTGCGTCGGGACCTGATAGCGAGGGGCCACGTGTTTGTATCGAACAGTGACACGGAGGTTTTGCTTCATCTTTATGACGAACATGGTCCCGACATGCTCTATTTGCTGCGCGGGATGTACGCGTTCGCGATCTGGGATGAAAGAAAGCAAGCGATGTTCCTTGCCCGTGATCCGTTGGGCATAAAGCCGCTCTACTATGCCGATGACGGACGGACGCTGCGGGTAGCTTCTCAAGTAAAGACGCTGCTCGCGGGTGGACAGATCGATACAACGCCAGAACCTGCCGGCCATGTGGGCTTCTTTCTCTGGGGCCACGTACCGGAGCCGTTCACACTCTATCGAGGTATACGCTGTCTTCCAGCCGGAGCGTCGATGTGGGTGCAAGAGGGCATGCAACCGCGAATCGAACGGGACTTCTCCGTGACACGACTATTCAGCGATGCGGAATCGCGAGTCATCGGGAGCAACGCGGGCACGCGATATAAGGAAGGGGATGACAGCGACCGCCTGGGGCAGTTGGTCAGGGACAGTGTACGTGCGCACCTCGTTTCCGACGTGCCGGTCGGCGTGTTCCTCTCGGCGGGAATGGATTCGACTACACTCGCTGCACTCGTTGCGGAAACGGGTGCAGATCTCCGTACGATCACGCTCGGGTTTCGTGATTACCAAGGCGCGCCGCACGACGAGGTTCCGCTTGCTGAAGAGGTGGCGCGGCGCTACGGCGCCCGGCACAGTACGGTGTGGGTCACGCGCAAGGACTTCGAAGAGGAACTGCCGCGCGTGTTGGCCGCGATGGATCAGCCTTCGATCGACGGTGTGAACACTTATTTCGTCGCACGAGCGGCCGCGCGTACGGGGCTCAAGGTGGCAATCTCGGGGCTCGGAGGTGATGAGGTTTTCGCGGGTTACAGTCATTTCAAGGACATTCCCCGACTCGTCGGGGTACTTTCATGGGCCCGTTGTGTTCCTTGGGCAGGTAAGGCGTTCCGCCTGGTTTCCGCTCCAATCGTCAGGCGCCTGACCTCTCCCAAGTATGCAGGGTTATTCGAGTACGGAAACACATTCGAACGCGCGTACCTGCTCCGGCGTGGGCTGTTCATGCCTTGGGAACTTCCAGAGGTTCTGGACGGTGAAATGGTCCGCGAAGGCTGGCGCGCGCTTGAACCGATTATCCGGCTGGAGGCGACGCATTCGGGCATCCGAAGCGAGCGAATGAAAATCACGGGACTCGAGATGACCTGGTATCTGCGGAACCAGCTCCTGCGTGATGCGGATTGGGCAAGCATGGCGCATTCGCTCGAGGTACGCACACCACTGGTGGATTGGAAGCTCTTGGGTGATTTTGCACTGCTGCTTGCTAGACAAAGTGCCCCCGGAAAAGCTGATTTCGCACACCTGCCAGAGAAACCCCTGCCCGAAGCAGTGCGGTCCCGTCGCAAAACGGGCTTCAGCATTCCTATCCGCGAATGGATGCTTGAAGCGACAGGAGTGCGTCGGCGAGGGCTGCGTGGC
>JAOTYM010000006.1 GCA_029861845.1 Gammaproteobacteria bacterium | reverse complement strand
CGGTGCTAGTAGTAGATGCGCAAGGCAACCAGCATCAGGCGTCCGCCTATGTGGCCGGTCCTGTTGGCGTTGACAGCCTTGATGGTCCATGGGATGCCGAAGGATTTATGGCGCAATACTTTGAAGATTACTTGAACCGCCTAATCCCTGAGTTTCTACAGCGTTGGCAGTGATCCAGCCTAGTGGCGGCGGTTGCTCCCGATGCGGCAACCCAGTCCGTTCAGCCAAGAGGACAGCAACAATGCCCCACTTTCCGGGACGGGTACGTAGTCTGCCGCCCTTCGAGGATCCATTCGATGCTTACAAACTTGCGGCCGCGGGACGCACTGAAATCGATACGTTGGAGATCGAGTTCTGGTTTTACGATTCAGCATCCCGCCGCGACACGAGAATTAGCTTTAACTAGTGATATGGTTCTCGAAGCCCCGTTTAGACCAGCCACTATTGAGGATTGCTACGATATTGCTCGCTTGTTCAAGATTGCTTCGGGTGGCGTCGCTGAATATACCTGGGCAACGATGCAGGTGGACTATCCTGGGCTAAGCCCGATTGAAATTGGTGAGCGGCGCTACGCGAGTGACAACACCGTTTTTACTTACAAAAACGCTATCGTCGCAAGCCAAGACGGCCAAGTGATGGGTGTGCTGGTGACCTTTCCTATTGTTGATGAAGTCGATGAACCTAGCGAAGCGGAGGATCAAGTATTAGCACCGTATAGTTTGGAGGCACCGGTGTCGTGGTACATCTGCGCCATGGCATTGTTTCCAGAGTTTCGAGGACAAGGGCTGGGGACGAAACTGCTTGCTATCGCTCGCAGCCAGGCACAGGACAAAGGATTTAACCAACTCAGTCTGCTTGTGTTCGAGCAGAACAGCGAGGCTGCGCGACTCTACGAACGCCACGGTTTTAAGACTGTCGATCGTGCCGCGGTAGTGCCGCACAAATTGATACAATACACGGGTAACATATTATTGATGACAGCACCGGTCTGATGGTTAATTCGGATGCGCGCCTCGCCGTGTGAGTCCGGCCGTGCGCTCTAAGCCAAACATCAGGTTCATATTCTCGATACCGACCTGCGCACCACCCTTGCCGATGCTGTCGAGCACGCTGAATAAGACGATACGCCCACGTGCCTCGTCCACATCTACGCCGATAAAACAATAGTTCGTGCCAGCCACGGTGCTGACCCAAGGGTAGGGTTTGTACTGCCAAGAGACCTTCGGATCCTTGGGGCGATCGTACACTTCAACAAAGGGTTCGTTGGCGTAATACTCGCGGTAGATCTCGGTGATGGAGTCGCGCGACATCGTTTTCTTGGGGAATGTATGGCACACATCGAGAATACCGCGAACGATGGGGACATAGGTTGGTGTAAAATGCACGCGCACCTTATTGCCTGCTAACGCTGAAAGTTCCTGTTCCATCTCAAACGTATGCCGGTGACTAACGACATTATAAGGAATCAGGTTGTTGCCGATTTCGGGGTGGTGGGCAGCACGTGAGAGTTCGGCACCAGCCCCAGTGGTGCCGGAAAGGCCGTCGACGACGATCTTGCCTTCGTCGATCAGGCCTTGTTTGATCAATGGTGCCAGTCCCAGGATAGCGGCTGACGAAAAGCATCCCGGATTTGCCACCAACCTTGCCTTGGCAATCTCGTCCTTGTGCAGCTCGGCAATGCCATAGACAGCCTCTTGCGCCAACGGCCAGTCGCTGTGAGTCTGTCCATAAACCGTCTCCCACAGCGCTCGGTCTGAAAGGCGGAAGGCAGATCCTAGGTCGATGACCTTGCAACCTTGGTCAAGAAACTTGGCCGCGGCTTCGATGGACGCTGCCGTCGGCAGGGCGAGAAAGACAACGTCACATGGTGTCGCGTTATCGGGATGAATGAGCTCGATATTCGTGCCGTACAGGTTTGGGTGGTGTTCCTCGATGGGAGAAGGCGTTCTGCTCGTACCCCAGGCGACGTTAACGTCGGGATGATCGAGCAACACCCGCAGGGCCTCACCCCCCATGTAACCGCTTGCCCCGACAATCCCGACCTTAATCATAATCTTCACCTTTAAAGACTCACGTACACGGACGCGAGGTCACATCGCGCGATTGTAGTGCAAAATCCGCATGCAGTCTCAAGTTTGCGATAGAATCGATTATTCTGACTAAGGGCTACGTGTCGGCGGAGCGCGAACACATGAAAATCGATAGGCTGGATCACGTGGTTTTCACCGTCGCCGATATCAAGCTGACGTGTGCTTTTTACACCAGGGTACTGGGCACCGAGGTCGTCACATTCGCCGATAATCGCACGGCATTGATATTTGGCAGCCAGAAAATCAACTTGCATCAAGCAGGCCAAGAGTTTGAGCCGAGAGCCTTACGGCCGACACCGGGTTCAGCCGACGTTTGTTTTATTACGGAGACGCCGCTAGAGCACGTTATGCAGCATTTACGTGACTGCGGCGTAGATATCGTCGAAGGTCCGGTGGACAAAACCGGCGCAATCGGCGCCCTCAAATCGGTATATATAAGGGATCCGGATCAAAACCTGATCGAAATATCCAATTACGTGGAATAGCAAGCGATGCGTTATAAATACCACACCGCCGATGTCTTTAGCGACCGTCCCTTTGGCGGCAATCAATTGGCAGTATTTCCCGATGCGCGCGGACTCGAATCTGCGCAGATGCAGGCGGTGGCACGCGAATTCAATATTTCCGAAACCGTTTTCGTTTTTCCGCCTGAAGATTCGGCCAATACTCGCCGTCTACGCATCTTTACGCCCGCGGCTGAACTGCCGTTCGCTGGGCATCCAACCGTGGGTACGGCGGTGGTACTGGCCGCGATCGGTGAGCTAGCGCTTGATGCCAATCCAGTGAATATCGTTTTCGAAGAGGGCGCAGGTCCGGTAAACGTCTCTATTGAGCTGGTGGATGGAGGGCCGGTAACGGCGAAACTGACGGCACCAAAACTGCCTGAGTTTGGCCCGCCACCGCCCTCGTCAAGTAAGCTTGCCGCCGTGCTCTCGTTAGCGGAGTCTGATCTGTTGGGCGCTGACAATGCGCCGCAGGCGGTGTCGTGTGGGACGCAATTCTTGTTTGTGCCGCTAGGCGATCGGCAAACAGTGGCGCGAGCGCGGGTGAAACGGGAACTATGGGAGCCACTGCTTTCTTCCTATTGGGCGCCTAGCATCTTTATTTTCTCCTACGATGGAGAGTTGCAGGGTTCCGACTTGCATGCGCGCATGTTCGCCCCCAACCTGGGTGTCGACGAAGACCCAGCCACCGGCTCGGCCGTCGCTGCCCTCGGTGGTTATCTCGGCGTGCGTGACAAAGCTGATAAGGACTATGCGCGATGGATCATAGAGCAGGGGTTTGAAATGCAGCGACCGAGCGTGCTCGAGCTTGAGGTTTTCAAGCAAGACGGCGAGATCACGAAGATTCAGGTTGGTGGTGCTGCGGTATTAGTCAGTGAAGGTGCGATGGAGATCCCGGCGGCTAGCGAGATCGGATAGCTATAACAAAAATCAGTGAATAACTAGCTAACTTTTGTCATTTCCTATAGTTCGAATCCTGTAATTCCGCCGGATACCCTTTCATTGAATGCCCTTATCGCTATGCCCTGGATATGCTTTCGCCACAGATCTCGATTCTCCCATGTCTCTAAAAAAGTAAAGCGGTTGGGTTCGTTGTTGTCTCGATGTAGTTCGTAGCGGATACAACCATCTTCCTTCAGAGTTGCATCAACTAGATCCAACATTGCCTGCTTCAGTTCATCCAAACGTATTGGATCAACAGTGGGTCTCGCAATTATTGTCAGCATACGTTCTCCTATGTGTCTATTAGAAATAGTTGATTCCTTTTGTTTGTAGTGCGATCGCTGGTAGCCCAACCAAGTCTATTGAGACAGTTAGCGAGGGGGGGATTTGTCGGAAGAATTACGGTTGAAATAATTCATCGTGTCCAGCGTCTTTGCTTTTAGTTTGCGTAGCCAGTGGCGTGCCCAGGCAAATTCAATACCGAGTATTGTGAGACCAGCAGGAATAACTAGGATGGCGGGTCCCGGTAAGACAATCATCAGGATTCCAACCACTACGACACTGCCGCCGACAATCGCTATGACGATGCGCCGCGCATGCTTATAGGTATCGGATAGAACTTGATTCACGGAACAACATGCTCCACTACGCAATCAAGGTTACCCCGACGACACGATGGCGTCAAAAGTCGACCCAAGTTAGGGCGACGTATGACCGGGTGTCGTTTCGGTGCGATAATGCGCGCTCCGTAATACCAATAAGTCGGAGGAAACAGTATGTTTCAAGAATTCAAGAAATTCGCCATAAAAGGAAATGTGATGGATATGGCGGTAGGCATCATTATTGGCGCTGCCTTCGGACTTATCGTCAAGAGCCTCGTTGCCGATGTCATCATGCCGCCGATCGGGCTGTTGCTGGGGGGCGTCGATTTTGGCGAGATGTTCGTCGTGCTCAAGGACGGCGCCAAGGCAGCCGGCCCCTATGCGACCCTGGCGGCGGCAAAAGAGGCGGGCGCGGTTTCGATAAACATTGGTGTTTTCATCAATACGCTAATCAATTTTCTGATCGTCGCGTTCGCCATTTTCATTGTGGTGAAATGGATCAATTCTCTCAAAAAGAAGGAAGAGGAAGCCCCGTCAGAGCCACCCAAGCCGTCCAATGAAGAAATGCTTTTGGGTGAGATCAGAGATTTGTTGAAGGCCAAGTAAGAGCTAGCACACAAACTTACCCCTAGGACGGAATCTAGAGTCCTAGGGGTGACGCCCGTCGGTTACTGACCCGGCAGCACCGCCTCGTAAATTGTAATGTCCGGTTCCGCCGCGACGAGGGCAAACCAAAAAGAAGTCTTTGCCGGCAGCGGTATGAGATTCGTACCCTTGAGTGACCCAACGATGGCAGTTCCCGCCAGATTCCAAACGCTGCCGGTTTCCCGATCGGTGTATTGACCGTCACGCAGTACAAACGTAAGTTCTTGGCCGCTGGCGACAGGCTTGTACGCGGCACCGCCCGTACCGCCGCCCGCCGTAAACACAACGAGTCGTTGATCGCCGAGAGAATCCATAATGGCGTTAGGGGCAGCGTCATCCAGACGGTATGCCCGTACCGCGTCGCCTACCTTCACTGCTAGAACGTTAGCGGCGGCTGGAAGGCGTCCATCTCTTGCTGTGCCACTGACTGGAAATGCGAATCGACCTCGATTAAGCATGTCGGCATACCGAGCAAAGGGACGGCTTTCGTAAGGGCGACGGTGACCCGTGTCACGCGACAGCACTTTGGTGTGCGGGTGTATAGTTTGCCACTGTTCCCATGTGGTTGTGATCGCTGGTAGGGTTTCCAACTTGGCGCCGGTGAGTGTACCGACGATGGCTTCGCCGGCGACATGCCACCAATAACTACCGGTTTCGTAGTCCAGCATTACCATGTCGGATTGATACAGGGCACTGGTGTTGCCAAACCTAAGCACGCGATCGTCCAGTCGCCGGCTGAGGGCGAAGCCGCTTGCACACAGTGGGCAATAGGCGATCAGCACGGGTTCGCCGGCGAGGGTGTCGTTAACGATCTCGTGAAAATTGAGGATACGGGTCGGGTAGGCCCATGCTTGATTGCCCGCCGCGTAACCGATAACGATGTCATCATTAGTTAACCAGTCAACGGCAGTACGCGACTCGTACTTAGGGTGGTGCAATGGCGGGATCGCATCGCGCAACTGCGTGATCAGTCCCGGCGACGCTAAGGTTAACGGCACCGCCCGAATATCGCGGCGGAAGGTATCAAAGTAGATCGCATCTAGCGGTACACTGTGCCGGTTGAGGTTAACTTCGGGCACCGGTGGCATCGGTTGAGTATGCGCGAGGCTAGCATACATAAAGGCGCACGCGGCTAACCATGCACGAAATAGGCGCGATCGAAGAAAATGACTGGCGGTTGAATTATCAGACTCAATCATAGCAATGGCTTTACGGTTAGGGTCGGCGAACGCGTCAATCATTATATGTGGTTGGAGCGCGTATACGATCTCTAGGTCAAAAACTGCCGCTGGGTTGGGAATTTGGTTTACTATTGGGCTTATGGCAAGTGAGTCTTACTCTTTGGGCGTTAGCGATGGGGAACAAGCACGTCTCCATCGACAGCGCGAGCTCTACGGAGATACGGCTGGCATAGAGTTTTCCTCGACAGACGTGGTTTGCGAAATCGGCAGCGGGGTTGGTGCCAATCTCTGGATCGCAAAGCAAGTTGCCCGTGGACGATATGTTGGCATCGACGTAGAACCGAAACAAAACGAAGTGGCCGCCAAGCGGGCTTGGGCCATGGGCCTGAAAAATACCGAGCTTCGTACGGCCAGCGGCGATAATACCGGCCTCCCTGATGGTGGTGTGGATGCTACTTTTTGCCGCTGCGTGTTGATTCATCAACCCGATCCGACTCCGCTGATCGCCGAGATGTGTCGCATCACTAAGCTGGGTGGGCGCATAATTATTAGTGAGCCGCATGATGCTAGTTACCATTCGGGCCCAGATAAGACGCACTTGATGAAGTGTTTACGGGCCCGTAGTCATTACGCTTATGGTGATGGCCGCGGTTCACCGGAGGTGGCTTTGAATCTGTACCCGCTACTGATAAGACAGGGTGTTCGAGATATACGCGTTACCCCTCACGTTATCAGCGTGCATGGCCGGGAACCTGAACGGTGTAGGGCATTCTTGCAAAATTGGCTTGGCATCATTGCGACAGTGGCAGATTCTCTGCTAGAGGTAGGGGCGGTAAGCGAGCGTGATCTGGATTTGGCCGCAGCCGAGGCCGAAGACATTACCGCTAACACGTTCTTGTATCAGAGTATGTGGATCGCGGAGGCGATCAAATAGAGGTCTATTATGCAATCGTCAGTGGTTCATAATCTTTTGCGGTCACCGCGCGCGTTTTTCACGGCAGGGTTTATGCTTTGCCTGGTAGCGCTGATGACGGCGCTGTATTTTCAATTTGTTATGGGCCTCGAACCATGCCCGCTTTGTATTTTCCAGCGTGTGTTCATGCTTGGCGTCGGCCTGTTGTTTCTGGTAGCTGCCGTTCACAATCCACACGGTTTTGGTCGTCGCATATATGGTGGGCTTGTCGCCTTGATGGCTGGACTCGGTGCGGGTGTCGCTGGTCGGCATGTGTGGTTACAGAGTCTACCGGCCGACCAAGTACCCGAATGCGGTGTCGATCTTGACTACATGCTACAAGCCTTTCCTATTACTAAGACGATAAGGCTGGTATTGCGGGGCAGTGGTGATTGTGCCGAAGTCATGTGGACGTTTCTGGGCTTGAGCATTCCTGGTTGGACGCTGATTATGTTTAGCGGCCTTACCCTATTCGGGTTGTTATTGGTGTTCGGATTACTGGCCGGTAAGCGATAACGTAACGTACATGAGCCAGAGCCGGCCGACGGATTTTTCCGGAAAAACAGTCATCGTGACCGGGGCCTCGCGTGGCATCGGTCGCGTCATCGCTCAACAGTTTGCTGCCAACGGCGCGCGTGTTGTCGTTCACTATCATAAGGGTGAGGCTAACGCGACCGAAACCCTGCATCTATTGCAAGGCGAGGGCCATATAGTCCTGCAAGCAGATATCAAAGACCCTCGGGCGACACGAGACTTCGTTAATGCCGCCGTCGCCAAGATGGGTCGAGTTGACACGCTCGTAAACAATGCCGGTATATTCAAAACACATATCGTGTCGGAGACATCTTACGAACAATGGCGCAATCTGTGGCGCGAGACATTAACGGTAAATCTAGATGGACCCGCCAATCTGACGTTTTGTGTTGTTGAGCACATGATGAAGCAAGGTGGGGGGCGCATCGTGAATATCTCTTCCCGTGGGGCATTTAGAGGTGAGCCGCAAGCACCCGCCTACGGCGCCAGCAAGGCGGGATTGAACGCCTTCAGTCAATCCATGGCTAGAGCGCTAGCGCCGCACAATATATTTGTGTACGCCGTCGCCCCCGGTTTTGTTGATACCGATATGGCGGCGGCGTCATTGGCGGGACCCAAGGGAGATGAGATTCGTAACCAAAGCCCCCTCGGACGTGTGGCTAGACCTGAGGAGGTGGCGCACACCGTTTTGTTCTTGGCTTCGGATGGATCTGAATTCTTGACTGGCGGGATCATCGATGTGAATGGCGCCTCGTATTTACGATCGTGAGCGGTGGGCACGACGGCATGAACGATCTACTTAGGGCGGCGGCCGAGCGCGCGAGTCGTTATCTTGAGGAATTGGATGCGCGTTGTGTGAGCGTGTCGCCGGAATCGCTCGCGCGCCTGACGGAGTTAGACGTGCCGCTGCCAGACACACCGACTGCCCCGGCAGACGTCATCCGCATGCTTGATGATGTCGGATCCGGCGCCACCGTGGCTACTGCCGGTGGACGTTACTTCGGGTTCGTAACTGGCGGCGTGTTACCTGCCACGCTGGCCGCCAACTGGCTCGCAGGTGCCTGGGATCAGAACGCGGCGTCGGCCGTGATGTCGCCGATCGGGTTCGCGATCGAAGAGATTACCCAGGGCTGGTTGGTCGATGTGCTTAGCTTACCGGGTGAGGCCAACGTCGCATTTGTGACCGGGGCGACGATGGCAAATTTTTCGGGTTTGGCGGCCGCGCGCCACGCGATCTTGCAGAAACGGGGATGGGATGTTGGTGCCCAGGGCCTGTTTGATGCACCACCCGTCACCGTGGTGGTGGGCGAAGAGGTACATGTTAGCCTGCTAAAGGCGCTCGGTCTCTTGGGTCTAGGGCGTGAGCGCGTCGTACGGGTGCCGGTAGATGAGCAAGGAAGAATGCGTGCCGACGAATTACCACAACTACCGGCCTCCACCATTGTGTGCATCCAGGCGGGCAACGTAAACACCGGTGCGTTTGATCCGGCGGAAGAAATCTGCGCCCGTGCCCACGAGGCGGGGGCGTGGGTACATGTGGATGGCGCATTTGGGTTGTGGGCGGCAGCCGCACCCGAGCGATCGCACCTTGCCCGTGGTTTCGCAAACGCCGACTCATGGGCCCTAGATGGACATAAATGGCTTAATGTCCCCTACGATAGCGGCATCGCCATTTGCCGCGACGCGGAACCGCTGCGCGCGGCCATGACAGTCAGTGCCCCCTACCTGGTACGAAACACAGAACCGGCGCCACGTCACAACACGCCCGAGATGTCGCGCCGTGCCCGCAGCGTCGAGATATGGGCGGCGCTGTTATCGCTCGGTCGCTCTGGGTTGGCCGAACTCATCGAACGCACGTGTAGACACGCGGCGCGATTTGCCAAGGGCCTGACCGAAGCCGGCTACGAAGTCCTCAATGAAGTTGTGATCAATCAGGTACTAGTCTCCTTTGGTGATGCGGAGACAACGCACCGGGTGATTACTCGACTGCAGCAGGATGGCACTTGTTGGTGTGGCGGCACGATATGGCAGGGACATGTCGCTATGCGTATTAGTGTATCTTCTTGGGCCACTACTGACGCCGATGTCGACCGTAGCCTCGCGGCCATGTTGCGCATTGCTGCCGAGGAGAATGCGCGATAGACGTCGGTCAGTTGTGAGGGTAGCCCTTGTTCGCGTTGCGATGGTCATGTTGGCGACCTTCGCTAGCGGCGTCGCTGCCGTCGAAAAGAGATTGCCAGCATACAATGTAGATCTTCAGCAAACGTCAGTCTCGGGGCTTTCGTCGGGAGGCTTTATGGCGACGCAATTCCATGTGGCATTCTCATCAACGATTTCGGGAGCCGGCGTCATTGCTGGCGGTCCTTATTATTGCACGCAAGGACGTTGGTTCGCGTTATGGTTTTATCTAAGTCAGTGTACCAATCCTTCGTTCTGGGTCACCAAACCGAGGGCAGCCAAACTGGTAGCCCATGCGCGACGATTCGCCCATCGGCAAGAAATCGATCACCTAGATAACCTAAGAGACGACAAGGTTTATATTTTCAGCGGAACCGAGGACAAATCGGTGAGACCGTCGGTGGTGGCGCAGACGAAATCGTTTTACCAACTTGCCGGCGTAGCAACCGAAAACATCCAATTCATCGACCGCATACAAGCCGGTCACGCCATGATAACGGCTGGCTATGGCAGTGCCTGCGAGAAGACGACACCACCTTTTATCAACAATTGTGACTACGACCAAGCGGGTGCCATCTTGCGCCATATCTATGGCAAGCTGAATCCTCGACACCGCTCACCCATGGGTTCAGGGGGAATCATCGAGTTTTCTCAGGCAACCTTTATCAGAAACCCCAAGAGCCACAGTCTGAGTGAAATAGGTTACGCATATGTGCCGAAATCGTGTGGCGAGGGCGAGTTGTGCCGAATTCACGTCGTGTTTCATGGTTGCCAACAGACGACCAGCATGCTTGGAGACCGGTTCTATATGCACGCGGGTTATAACGAATGGGCTGCTACTAACAATATCATTGTGCTCTACCCACAGCTGGTGCTAGCACGATGGACCAACCCAAACGGCTGTTGGGATTGGTGGGGTTATGATAGTGCTGACTATTACAGCAAGGTAGGCCCGCAGATGGTCGCGGTGATGGCCATGATTAAACATCTAGCAGGAACAAATTAGGTCTACACGGAACAGAGATTCAACGAGTTGTAAATGGCGTACGCTGATAGCGTTGAGACTGATCATTCATGAACGAACACGAATCCAGTTCTGTCCCATGGGGAATATGGGCGACTATTGGCCTCAGTCTGGTCATTGTTGCGTGCTTTCTCTTGGTTCAGGTCTTGGGTGCCGGTCTGTTTACCATGATCGTGCAAAACAATAACCCAGATCTAGATTTCGAAGAATTTTCGATTTCCCTGCAAACGAACGGATTCCTGATAGCGAGCGTGACATGCGCAACTACTGCGACGACAGTTGGGCTCATCGCCCTGTTCGCATCACTGCGAAAGCGTGCGACGCTACGAGGGTACCTACACTTATATCCCGTAAGTGTGAAGACGCTGTGTACTTGGATAGGCGTTGCCTTGGTATTCGCCATCGCTTGGGACGGTCTGACGTATCTGTTGGGTAGGGCTATTATCCCGGAGTTCATGCTTCGCGCCTATGTGACTGCTTACTTTGTGCCGCTTCTGTGGCTGGCGATTGTTATCGCTGCGCCGCTAGCGGAGGAGCTGTTTTTTCGTGGGTTTCTGTTCGAGGGAATTCGATACACGCGCCTAGGCGCCACCGGGGCGGTGGTAATCACGTCGCTACTGTGGGCACTGATCCATCTGCAGTATGGCCCCTACGAGATTAGCACTGTGTTTATCCTCGGCCTAATCTTCGGCGTCGCGCGCCTGTTGACCGGCTCTATATATACGTCCATCGCGATGCATGCCTTCGTGAATCTAGTGGCCACCGTCGAAGTAGCTGTCTATATTCACTATTTTCGGTAGTGTGGTTGCCAGGTGGGCACCAGATCCCGCCGACGTACGGGCATCCCTATAGAATCTGCCTAGAAATGGTCTATATATTATTGATCAGGTCCTGTCCCAGGACGCTTGGACGGGCGACGGTGTTTTACGTCTGCTTTACCTATCCAAAAGGAGTAACCCCGTGAAGATTGGTCCACTACTTACTGCGATCGTCCTATGTGTCGTATCTGCCAGCATTTCGGCATCGCAGGGCGACGTGAAGCGCGATGTCGCGCAAGTTGCTCACGAGCTATTGAGGGTGACCGGTGCTGGCGAACTCGGCATTCGTATGATGAACCAGATGATCGATGTGCGACGACGAACTTTGCCCGATGTGCCGGATAAGTTCTGGCAAGACTTCATGGCAGAGGTGAATCCAGACGACCTTAATCGCCTAGTGGTGCCGGTCTACGCAAGACACTTCACGGTGGAAGAAATGGAATCAATGATTGCGTTCTACCAGACGCCAGCTGGTCAAAAGTTGGTAAGCAAGTTACCCGTGATCACCGAGGAGTCGATGGCAGTAGGTCGTCAATGGGGTATGGAACTAGGTCTACGGGTAGCGCGAAAGTTGAAAGAAAATGGTCTAGTAGCAGGGGAATAGGCGAACTACACCCGGTGTTGGGAAGGTATTTATGCGTTCAGTGCTGGTGAACATTGCTAAGAAGCCATCTGCATGTTGGTTTGCGATGCGATATCCCTGGGTTCTCTTGTCGGTGTTAGTGATCGCTCTGTTGCTCATGATCGTTGCCGCGTTCATCGACTCCAACAATCTGGACAGTGCGCTGGCGGCTACCGAACGCTGGCTTGCCGTGAATCGTAACTGGGGAATTTTTGCATTCATCCTTATTTCTACAGTTGCGATGACAATGGTCATTCCAGAGGCGATCTTCGGAATCGCAGCTGGAAGCCTTTACGGTTTTGTATGGGGCAGCATTTTGCTCTGCGTCTCCGGCCTACTTTGTGCGACTCTGGTTTTCTTTATTGCCAGAGGCTTTATGCATGGCCCAGTACAAAATTGGCTAAGCACACACCCGAGGCTCAGGGCTCTTGAGGGTGTGGTTGATGAGGGTGGTCTTCGCGTGCTTTGTCTATTGAGACTACTTCCCGTTAACCCTGCGATCATGAGCTACGCTATGGCGATGACAAGAGTTCAGCTTTGGCCCTATCTGCTTGCTAGTTGTTGCATGACCCCAGCCTGGATCCTTACGGTTTATTTCGGGTGCGTGGCAACTGATGTGGTAAAAGTCGTCGGCGGCGCCAGTGAGTTTGTACCGCTACGCGACACGCTGGTCGCAACCAGCCTGGTTTTTTCGATAGCCGTAATGGTCTACGTTACACGGTTGGCGGCGAGGCACTATGGCCTGGAACAAGCTCGAGCTAGTCGCACGAATAGTGCTTAGGAATCGCCCACACGGCCCTGCAAGTATAGGAAACTAAACCACTTTTTTCGGCCGTCTATAATTATCTAGACACACCTAAGACGGCGGGATCACCCGCCCGTGGTTGTGATCGCAAGCGGTGGCAGTATGGACGTTCCCGACTACGCAGCATAGGCATATGGCGTCTCCTCGGACAAAAGCGCTGGTAATGCGCAAGCGCAGTTATTACCTTTCCAAAGAGCAACACAGGCAATCGCGATTTATCTTCGCAGCTGTTCTGGCGCTCCCTATCTTTGCTATTGGCGCAATTGTCTTTGTTTTTCCCGATATTCTCGATGTTAGTGGTGAGGGCTATCGAAAGCTGCTCGAACGCAGCTGGCAGAATATGAAGGCAGAGCCGTTGGAGCTCACGTTGTTTGGTATTTTCGGTTTATTCGGATTGTTGCAATCGGGTTATGTGTTGTTAGCGCGTGGACGCGAACGCCTGCTTGTTGATGAAGTAGGAATTTGTTATGTCTCACCCTTGCCTGAATTTTTGCAAGCGCTCCGTCCTAGCTGGAGATTGCAGTGGTCACAGATCAGGCAAGCTAGGGTAGAGACCTCAAAAATGTCGTCACTGTTCCTTATTCTTAAGTTAGACGCGGGATTAGTTCAAAGAAAAATTGCACCCTTCCAGTGGGTGGTTGCGGATCATGAGCCGATCGGCCCGGTAGATCCTCGTAAATGGCGTTCGCTAGACCCCGAGGCAATAAGAAGTCTGTTGCAACTGTCACCCATCACACAGAATCTAGCACGCGCAAATATCGAGCTGAATCTCGATACCCTGCATTCTTCTGTGTCGACATTGTTCGCGCTGGAAGAAAACCCAAGTACCTTGCTCGCCCTAGTCTTGTTCTTCGGTTTCGGCAGTTACGCGCTGATCGACGGCGCGTTTCTGATTCAAGAAATCTATGCTGAACGCCCATTCTATGAATTCTATGCGGTGACGGGTATTTTGTTGACCATTACCGTCGGCGTTTGGCTCCTAAGGGCTCAAGTCCCTAGGGCCGAGAGTTTGACGCTGGCCGCGTTAGTCGGCGCCGGCTTTGCGGTTGCATTGTATCCGGGTCTGTTGCGGATCAATGCTATTAGCGATCCGAGCGGTTTGCAAAAGTATGCGTATGTACTTGAAAGCAATCGCACGTTTGGGGCCGTCGGCGTGGGACTTCCCACGTTGCGTTTCAAACGTGATAGGGAATACTGGGCGCAATTCGAATTTGGCTCGATCCACCATTTCGAGCTGCGCAAGGGTGGTTTGGGGTTTTATCAGCTCAACATGGCCCCAGTTTATGCGGCCATGAAGGAATTCTATCGGGCGCAGCAGGCGCAGACTCAATAACGAATTACGTTGGCGTAGTAGAGCGATCAGTTACCAAGCGCAGAGCAAGGATGTCGGCGCAGTATTGATAGGGCGTGTTTTAAGTCTGTTAGGTAGGTAGTAGTTATGGAACCAGCAAAGATACTGTCTTTAGTCGATTGTGAAACGGAGCGAACCCCAGCAGAACTTGTGCAATGGGTCGGGGAAAAGAACGAACTTTTTAAGAGTACGAAGGAAGGTCGGGCATACCTGGCAGAGCGGCAGGGACTAGCAAGATGCTTCATCGACAAGATGTATCCATTGAGCCTGCTCGTAACACATCTGTTTAACCACCGTATAGATGTTGTCTGCAAGCCAAATGTAAATGATGACGACTGCGATGCGGTAATCGTTGACTATCGTAAACGGCCATTGCGAGTGCGAAGCATCGTTTTTACCCGTGCGATACTCAGTTATGAGGCCTACCTGCGAAGACTGTATCTTCCAGACGAAGAGCACGCATTTTTATTTAGCAGATTTGCACAAAGGGACCGGAGAGATCACAAAAGTAAGTCAGCGGACGACGGCGAAACGCTGCTACATGTTATTTTGCTAAACAAGGCATTGGAACTAATTGCTAATGCAGCGAAAGCAAAGGCAAATAGGCCATACGGTAAACTCGCCACACTGGTTATTGCGTTTGACGATTACGGCACCTTCAGATCGCGGGAAGACTTGTCGTTGCTGGAAGATTTTGTGATCACCGAAGTACTGCCGATGAATTTGCACTTTGGCAAACTTTATTTGCTTGGCTGGTCCGGCAGCACGATCATCGAGTTTTCTGTCGTAGACCACAGTAAGTTAAGAAGGAGCAAGCGCAAGCACCGCACTACTACTGCGTCTCAGTCCCAAGATAGCGTGTAGTTTCACGGCGCCGGACCGAGCCTCCGGCTTTGTCCGGCGGTGCTACCGCGCCTATGGACATATCGTGCTGTTCGAAAACAGTTATTTATTGCTGAATGCTGAACAAAGAGAGTGCCGCAATGAAAACGCTGATTTGGGTATTCGTTTGCGCTTTCTATATATCCTTTACGACGACAACGCTCGCCAAAGATGCGGATGACATCATTGGCCTTTGGATTACTGCTGGCGATGATTCTCACATAGAAATATACAAGAAAGGCAAGCTTTACTTCGGTCGGATCGCGGCGCTAAAGAAACCAAAATATGAACCGGGCGAAGTTGATGATATGGCCGGCCAGCCACGCGTAGACCGGAACAACCCGGATGCCTTATTACGTGGCCGTCCCTTGATAGGATTGGAGCTTATGACCAATTTCTTTTTCGAAGATGGCATATGGCGTAATGGCCGGATATACAATCCACGAAACGGTAAGACCTACCGCAGCAATCTAAGGTTGACGAAGACCGGTGAGCTAAAAGTGCGCGGCTTTATCGGATTTTCTTGGCTAGGCGGTTCTTCGGTATGGCGGCGCGCGAGCGAATAGCCGAATAGTCGTTGCCATGCTGTGTAGACAGCTCTAGGAATGGAAAGCGCAGACTTGACATCTGCTCTGCACTCAATGTTCATTCGTGCGTAAGTTTGTAAAGAAACTGCTCATTGCGTTGTTGGGTTTAACCGTAATCCTGACGGTATGGGTTCTGGCGAATAGCGTGGACGCTCCGGAGGCAGAGGATGCAGATTTGATGGTTGCGTCGTTTGGACTGCCAGATGGCGAAAACGCCTATGCCTATCTAGAAAAAATCGAAGAAAAACTAAAACTCGAAAAGAATGACTCCGACGTAGACAAAACTAGAAAGCTGCTAAGAGAAGGACCTAAGAACTTCACTGTAGCAAAGCAGCAACTGCTAGATAAGAACAAGCAAGCTCTCACGGCGTGGCGGCGGACTATGGACATGAACAAGCTAGAGTTTCCAAGAATAGATCCCTACACCTATGCGCCAACAGTTAACTATGTTCCCTACGTCCATATCGCCCGCCTGGCTTCCCTTCAAGCCGCTTACTACCTGTCGCAGGGGGATAAAACGTCTGCCTTACGGGAGGCCCTGAGAATTGTCGACTTTGGCTCATTTATCCAAGGCGGACGCAAGGCATATCTCATGGGCTACGTGATTGGCCAGGCTATCCAAACGATCGGATTGCACCGCATTCAAGCCATTATTGCTAGTGTTGAGATTACACCTTTAGAAGGTCGCCGTATTATCAAGCGACTTGAACACCAGAATGCGCGGAACTCTGCATTCTCCAGAGTCTGGAAAGACGAGTATGATACCCAGCTACAATTGATCGAGAATATGCTGGCGGCTAATCCTGTTGCTGGCGACACTTTTCTCGTAAGTATCCAACGGATGCCCTATTTTCTACATCCAAATCGCACGAGGTCGATCGCGGCTCAAGAATATCGGGCGCTAAGTCAGCAGGCGATCCGACCTTGTAACGAGATGCAGTTTAGTCAAGAGCAGTACGTGCCATGGTATGAGTGGTTTCGACCAAATGGAACGGGCCGTGTTGCCTTTGCCTATCTCGGGTCATCCAACTATGAGAGCTACTTTATGAGAAAGTGCCTAGTCAATTTCTATTTTTCGGCCACTCAAACGCTAGTTGGACTCAAGGCTCACCGTTCTCGCAATGGGACCTTGCCAAACACGCTTAACGAACTAGTACCGGTTTATCTATTGTATGTGCCGTCAGATGACTTCGACGCCAGACCGATTAGGTACTCAAAACAACGAAAGTGGCTTTACTCGGTGGGATCGAACTATAAGGATGAGGGAGGCAAACTATCGGCGGTGAGAACAGACCTACGGTGCAGCGGCGATCAGCCCGACTGCCTATTAGAACCAACCGTGCCAATACCTTTCTAGACTACCTGGTTCTCCTTGCCCCCGCGGGCGCACGGGCTGAGACCAGCATCTAAGTGAGGGCACCCCGGCCTTTGGGGCGTAGCGTCAGGGGAGCGTTTCTTTGGGTACTTTTCTTGTCGCGACAAAAGTCCCTCGCCTAACCGGACAAGACCGGGTTAGTATATTGTCGGCGAAGCCGCCACAAAATGGTTTTAGGTCTTACTCCCGTTTTCTGATTCAAACACCACTTGTCCACCCACCAAGGTATGCGTCACCCGACCGCAGAACTCCCATCCCAAGAACGGTGTATTCAAGCCGCGGCTGACGATCTTTTCCTCGGATAAGCTCCACCAACTCTCTGGGTCGAAGATACAGATGTCAGCGGTTGCATCGATGCCCAGGTGCCCAGTGTCGATGCCAAGGATATCGGCCGGCTGACAAGTAATGCTGGCGATGGCGTCGCTTAATGACAGCACCTTTTCCTCGACCAGCTTTAAGGTTAATGGCAACAACGTCTCCAAGCCCGAGATGCCCGGGGCTGAATCACTAAACGGGGCGAGCTTGGCATCCGGTTCGTGGGGCTGGTGATCGGAACAGACAGCAGAGGCCACGCCACTCTTTAGCGCCTGCCGCAAGGCCTCACGGTCGCGCGAACTTCGCAGTGGAGGTAGCACATGGCATTGTGTGTTAAAGAATCCGATATCATGCTCGGTGAGATGCAGATGGTGCGCCGTGACATCAGCCGTGACCAGCAAACCGCGGCTTCGCGCCTCCGCCACCATATCTGCCGCGCGGCTACTCGACAGTTGACAAAAATGGGCCTGCACCCCGGTTTGTTCGATCAATGCCAGATCTCGGGCCACGCCAACTGTTTCGGCTGCCTCAGGAATACCGGGCAGGCCCAACCTGGTACCGACTTCACCTTCATGCACACAGCCGTTGCCGTGTAACCATGGGTCCTCTGAATGCAGAAAAACGGTTAGGTCAAAGCTCGCCGCATACTCCATCGCTCGGCGCATGACCAGGGTATCTTTGATGGGCTGTAGCGCATTAGTAAATCCCACACAACCGGCCTCGTCTAGCGCCTCCATGTCGGTCAGCAGTTCGCCTTTCAGCCCACGCGTTAGTGCACCCAAAGGATGAATAAATGCGAGTTCAAAACGCCAGGCCCGATGCTGAATCATTTGCGCCATAGCCGGCGTATCGATCACCGGGTCAGTATCGGGTGGGCAGCACAACGTTGTGATGCCGGCCGTGACTGCAGCTCGCGCCTCACTTTCGATTGTGGCTTTGTACTCGAGCCCCGGTTCGCGCATACGGGCGCGCAGATCGACAAGCCCCGGGCACACGACCTTGCCAGTGGCGTCTATGGTTCTGCTGATCTCGAAATCGTCAGGCTTCTTTCCGACCGCGACCACGAAACCATCATCACTGACAAAAATATCTTTCTTTCCATCAACGCTATTGGCGGGATCGATGAGGCGACCACCTTGGATCGCAAGGCCCATTAGGCACGTCTCCTGATCGAAGACTGCTCGGACTTTTCCTGTTTGGCTTTTCCGCCCATGATGATTGCCATCACCGCCATGCGTACCGCGATACCGTTAGTGACCTGCGGCAGAATTACCGACTGCGGCCCGTCGGCAACTGACGAATCTATCTCGAGGCCACGGTTCATAGGTCCCGGGTGCATGACGATTGCATCTTTATTGGCCAGACGAAGCTTGTCGGCAGTGAGCCCGTAAAGGTTGAAGAACTCTTGTTCGCTAGGAATTCGTGCGCCTCGCATGCGCTCGCGTTGTAAGCGCAACATAATGATGACGTCGACACCTTCAAGTCCGGCGCGCATATCGGTATAGGGATGTACGCCTAAGCGTTCTACCGCCGTTGGTAGCAGGGTCCGCGGGGCAATCACTCGCACTTCTGGTACTCCCAACGTTGTTAGCGCGTGCGTCTGCGAGCGTGCGACACGGGAATGCAGAATATCGCCAACAATTGCTACCTTGAGATTTTCAAACGAACCTTTGTAGCGGCGGATTGTGAACATATCCAACATCGCCTGTGTCGGGTGCGCATGACTACCATCGCCGGCATTGATGATTCGCACGTGTGGCGGCACGTGTTGGGCTACAAGATACGCGGCACCGCTCTTACTATGGCGTACCACAAACAAGTCTGTGTGCATGGCCTCCAGATTACGAATGGTATCGAGCAGGCTTTCACCCTTGATGGCAGCCGAAACCGTCGTATCGATGTTGATTACATCAGCCGACAGGCGCTTGGCGGCTATTTCGAAGGTCGTACGTGTACGTGTGCTTGACTCGAAAAATAGGTTCACGACTGTTTTACCGCGTAACAGCGGCACTTTTTTTATCTCGCGTTCGCCGACGGAGACAAACGATTCAGCCGTGTCCAGAATCTGAAGAAGGGTTTGCCGGCCTAAACCTTCAATAGTCAGGAAATGGTGTAGTAATCCGTGACTATCGAATTGAAGATCTTTCGTCACCCGCCGACCTCTTGAATTTCAAGTGTTAATCTGCCGAGCCCGTCCGGCGCATCGCTGGTCAACTTGATATGCTCACCTTTCTTTAGACCTACTGGATGGCCGATGACGTCGGCTTGGATTGGAAGCTCACGTCCGTTTCGATCGACGAGCACCGCGAGTGTTATCGAAGCCGGACGACCATAATCAAAGATTTCGTTGAGGGCAGCGCGAATAGTACGTCCGGTGTGTAGAACATCGTCGCTGAGAATCACGTGACGTTCATCGATGTTCACCGGCAACTCTGAGGCCTTGACCTCAGGGTGTATTCCGATTCGTGTGAAGTCGTCTCGGTAGAACGAAATATCAAGTGTGCCCAACGGCTCTTTCACATTTAGTAGTTCATGGAGTCGTCGGGCAACCCAGACACCACCTGTATGGATCCCGATCATTACGGGGTCGCGCGCAAGTAGAGGTCGGAGTTCTTCCGCCATGCGCGACAACGCCTGAGCTATATCAAGGTTCTCGCTTAAGATCCGCCCTGGTTTGCTCATCGAGAAAGGTTTGTAGAATGGTTTGTGCCGCCACTCTGTCGAGTCTGGACTTGTGACGCCTCATCGGTACTGCAGATTGCGCGAGACTGCGCCTTGCCGCGACGGTTGTCAGGCGTTCGTCGACCATGTGTACGGACAAATTGTAACGGTCACCAAGGCGATTACCAAATTCGCGCGCTGCGGTTGTGGTGGGGCTCTCGCTGTCGTCCATGTTCAAGGGCAGACCTACCACCAAACCTTGGGGTTGCCACTCCTGCACAAGGGTTGAGATGTGTTTCCAGTCCGGTTGACCGCTGACACTCTTGACCGTGGCGAGATCCTGCGCCTGGCCGGATAGCGTGCTGCCGACCGCTACACCGATAGATGTTTTGCCGTAGTCAAATGCCAGGAAGGTCAGGGCTGGCATAGCCAACGCTTGTTGGAGTTAAGCATGTCCAGCGTCGCCCGAAATGGTGGAAACGTCTACGCCCATCAACTTGGCGGCGCCGTGCCAGCGTTGTTCAACTGGCATGTTAAAGAGAATATTGCGATCGGCGGGTCCATTGAGCCAAGAGTTCTCGGCCATTTCGCGCTCAAGTTGGCCGGCGCTCCAGCCGGCGTATCCCAACGCCACTAAGCACTTATCCGGCCCGCGGTTGTCGGCGATCGCCGCAAGAATGTCACGCGACGTTGATATGCCCAAGGTGTCGGTGATCGGCAATGTCGACTCCCAACTTCCGAGTGGTTCGTGCAGCACGAATCCACGATTGGTCTGCACTGGCCCGCCGAGGTACACGGGCATCGCGCGCTGATTTGTGTGATCGGTGTCGATTCCCATCTGTTGCAAGATATCGCCAAGCGCAAGATCGGTGGTACGGTTGATCACGATTCCCATCGCGCCCTCACTACTGTGTTCGCAAATTAGCGTAACAGTTCGATGAAAGTTAGGGTCCGCGAGGCTCGGCATCGCGATCAGGAAGTGATTCGAAAACGGCGTAGAATCAGTCATGCTCAGGGTAGTATCTTGCAGCCGGACGTGGCACGCAAGGACCGCTTCGATAATCCACAAGGGGACGGCCAATGAACCCCTGACAGAAGTCGGGAAATGTGGGCTAGTATCGGCTCAGGGCGCCTTCGTTGAAACGCCAAGTTCGTGTGATATGGAGGACATCCGTTTCCTTACGGATATCGCTGGGGAATGGCGCAAACGGCGATGCGAGATGGACAATGCGCTTAGCTGCGTCGTCCAAAAGTGTGGAACCCGAGGACTCACGCACCGCGATGGTATTAACCGAGCCATCCGGGTTAAGTGCCACATCGAGTCGTAACTGACCGGATAGACCCCGTCGCCTGGCCTCTTCCGGATAGTTGAGGTTGCCGACCCGCTCTACTTTCGCCTCCCAAGCGGTCATATATGCAGCGTATTTGTACTCGCGGGTACGGGCATTCAGGTATTTGTGCTTGGGGCGTTGTTGATAGGCATTCCAGCCATGGTCGATTTCGGCGATTAGCCGTGCCCGCTCTAAGGCGACAGCGGGTCGCGTGACCAGCCCGAGATTCTCGGGCGCGGTTTGGCGTTCAGTGGCCTCTGGTGTTGATTCTGTTTGCTCGATGGCATTGGCGGCTTTTTCTTTTGTCATCAGCTCCGTAGATTCGTTAGGCGACGTTACTCGAGGCTGCGGCTGTGGTTGCATGATGGGGACGTCTAGGTTCGCTTCCCCTATTTCGCGCACCGGAATGGGATTGCGCGCCTTGTCCTCGGTGTCCTCGGTGCCACCGCCGGCCTGGTTAGCCTGCGCCAAAAACTCGACATCTTCCGGTACGTCCTTACTTTCCGCCTGAACCAGGGTTATTTCGAGGGTGGGTAATCCATAGACCTCACGTACCTTAGGTACGGCAAAAGTCACCCCCAGTATTATGACCAGATGCAGCAGTACTGAGCCAAAGAAGCTCAGACCTAGCTGGTCATTGTTGGAAAATCCAGAGACTGCCTGCGCCACTGCCGATATTTGTCAACCGAGCCAATAATAGGCCATGTCTATAAGTTAATCGTACGACCTTGGGGCCTCGCATCGGTTGCCAACGATCCCAACCCGCCCCCATAATCTAATTATATAATCTTCAAGGGCTTTTTCAGCTGCTCGGGGCCTGTAACCGGGCGGCGATACAGTCCATCAGCTTGGCGCTTATATTGATGTCATATATTGCGTCGATCTCGCGGATACAGGTCGGACTGGTTACATTGATTTCAGTCAGATAGTCCCCGATTATGTCGAGGCCCACGAGCAATAATCCTTTTTCTTTCAGGGTACTAGCCACTTGCTCGCAAATCCATCGGTCGCGATCGCTGAGCGCGATACCGTGTCCCTTACCGCCGACTGCCAGATTGGCCCGTGTTTCCCCTGGCGGCGGCATCCGCGCCAGACCGTAGGGGATGGCCTCCCCATCTACTAGTAGTATACGTTTGTCACCGTCGATAATCTCGGGCACGAAGCGCTGGGCCATGGCGAAGCGGCTTTCGTGGGCAGTTAGGGTCTCAAGCACCACCCCAACATTGGGATCGTCCTGACGCAGCCGAAATACGGCGGTGCCGCCCATACCCGCCAGCGGTTTGAGGATGATATCTCCGTGTTCGTCCAGGAACTGCCGTATCTGGGCAGCCTGGCGGGTAACCAAGGTGGGAGGCAGGCACTGTGGAAACCACGCGGTAAACATCTTTTCGTTGGCGTCTCGCAGGCTCTGGGGTTTGTTCACCACCAACACACCCGCTTGCTCCGCCTGTTCAAGCAAGTAGGTGGTGTAGACATACTCCATGTCGAAGGGTGGGTCTTTTCGCATCAAAATGACGTCGAGCAAGGATAGCGGTTGCGTACTTGGGTGTCCGAGCTCAAACCAATCGGCGTTATCGTCCTTGACGCGAAGCGCATACATATGGGCGAAACTCTTGCCGTCACGCAGAAATAGATGGTTTTGCTCCATATAATGCAGGTCCCAGCCCCGCCGCTGTGCCTCTAGCAATAAGGCGAGGGTGGTATCTTTATAGGCATAAATAGATCCGATGGGATCCATTACAACGCCGATTTTGATCATAGGCATTGGTCGCTAGTCGTATTGCTCGCCGATCGTCGAGACGCGACGATAGTCATCCAAGGCGATGCAGCCAAAGCGTAAATCTCGGCCAGCCAAGGCCAAAAAAACATCACTTTGGCATGTTTTCTGCAATTATTCATTAGGTGAGGCCAGCGGGGATTCGCCGGTTTCTGCCGTCGCCCACAACCAAGTACGTAGTCGTTGTCTATATTTAAGCATAAGGGGTTTCGGCGCTGACCAGCGGTCTGCCCGTGGGTCGTCGAATCATGGATTTCAAGCAGGATTTATGCTAACAAATCATTAGCCTATAAGGCAAAATGGAGAATTTACATTCAAAGCGTTCAGCCTGCCTGGCGTTCGCTGGCGCGTTCGTTTTGGTGGGTCGAAGAGGGTAATTCGTGTGGGTATCAAGGTGATGATTATCGACGATAGCAATACGATTCGTCGAACCGCGGAAGCATTGCTAAGAAAAGCGGGTTACGAGGTGCTTACGGCGGGAGACGGTTTCGAGGCGATGTCGGTCATTACCGATCACCGACCGGACATCATTTTTGTCGATATCATGATGCCGCGTCTCGATGGCTATCAGACCTGCCGATTGATTAAGAATAATAAGCAGTTCAAGGGTACACCGGTCATTATGCTTTCTAGCAAAGACGGGTTATTCGACCGGGCGCGTGGCCGCATTGCCGGTTCGCAGGAACACGTCAATAAGCCGTTTACGCAAGAGGACTTGATCGGGGTTATCAACAAGTATGTGCACTAGCGGACAGGTGCATTCGAAGGACAGAACTCAGAGTTAGATTAGGCATATGGCAATCAATACAGTACTTATCGTCGATGACTCGCCAACCGAACAGCACGTGCTGACAGAAATGCTGGGTAAGCTCGGCTATACCACTACCGTCGCGAATAGTGGACAAGAAGCCGTGGATAAGGCCAAGGCTGAAAAGCCGGACCTTATATTGATGGATATAGTGATGCCCGGCCTGAATGGTTTTCAGGCGACGCGGGCGATCACTAAGGATCCCGATACGTCGAACATTCCAGTTATTCTGTGTTCTTCGAAAGGCCAAGAAACTGACAAGGCTTGGGGACTGCGCCAGGGCGCGAAAGATTACATTGTTAAACCTATTACCGAGAAGGAGTTAATGGCCAAGATCAAGGCGCTATGATCATGCACGTGTCTGCCCAGGATCCGCTGTCGCTGCTTCGTAAAATGGAGCGGGCGACTCTGGAGAGTGCACCGACGCTCCCCGAGGAAAACGAGGGTCCTTCGCTGTGGACCGGAGTTGGATTTCGGCTAGGCGACCTCCACCTGGTGACGCCCATTGCGCATGTGGTAGAGGTACTGCCTTATCCGGTGATAACACCGGTGCCGGGGACCAAGTCGTGGATAAAGGGAATCGCCAATGTTCGCGGTAACCTGCTTACGATAATTGATTTGCCCGAGTTCTTTGGTAAAGGGCCGGTATTCGAGGATGACCAAGCGCGACTGTTAGTCATGAATGTCGATGGCTTAAATGCTGCCGTGTTGGTGGACGAGGTGTTAGGTTTGCGTCATTTCGATGAAACAGAGGAGCGTCAAAACACATCGAATCTTGACGATCCGGTGGTACCTTATTTGCGCGGCGTACTGCTGCGCGAGAAGGTACTTTGGGGCGTATTCGATATGCACTCATTAGCGGCTAGCAGCAGCTTTATGCACGTTGCCGCATAGCGTGGTGAATGGCGAGGATACACTAACACTTGTTATGGAGCTAGACAGAAGAGTCCTTCAACATTCCTAGGTCTCGTTGGAGACGAGGTTTAAATTATGGCAATCGTAAAACTACCCCGCGCAGATACAAGCGCTGCGCTAGAACAACCTTCGGAGGATGTTGTCGATCTATCTGCCGAAGAGATTCGTATAGACGAGACCGGCGAATACGTTGACATCGACGAGGGTCCACGAAAAGCGCTCGGCTTATCGCTGCTTGCCAGCATACCGTCAAGTGTCTTGCCGGTATTGGGCGTCTGCCTGGTTTTGTCGATCATTGCGGCTGGTTGGTTGCTTTTTTACGTCAGCAAAGAAGCCGACAAAACCGCAAAGTACGTTGGGCAGTCGAGTCAATTGCTGATGTTATCGCAGCGGTTGGCCAGGGATGCCCGCGAAGCCATGCACGGAGAACACGTTGCATTCACAACGTTGAAGACGTCTCGTGGTCAGTTTGAGGCTATCGTCAACGCACTCAAGAACGGCGATGGCAAGCTCGGAATTCCGCCCAGCCCCAATAGCGTCAAGCCTGCCTTGAACGCCGTCGCAGACCTTTGGTCCGGGAATAACGGCATTCGTGCCAACGTAGATAGGGTCCTCAAGCATCAAAACGGCATGCTAATGATGAAAGAGAACGCCGATGCAATCGCTGTGTTGGCCGATGACCTGTGGGATGCCTCAGACGAAATTGCCATGGCGGCGAGTGACGCCAGCCTGGCGCGGAATGAGCAGCTCGCTTACCAACAGAGATTTCTAAGTGAGCTTATCAAACAGGACGTGCAGCTTTTTGTGGCCGGCGACATCCATGCCCATCATGCCTTGGATGCCGCCTCGAACTTGTCCGAGAATACCGAGCTTTATGGGTTTACGTTAACAAGATTGAACCAAGCGGCACCGCCGGCTGTAAAGGCGAGCCTCAGGCGGGCGAGCGAAGTGTTTACAGAGATGGCGTCGCGGGTGGATGGCATATTGGCGAGCTCGGATCAACACATTGCCGCACAACAGGCCAGTGCCGCCGTGTTCAAATCGAGCAATGTAATGCTGGCGAAGACCAAAGACCTGGTCGGTGAATATACGTCGCTGGCAGAATCACGCAGGTGGCTGACCCCTCTGACTATCGGTCTGGCAGCTTTGGGTTTTGTTTTCTTTGGTTTGATGGGCTGGAAGTTCCTCAGCGATGAAAAAGGTCGCGCCCATGCCAATGCCGAACAGAACCGCACGACCCAGGATGCCATTCTCAAGTTGCTTGACGAAATGGGTGACCTTGCCGATGGCGACCTGACGATTCAGCCTGAAGTTACGGAACAGATCACCGGCGCTATTGCGGATTCGATCAACTTTGCTGTGAAGGAGATGCGCAGCCTTGTGTATCGTATCAAGAATGCAGCGCAACAGGTGGCGATCGAGTCAGAGCGCAGCCGACAAACGGCAACCGAGCTTACGGAGGCAACGCTGAAGCAGGCGGCGCAAATTACCGAAACCACGGACCGGGTCATGGAGATGGCCACGTCTATGCAAGGCATGTCGCAAAGCGCGGAAAATTCAGCCGAGGTTGCGCAGGGTTCAGTGGCCACCGCGAAACGGGGCTCTGAGGCGGTGCAAAACACGATTCGCGGTATGGACGAGATGCGCGAGCAAATACAAGAGACCGCGAAGCGCATCAAGCGTCTTGGTGAAAGCTCGCAACAGATCGGTGAGATTCTCGAGCTTATCAACGATATCGCCGAACAGACGAACATCCTGTCGTTGAATGCTGCGATCCAGGCCGCCATGGCCGGTGAAGCAGGGCGTGGGTTCGCAGTCGTGGCCGACGAAGTGCAGCGTCTCGCGGAACGTTCTGGTGAAGCGACCAAACAGATCTCCGGTCTCGTGAAAACGATTCAAACTGATACGAATGAGGCGGTGGCGTCGATGGAGCAAGCGACCAACGGCGTGGTCGAGGCGACGCGGCTGGCAGATACTGCCGGTCAATCACTGGGTGAGATCGAGTCGGTTTCCGAGCAGTTGTCGGATCTTATTGTAAAGATTGCGCGCGACGCACTTGAACAGTCTGAAACTGCAACAACCGTATCGGGAAGCATGGCTCAGATCAGCGAAACCACAACCTTGACCTCGTCGGGTACCCGGCAGACGGCCGAATCTATCGGTAAACTTTCCGACCTTGCGCGCGAACTACAAGCCTCAGTAGCAGGCTTCAAGTTGCCCGCTTGAGACAATCACATGGCGCACCAAGCGCCGTCGTTTGAAGCGGTGGAGGCAACGCCGATCGGTACAACGGTATATGGCGCGAGCGCTTAATGGTTTTCTATGAGTACGAGTAGTCAAATTGACCCGAACACTCTCGGTTGGGTCAAAGCCGAAATCGAAGAGAGCTTGAAGCGAGCGAACCTCGCGCTTGAGTCATTCGTCGATAATCCCTCTGACGATACCCGTCTGCGCTTCTGCGTCACCCACCTACACCAAGTTGTCGGTACCCTGCAGATGGTCGAGCTCGATGGTGCGGCGTTGTTAGCCCAGGAAGCGGAGACACTGGCTGAGGATATCCTAGAAGAAAAGATCAAAGCAGATGAAAAACTGTTCGAACTGCTCACACGCGCCATGTTGCTGCTCCCTGATTATCTCGGTGGGTTGCAATTTGGCCAGGTGGACGCGCCGCTGCGGTTGCTCCCGACCATCAATGAGTTTCGCGATGCGCGCAAGGCTGAGCGTGTTTCCGAGGATCAGCTATTCACGCCTGATTTGTCCGTTCGACCACCACCTCACGATGATGACGAATCGAAGCTTGGTGAACCCGAGTACGCCGAGCTGGCACAAAAGCTGCGACCACAGTTTCAAGTTGGTCTGCTCAGCTGGCTGCGTGACACCAGTGACGCGAACTCACTGGAATCGATTGCAGCCACGGTGGCGGAGCTTGAGCACTACAGCCCAATCGGTGTGGTCGAACAGTTATTTTGGGTCGCGAGCGGATTGCTTGAGGCGTTAGGTGCGAACGGGCTGGATGCGACAGACGAACGAAAAAAACTTGTCGCCCGACTCGACCAGCAAATAAAGAAACTGATAGACGGCACCGAAAAAAGCGTGTTGCGAAATACTTCGGAGTCGCTTGTTAAAGCCATGTTGTTTCAACTTGGCGCAGCTAAGTCCGACGGACCGAAAGTTGCCCAGCTACGCCGCGCATTCGATCTTGATACGCTGTTGGGCTGGGCGGTCAGTGAGGATGGGCAGACCGAGGTGCCGGAAGCGGATACGATTCGTTCGGTATCCGCGGCGCTGGGGCAGGAGACGCAATCCGCGCAAGAGCTACTGGCAGCTTACTTCGATCCTGATCAGGAAGACGTTACATCACTTGAGCCACTACTCGACTTGCTTCACAAGATGTCGAGCACGATGGATCTCTTAGGCATTCCCACCCTTAAGCGATTGGTCGATGAACTGCACGGCGTTGCCGGGGCGGTGGTAGACGGTAAGCTTGAGGCATCCGAAGAAGTGTCTATGCGCATGGCACATGCGCTGTTGTTGGTTGAGAACTGTGCGCGTGACATCTGGTCGCCAAACTGGAAATCGAAGATTGAAGACTGGACCAAGGCGTTACATGGCCTGCTTGAAGCAGATGGTGGCGAAGTTCCCGACGTTGATGGTATTGAAGTGTCGGAGGTGTCGGATACCGAGTTTGGCGAACTGTTGGGGGTTGTCGCCAGTGAAATTCGCATTAACCTGACCAAGGTCGAGGAAGCGGTCGAGACGTTTGCCGCCGATACGACCGACCTCAGCCCTCTGGCCGAGATTGCGGACCACATGGGCCAGATCCATGGCGCCTTGCAGATCCTGGGTGAGACGCGGGCGCTAGAACTTGCCGAGGTCGTCGGCGCTCGCCTCGACGAGATTCGCGCCGGCACGCTAACACCCAATCATGCGGTGATGGATGCCCTGGCCGTGTGCGTTGGTACCCTATCTGCTCATGCGGAGGGTCTGCAATTAGGTCGCGCAGACATCGACGATCTGATGGATGCGGCCATCAACGACATGGACATGGCGATCGCAGCGGCCAAGGCGCGCGAGCTCGATCCGAGTACGCTGATCGAGGATATCCAAAGCAGTCTGAATCTATGGATTGCAGATCCAGCCAACCGAGAAACGGCAGACGCATTACAACAACGCCTCGAGCACATCAGCGTACTTGCACAGGCCCAGGGGCACGAAAAGATTGAACGGATCAGTACAGAAACCGGCACCTTGGTGTCAATCTTGGCTGAGGACCCAAGCCAGTTCTCTGGTGAAATCAGCGAAACCCTTAAGCGCTCGGTGGATGCGTTAGCGGCGCTTGCGTATGAACATCTGGTTTTCGATGCGGGACAAGCACCAGTAACGACCGAGCCCGTCAGCGCTGTCCCGGCTGCGGCAAGTGATGCTGAAACGGCTGATCTTTCGCAGATTGCTGAGGCCACGGCGGCTGAGCTCACCGAGGTCGCGGCCGATATGGCGCCGACCGCAGTCGCCGCTAATGAACCGGTGGCGACATCACCGGTTGACGAAATCGAGATGGTGTCTGAACCGGTTGAGGCACCCACGGCGGATGACACTGGGCCGGCCGTCGCAGAGATCGAAGCCGAGATACCAGCACCCGAGCCGCCTTCAACCCCAACGGTAGAGCCCTCACCACCCCCAGCCGCCGCCGCGCCGGAACCAGCCCTCGACCCGGAATTGCTCGAGATCTTTACCGAAGAGGCGCGTGAGGTATTGCAGACTATAAACAAGCAACTCCCGGTCTGGGGTAACGATCCCAGCAACGCCGACGCGTTGGCAGAGGTCAGGCGGGGTTTCCATACGTTCAAAGGCAGCGGTCGAATGGTCGGTGCTTCGGACATAGCTGAACTTGGCTGGGCGGTCGAAAATCTCTTAAACAAGGTTCGTGACGGTAAGATTACCCATTCCGACGCGGTTCTTGATCTGGTGGCCAAGGTTACCGACGTGCTGCCGTCAATGGTGGATCATTTGGAAGGTGGCGCTGCGCCGAGTGAGGACATTGAATCTTTACGTCAGCGCGCGCACGCGCTCGCAAGCGGTGAGCTTCCGGTGGCAGCACCGGCGCCGAAGACCGCAGCACCAACGCCCACACCTGACGAAGTGGCCATCGACGAGCCTACGCCGAGCGAGCCCACCTCCAGTGAGGTAACCGTTGTCGAAGTTGTCCCGAGTGAAACCGCGCCCAGTCCGGAGGTCGAGTCCATCGTCCCTGGGCTTGAGCCGACTCTGCGGCAGATCTTTATGAATGAGACAGAGGGACACCTGCGTACGGTACAACAGGAGATCGCGACGTGTCGGGAGGCCGGTGGCAGCGGCATGGTGTCGCGGAATCTAATGCTTGCGGTCCACACACTGCACGGCGGCGCGCATTCGGTCGGCCTACGTTCGATGTCGGAGGCCTGCGGCGAAATGGAGCGGGTACTGCGAACGCTGGATGAGGCACGACATCCGTTGGAGCGGCCCAACCTGGTGCTGCTGGATGAATTGGTGGTGTGTATAAGTAGTTTGTTGACCCACCTCAATGATGAGTCCGCGACCACAGCCCGCGAGGTGCGCGATCGATTTCAAGCATTTAGTCGACGTGCGCGCAATGAGATGATACGCCTACCGGTACCCGAGTCTTCCGAAGAACCTAAAGCGGCAGCGCCAGCCCAACCTGAAGCAGCCCCTCGAATTGTTGAGCGCCGCAAACCGAGTGTGCCGCCAAAACCGACGCCTGCACCGGCTGGAATCATCGACGAGGATATTGATGCGGAGCTTGTCGATGTTTTCTTGGAAGAGGCGACGGACCTTCTGGCGGCGGTCGAGGAATCGTTAACGCAATGGCGCGCCGATCAAGCTCAAGTACAGGCGGTCGAAGATATGAAGCGCGCCTTGCACACCCTAAAAGGTGGCGCACGGATGGCAAGTGCGATGGTTGTCGGTAATTTGGCGCACGCGGCGGAGGATCTGTTGAGACATGTCGAGGAAGACCAAATAGCGCCGACTCCAAAATTATTCGATCTGCTCGACGAAGTACACGACACCCTGGTCACGCACCTCGATCAAATACGTCATGCGCAGCCTTTGTCGAGTGTAGATAAGCTTAACCACAAGATTGAGCGCATGCTGGCGGGTGAGACACTCGCCGACAATCAAGTGGCAACGCCGACCGAAGACCAACCGAAAGCGGCTGACGCAGTGGCAGCAATGCCGGTTGAAGATCTAAGCTCTGCCGAGTCGGTGTCATCGTCTGACGACAGCGCCCTTCCGTGGCAACACGTCGAGCGCAGGTCCCGCGACGATGACCCAGCGGAGGCGACACGCGCAAGGAGAGATCGGCGCGGACAGGTTAGAGTGCGAACGGCTGTTCTTACCGACCTTGTGAACGACGCCAGCGAGGTAACCATAGCGCGATCGCGAATGGAGCAACAGATCTACGGTTTTCGCGACAACCTCGGCGAACTGAACCGCAACGTTGTACGTTTTCGTGAACAGCTACGGGAACTGGAGATCCAGTCTGAGTCGCAGATTCTTTATAAGACTGAGCAGGCCGACGAAGTGGCGCCGAGTTCAGGATTTGATCCACTCGAACTCGATCGATATTCCCGGTTGCAGCAACTGTCACGCGGTCTGACCGAAAGCTTGCACGATCTGTCCCAGATTCAGACCAACCTTCACACATTTGCCGGCGAGGCCGAAACAGTACTGCAGCAGCAGGCACGGATTAACACCAGTTTGCAAGAAGGGCTGATGCGCACACGCACGATTGCGTTTTCGACCCAATCGGCCAGGCTTAGACACATGACGCGCCAAACCGCGCGTGAACTGGACAAGCGTGCTGAGTTACAGATAACGGGAACGGATGTTGACGTTGATAGAAACGTACTCGAGCGAATGATGGGGCCATTTGAACATATGATAAGAAACTCGCTCGATCATGGCATAGAAAGCGCAGCAGAGCGTCAACAAGCCGGCAAGCCAGCGGTTGGGCGCATTACCATCGATACGAGAAATGAGGGAACAGACATCGCCATCCGTTTCTCCGACGACGGTGCTGGACTAAATATCGATGCGATTCGCCGCCATGCTATTGCTAATGGACTCATGAGCGAAGATAAAGACTTACCAGACGATGAATTGATCCAATTCATCCTGGTTTCCGGATTCTCCACTGCGCGCGAAGTGACCCATCTTTCGGGGCGAGGGGTCGGTATGGATGTAGTGGAGAATGAAGTCAAGCAACTGGGCGGCAACATATCGGTGGCCACGGTTCCTGGTCAGGGCACCACGTTTACCATCCACCTGCCGGTCACTTTGTCTATCATGCAAGCGCTACTGGTGCATGTTGGCGAGCAGTTCTTTGCCGTGCCGCTGTCAGCAATCATGAATATCCTCGAAGTCCCAGCTGAACAACTGAACATCTCTTTGGGCAAGAAACCACTATTGAGCTATAACGATCAGGTCTATGCCTTTATGCATGTCGGTACGCGTCTCGGGATTTCTTCTCCCCGCAATGGAGCCAAGGTGCCGGTATTGTTAGCTAAAATTGGTACTCGAGAAGTAGCGATTCAGGTAGACGGGTTTGCGGGCACTAAAGAAATTGTGGTTAAGACACTTGGACCGCAACTTAGTGAGCTCAAGGAACTCGCCGGCGCGACGATATTGGGTGACGGTAAAGTGCTGCTGATTCTCGATATTGCCGGCCTGTGGCTTACCGGCGATGCTATGCAAGTCGAACATGCGCCAGAGCCTGAAGTTGCAGCGCGATCCAGTAAACGATATCCGGTTATCATGGTTGTGGATGACTCGCTGACGGTGCGTAAGGTGACGGGTAAGCATCTGCAGAAACGTGGCATGGAGGTACTGACAGCGAAAGATGGCCAGGATGCACTTGAGCAACTTCAGGAACACATTGTAGATATCATGCTTATAGATATCGAAATGCCGCGAATGGATGGCTATGAACTTACGTCTCGTATACGTGCCGATGCTCGACTAGAGCACATTCCGATAATAATAATTACATCACGCGCGGGTGAGAAGCACCGGCAGCGTGCTTTTGAGTTGGGTGTCAACTTGTATATGAGCAAACCCTACCACGAGGATGATCTCTTCAAGAACATCGATCAGCTGTTGGTGCGTGAGCCTGTTGACTGACGCCTACGACTTGTTCGGGGTTTAACACTTAGATCGGGGATAGGAACTTGAGAGATTCCAATCAATATCTGCGTTTCAGTCTCAGCGGCGCGTATTATTTAATATCCGGCGCTGTGAATGTCGCCATCGATCAACGCGATAACCTAGAGATAAACAACACCGGAACCGGGCACGTATGTGCGTGGCGGTCGCACGATGGCACACGGTGGCCGGCCTACTGCCTCGATCAAGATTTCAAGGTCGCGCAGCGTGACGATTGGCAGCGGGCTATGTTCTTCGAGGCGCAGCCGACGCCGGTAGGTTTGATTGCTGATCACGTGCAATTGCTCCCTGACGGGGAAGCGCAGATCATACCATTCAGACCATTAGGCCCGCCTGTTACAGCGGCGGGCCACCTGTTCTCTGGCGCTTGGGTGCGTGGGTCACAGGCCATCCTGGTTTTTGATCCTAAGGTGTTAGCAACGTTTCTGCACAACTTGGGAGGCTAATCGACGTGGCGGCCCATGCTCAGCAAAGCATTCATTTGATCGAAATCCCAACCGACAGACTCCCACTGTTGGTGCCGAGTGCGACCATCGCCGAAGTCATCAATGTTGGGGCGCTGAGCCCATTACCCCTGGCGCAGCCGTGGGCATTGGGAGTCACCGGCTGGCGAACAAAGGCGGTGGTAGTGATTTCGTTTGAGGCATTGTTGGCGGGTACCATTACCATGCCTGGGCCGCGTTCCAAGATTATCGTGTTCTATCCATTGCCGGGTGCGAACCATGGGGATTTCTTTGGTGTCCTTAGCACGCGCGAACCACAACCTCACGTCATCGATAACAACACCGATCTTGTTCCCAATACGGCCGGCGCAGTGGAGAGTGACTACGTAGCGGCAACGGTGAAACTGAGGGACAAAACGCTGCTTATACCGGATATGGGTGCCCTAGAGACCATGTTCTATCCGTAAGCGCTGTTTACGTTAGTCTGCGGTGGCAATATTGATCCGGTGCCACGCTATTTGCGCTAGCTGATCGATTTCATCAAGACTGATTACGTAGGGCGGCATGAAATAAATAACATCGCCCAGTGGTTGTAGTAGTGCACCGTTGGCCAGGCCATAGCCATACACTCTAAGGCCGCGCCGTTGCTGCCAGGGATAATTCGTTCGACTGGACTTATCGGCCACTATCTCGATCGCCAGAATCATACCGGTTTGACGCACCTGACCAACGTGTGGGTGGTCTTCGAAACGTCGATATGCTTTTGCCATGTGATTTGACAGCACCTTGTTTTGCTCTGTGCTACGAGTTGTCGTTGCAAGATACTTGAATGACGGCTCATGCTACACGTCAAACCTCGATTCCCAGCTGGGCAGAGACCCAAGCCACGCTCTGTGCGGCCGGTTTTGGCCTGAGTGAGGGCCGCTGCCGCGTACCGGGATGGCCGAAACTCGCATAGGCGAGGCCCTATTGCTGCTACCCACGCCCTGAGCGAAAATAGGTATGTGTGAGTCACCACCACCGTGGGCGCAAGTGGCCGTGAGTCGTTGCTAGTAATGACTAGTTGATAATCCCTTGGTGAAAATGGGTGTCGCGGTGCCAAGGGTTTTTGTTGCGAGATTGGCTAAACTTGGCCCGATCCGGACCGTCTGGCGCCGTATGCGCGAGATAACTAGAATCCGACGAGCCGTTAACCGAGGGCTCTCCGATGTCAGCGAAACCAGAACAGGCGATATCTGATCGTCGCGAGCTTGCCAATGCCATTAGGGCGTTGAGCATGGACGCGGTGCAAAAGGCCAACTCCGGACATCCGGGCATGCCCATGGGTATGGCGGACCTGGCACAAGTGCTTTGGAGTGACTATCTACGGCACAATCCCGGGAATCCTCAGTGGTTCGATCGCGATCGCTTTGTCATCTCCAATGGGCATGGGTCGATGTTGCTCTATAGCCTGCTGCATCTATCCGGCTATGACTTGTCCATGGATGAAATCAAGAATTTTCGGCAACTTCATTCCAAGACCCCCGGGCACCCCGAGTATGGACTTACACCTGGAGTCGAAACCACCACCGGCCCGCTGGGCCAGGGTATCGCCAACGCGGTGGGCATGGCGATTGCGGAAAGGACAATGGCAAGCCGATTCAACCGTGAAGGCCACGAAGTCATAGATCATTTTACCTATGTGTTTGCCGGCGACGGTTGCCTGATGGAAGGCATTTCACACGAGGCCTGTTCGCTGGCGGGTACGCTCGGTCTCGGTAAGCTGATCATCTTCTATGACGACAACGGTATCTCCATCGATGGAAAGGTCGAGGGATGGTTTACCGACGACACGCCCAAGCGGTTCGAGGCGTATGGCTGGCACGTGATCGCCAACGTCGATGGCCATAGGGCTGAGGCGGTAGACAGGGCGATCGTAGAGGCGCGCTCGGTGCACGCCAAGCCGAGTCTCATCTGCTGCAAGACGGTAATTGCGTACGGTGCCCCGAATCTCGCGGGTACACACACCGCGCACGGTGCGGCATTGGGTGACGAAGAGGTCGCGGCGACACGTGACCACTTGGGTTGGAAGTACCCGCCGTTTGTTATTCCACCGGAGATCTATGCCGGTTGGGACGCGAAGGCCAAAGGCGCGGAAAACGAACAGCAGTGGAACGCCAAAATCGCCGCCTACAGACAACAATACCCCGATCTCGCGGCCGAGCTCGAACGTCGTATCAACGGTGATTTACCGGCCGACTGGGATGAGAAATCGCAAGCATTCATCCGTGAGGTCGCTGCCAAAGGGGAAACCATGGCCACCCGCAAGGCGTCACAGGCGGCACTCAACGGTTATGGTCCACTACTGCCGGAGTTAATCGGTGGCTCGGCTGACTTAACTGGTTCAAACAATACCAATTGGTCAGACTCGCAGGCCATTAGCGCGACCGAGGCCGGCGGCAACTATATCTACTTCGGCGTACGTGAATTTGCGATGTCGGCGATTCTCAATGGCCTCGCCCTACATGGCGGGTTTATTCCTTATGGCGGGACATTTTTGGTGTTTTCGGATTATGCCCGTAACGCGGTGCGTATGTCGGCGCTGATGCCGGCACATAGTATTTTTGTTTACACCCACGATTCTATCGCCCTTGGCGAAGACGGACCGACCCACCAACCGATAGAGCATCTCGCGTCATTACGCATGATCCCTAACATGGTGTTATGGCGCCCGTGCGACGTTGTCGAATCGGCGATGGCGTGGAAGGCGGCGATCGAAAGAAGCGATGGACCAAGCAGCCTCGTATTCACACGACAAGGGCTAGCCTGCCAACCACGTGATGACAAGGCTATTTCTAACATCGCCCGTGGCGGCTACGTGCTTAGTGAATCTGATGGCGCTACACTGGATGCGATTATCATGGCCACCGGCTCCGAGGTCGGGGTAGCCATGGAAGCGCAAAAACTTTTGAAAGAGAAAGGCATAAGCGCACGTGTGGTGTCCATGCCATGTACGCAGGTATTCGATGCTCAGCGTGCAGATTACCGAGAAGCGGTTTTGCCGTCAGCCGTTAGCACGCGCGTAGCGGTGGAGGCGGGTGTGACCGATTATTGGCTCAAGTATGTCGGTTTGAACGGCACGGTAGTCGGGATTAATCGTTTCGGCGAGTCAGCCCCTGGCGATACCTTAATGGAGCAGTTCGGGATTACGGGGGCGAACGTAGCGCAGACGACAGAAGAATTAGTGACGCGTGGCTCGAAAGCCACCTGAGTAATGACCCAGAATTCGGAGACTTAGTTATGGCAATCAAGGTTGGTATTAATGGTTACGGTCGAATTGGGCGCAATGTGTTGCGTTCCCTGTACGAAGCTGGACGCACCGATGAAATCGAAATTGTCGCACTCAATGATCTTGGTAACTGTGAGACCAACGCCCATCTAACTCGATATGATAGCGTGCATGGGAAATTCAGTACTGAGGTACAGGTCGATGGCGACTATCTTGTGGTCGATGGTGACAAGATTCGCGTGCTGTCCGAGCGTGACCCGTCCAAGCTGCCGTGGGGCGACCTAGGCGTGGATTTGGTGATGGAGTGCACCGGACTTTTTAACAGCAAGGAAAAGGCGAGTGCACACTTAAAGGGAGGCGCCAAAAAGGTAATTATATCCGCTCCCGGCGGTAAGGACGTAGATGCCACCATCGTCTATGGCGTGAATCACAATATCCTCAAGGGATCGGACACGGTGATCTCCAACGCATCTTGCACCACCAACTGTTTGGCGCCGTTGGTTAAACCGTTGCATGAAAAGATAGGTGTCGAACGTGGTCTTATGACTACCATCCACGCCTATACCAACGATCAAGTGCTTACCGACGTATACCATTCTGATCTACGCCGGGCGCGGTCGGCGACTCTGTCGCAGATCCCGACGAAAACGGGTGCCGCGGCTGCCGTCGGTCTGGTGCTGCCGGAGCTCAGCGGTAAGCTCGATGGTTTTGCGATGCGCGTGCCCACCGTCAATGTGTCGGTTGTCGATCTTACGTTCGTTGCTAGACGAGAAACCGACAAACAAGAGATCGACGCGATCATGAAACAGGCGTCCGAGGCAGAGCTCAAAGGGATTCTCGATTACAACGATCAACCATTGGTCTCCATGGACTTTAACCATAGTGCCGTGTCAGCTACGTATGATGCCGGTTTGACCAAGGTTATCGACGGTAAGCTGGTTAAGGTTTTGGCTTGGTATGATAACGAGTGGGGCTTTTCCAACCGCATGCTCGATGCGACAGTTGCATTGATGAATGCGTCTTAATTGCAGTAGAAAGCAGAAAGTGTGAAATAGCAAGTAACGAAGAGGTTTGTTTTTCTTTACGCTTGCAACTTGCTGCTCGAGATGAGTGCGGCACCCTCAGTCTGCTTTATTGTAAATTCTGCTTAGCCGAGGCAGCTCCCAATGGCAGTAGTAAAAATGACTGATCTTGATCTCGCGGGTAAGCGCGTGCTGATCCGCGCGGATCTAAATGTACCGCTCAAAGACGGGGACGTGGCCGACGACACTCGTATCCGTGCTACCCTACCGACCATTCAGCACGCGCTTAACGCTGGTGCCCGTGTCATGCTCATGTCGCATCTTGGCCGTCCTCAGGAAGGTACTTATGATGATCAGTTTTCTCTGCGGCCGGTGACCGATGCCCTATCACAGTTGCTCGGTCGGCCCGTGCGATTGATAAAGGATTGGTTGAGTGGCGCAATTTCGTCGGACGACGACCTCGTGTTATGTGAAAACGTGCGTTTCAATAAAGGCGAGAACAAGAATGACGAGGCCTTGAGCAAACAGCTGGCGGCACTGTGTGATGTATTCGTCATGGATGCTTTCGGCACTGCACATCGAGCGCAGGCCTCGACACATGGGGTGGCCAAGTACGCGCCCATCGCATGTGCTGGGCCGCTGTTGGTAGCGGAGCTCGAGGCGCTTGCGAAGGCGCTACATAACCCAGTACCACCGATAGTCGCGATAGTCGGAGGCTCCAAGGTTTCTACAAAGTTAAATGTGCTAGACGCGCTTTCACAGAAGGTCGATCAGTTGATCGTCGGCGGCGGCATCGCCAACACATTCATCGCGGCGGCTGGCCATGAAGTGGGTAAGTCTTTATACGAGCCCGATCTTGTGGGCGAAGCCAAACGGCTTAGCCAGAAAGCGAAGGCGCGAGGCATAGAGATTCCAGTGCCGGTAGACGTCATCTGCGGTAAGGAGTTTTCGGAAGATTCGCCGGCCGAACTGAAATCAGTCAGCGCCGTAGCCGGTGACGACTTGATTCTCGATATTGGCCCCCAGACCGCCGAGCGCTTCGCCGAAATTCTAAAGGTGGCGGGTACCATCGTCTGGAACGGGCCGGTCGGCGTCTTCGAATTCGAACCGTTCAGTGGTGGTACCCGGCGTCTATCACAGGCGATCGCCGAAAGCGCTGCGTTTTCCATTGCCGGTGGCGGGGACACGTTGGCGGCCATCGCCAAGTACAAGATCGCCGACAAGATCTCCTACATCTCCACCGGCGGCGGTGCCTTTCTAGAGTTCTTGGAGGGCAAGACGTTGCCGGCTGTGGCGATGCTGGAAGAAAGAGCCAAACAGTAGCAAGATGCAAGTGACGAGTTGCAAGGGAAAGCTACTGAGACTAGGGTCTACTTGCAACCTGTAGCTTGTAACTTCACATTTGCCACCGTAGTGCTTCGCCAAACTAAGATTATTGCCACCTTGGGTCCGGCTACCGACGACCCAGCGGTTCTTGGTAAGCTCATTGAAGCGGGGGTCGATGTTGTTCGTCTAAATTTCTCGCACGGTGGTGCCGAAATCCAGCGCCGACGCGCTCAAGCTGTACGTAAATGCGCGCAGTCCCACAAGCGCCACGTTGGGGTATTGGTTGACCTTCAAGGTCCAAAGGTTCGTATCGGCCGGTTTAGGGACGGCAGTATCGACCTGCAAGAGGGTGACAACTTTATCCTTGATGCGGAGCTGCCGTTAGATCAGGGCACCGGGGAGCGGGTCGGTATCACCTACAAGGGGTTGGTCGAAGATGTTCGCCGTGGCACGACGCTGCTGCTAGATGACGGCCACATCGTGCTATGGGTAGATCAGGTACGCGGCTTGGAAGTGTGTTGTCGTGTTGTCAACGGCGGTGAGCTTGCAGACTCTAAGGGAATCAACCTGCAGGGCGGTGGGCTATCGGCCGAAGTACTTAGCGAGAAAGACAGAGCCGACATTATTACCGCGGCCGAGATCGAAGCCGATTACCTGGGCGTCTCATTCATACGCTCGGCGGCGGATGTCAATGAAGCGCGCGAATTGTTTCATGGTGCCGGTGCAAGCGGTGGTGTGGTTGCAAAGATCGAGCGCGCCGAAGCAGTCGATGCGATCGATGAAATCATCGAGGCCACCGATGCAATCATGATTGCACGTGGCGATCTTGGCGTGGAAATCGGTGATGCTGCATTACCACCCATCCAAAAGCGAATCATTAAGCGTACTCGTGAGTGTAACAAGGTTGCTATTACGGCTACCCAAATGATGGAGTCGATGATCAAGAGCGCGATTCCAACCCGGGCCGAAGTTTCCGATGTCGCCAACGCTGTTTTGGATGGTACCGATGCGGTGATGCTGTCAGCCGAAACTGCGATTGGAAACCATCCGGTGGCGGCGGTATCAGCTATGGATCGCGTTTGTCGTGAAACCGAAAAACAGCATGAAACAAGATGGTCACGCGAGCGTCGCGATATCGCGTTTGAGCGCGTGGACGAAGCGATTGCCATGGCAGTTATGTATAGCGCCAACCACATGCCGGTGCGGGCGATAGCGGCGCTGACCGAGTCGGGCGCCACTGCACTTTGGATGTCACGTGTTAGTTCGGCCGTTCCGATATATGCGATGACGCCGCACGAACAAACGTGTAGAAAAGTCGCTCTCTTTCGGGGTGTCTATCCCGTTAGCTTCGTTCTCCCGGGTACCGATCCAGCACAAATCATGAGACAGGCGGTCGATACCTTACGCAGTCTTGGCGCTGTGCGTGAAGCTGATCTGGTGATCCTTACCATCGGCGAGCCGCTACAGGCGCCGGGCGGCACTAACAGTATGCGTATCGTGCGCGTCGGTACGTTGCCGAATAAGAACTAGCAGCCGCAAGAAAAGAACTCTGCCTGGCAATCAGGCAGAGTACTCACTAAGCACGGGCCCTAGAGGCTAGGCCGCTTGTTTTTCCATGCCCTCGTCGTAATTGCCCAACGAAGCCGCACCATTGAGCTTAGCTCGATGATAAAGCGCCGCTTGTGCTGCCGCGGTATTGGCGCCATCGCCCCGCCATATCTCCATTGGCCGCTGCTGCAAGGCGCGGGCATACGAGAAGGTCAGCGGCCACGGTAGGTCTTTGCCGAGGTTGTGCATGGCGTTTAGATGGGCCGTGGCCTCTTCGTTGCTCTGACCACCGGACAAAAATGCCACGCCTTGGACATCTGCTGGTACCGTGTCGAGCAGACAGCGCACGGTGTGGTCGGCGACCTCGCTGATACCAGCACGATCGGCACACTCTAATCCTGAGATCACCATGCTCGCCTTGAGAACCATCCCAGGAAGGTACACACGTTGACCGGCAAGCTCCCGAAAGACAGCACGCAATGTACTATGCGTTGCGTCATAGCACTGCGCAATCGTATGGCTCCCGTCTATGAGTACTTCCGGCTCGACGATCGGTACCATGCCGGCTTCCTGCGCCAGCGCCGCATATCTCGCCAGTGCATGTGCGTTCGCGTCGATACACCCTTGACTGGGCATGCCATCACCAATGGTGATTACAGCGCGCCACTTGGTGAAACGTGCACCCATGCCCACGTATTCCGCCAGCCGCTCGCGCAGACCATCTAACCCTTCGGTCACTTTCTCGCCCGGGAAGCCAGCGAGGTCCTTGGCACCGGTATCGACCTTAATGCCCGGTATGATCCCAACCTTGGTCATATGGTCGGGAAACAGCATGCCATTACTTACCTTTTGCCTAATCGTTTCATCAAAAAGAATGGCACCGCTGATGAATTGTGATAGCCCCTCTGTCGTCACCAACAGATCTCGGTATGTGCGCCGATTTTCCTCTGTCGATTCGATGCCCAGCGCTTGGAATCGTTTCTTGCATGTAGGCGCGCTCTCGTCCATGGCGAGGATGCCTTTTCCAGCCGCGACCATCGCCTTGGCGGTACTTTCAAGCCCTTGTCTGTTCATCTCGTTTATCCTCCGTCAATTCAATACTCGCTTATTCCGATGCAATTTATCCAAGAACGGGGATACAAGTCCAGCGGCACGCGCTTGGGCGGAATAAGGCATTGAAAAACCGGGCAAACGCGATACCCACTATGGCAATGGACGCAAGAATCACTCCGTTGAATTAACATCACAATGATCTCGGCCAAGACGCGATTGCATTGAGGTTGGTACCATAGCCGTTATTCTCCAGATCACGAGTGCTGCATGATTCTTCACATCGATATGGATGCCTTCTATTGTTCGGTCGAGGAGCGTGACCGACCCGAACTGGTGGGCAAACCCGTCATTGTTGGTGGCACACCCGAGGGTAGAGGGGTGGTCGCCGCGGCCAACTATGAGGTTCGCAAGTATGGTGTACATAGCGCCATGCCGGCCGCAACCGCGCGGCGCCTGTGTCCGCATGCTGTCGTGCTGCCGGCAAGACATAGCTATTACGCGAAGATATCGCATCAGATTCGAGAAGTATTTCACCGTTATACCCCATTAGTCGAGCCGCTCTCTCTGGATGAGGCGTTCCTTGATGTTAAGGCGAGTGAAGCCCTATTCGGTTCGTCTGCGCAGATCGGCCGCGAAATCAAGATCGAGATCGCGGAGACCCTAAACCTAGTCGCGTCCGTTGGTGTGGCGCCGAATAAGTTCCTTGCAAAAATCGCAAGCGATTTAGATAAGCCTGATGGCTTCCTGGTGGTTGATCCTGATCACGTGCAAGACTTTCTCGATCCGCTTCCAGTCAGTCGTCTCTGGGGGATTGGCAAGGTTTCCCAGAAAACATTACACAAGCGCGGTGTGCATACGATCGGTGCATTACGTCAGCTGTCACAAGCGGAACTACAGAAACTCTTCGGCAAAGTGGGAGCTCACCTCTGGCGACTTGCGCATGGGATCGATGATCGCGCTGTTATACCTGATAGTGAAGCCAAGTCAATATCACACGAAACTACTTTTGATGTAGATATCACTGACACGGAGACGTTACGATCGTGGCTCTTAGAACTCACTGAACAAGTGAGTCGGCGATTACGACGCCACCAACTGTATGGCCGGACCGTGCAAATAAAGATTCGTTTTGCAGATTTTCGAACTATAACTCGAGCGCATACGCTCTCAGAGCCGACGCACATAACCCAAGAAATATGGTGTGTGGCGGCAGCGTTGTTGGAACAGAATCTTTCCGCCAAGTATCGCGGCGTACGTCTTCTAGGAATAGGCGTAAGTGGTTTTGCGGACGAATCAGGACAGGTCAGCCTTTTCGAACAGTCCGAACGCGAGAAGCAGGGACAAATCGATACGATTACCGATTCCATAAAGGATCGTTTCGGCCAGACCGCGTTGCGACGGGCGACGGATTTGAAGCGCTAGCATAGCCTGATCCAGACCATGAATATTATCTGTTTTGGAGATTCCATCACTGAAGCGGCGGAAGTTGCACCAACAGATAGATGGCCGACAGTGTTGCAGTCTCAGCTAGATGAGTGGAAGTCCGACGGGTTCAAGGTGCACAACCTAGGCATCGGTGGCCATACCTCGGCCCAGGGCTTTGATCGTTTGGATGAAGACCTATTGCCAGTGTTACCCGGTTTGGTATTGATACAGTTTGGATTCAATGATGCCAATGTGCGGGATTGGGCGGTAGTACCCCGGGTTGGAATAGATGAGTTCAAGAAGAATCTGTGCGAATTTCATCGCATCATTATCGCGTGTCAAGGGCGAAGTGTATTCATCATCAATCATACCATCGGCGCCGTACCCGGCGAGCAAGGGAATGGACAAAGCTATAAAGACAACGTTGAACCTTACAATATTGCCATCGGACAGATAGCCGAGGAGTTGCAGACATCGTGCATAGACTTACCATCGATGATGACGCAACGGCAAGTAGATCTAGGTACATTCCTCACCGAGGATCAAATACATCTGAGTGCTGACGGGAATCGCGTCTACGCCGATATGGTATTTGATGACCTGGTGATCGCTCTGCGTATCTAGCTGGTTGTGGTTAAGAGCGTCAGGTATAGTAATTCTCGAAGTTAGGAGTGTATAGCGAGACCAGTTTGGTCTTTTCGCGGCATCAATATAAGATGTAACCCTGTTAACGATTCCACTATACCGACATGAGATAGGCATGAACCAAACATCGGAGACGTTATTCGAATCACAGATAGAAAAACTCCCGCTGGTCAGCCGCGGCAAGGTCCGCGATATTTATGGGGTCGACGACGACAAGTTGCTGATAGTTGCCAGCGATAGATTGTCGGCCTTTGACGTTGTGTTGCCAACACCGATCCCCGGTAAGGGATGGGTACTTACGGCGCTATCGAATTTCTGGTTTGGTCGGACGCAGCACATCGTGCCTAATCATCTAATACCAGACCCGCACCACATTGCTTTGCCTGATACGGCGGCGCAGGCGCTGCGCGATGGACGCGCGATGATCGTGCGGAAGCTAAAACCGTTGCCGATCGAAGCGATCGTACGTGGTTACCTCATAGGTTCCGGTTGGAAGGACTACCAAGCAACCGGTGCTGTATGTGGTATCGAGCTTCCGGCCGGTTTATTGCAAGCCGACAAATTACCCGAGCCGATTTTTACGCCCTCGACTAAGGCTGATGTTGGCGATCACGATGATAATATTAGTTTCGATAGGGCAGCAGAATTGACCAGCCCTGAACTGGCGGAGCGGGTGAAGCAGATTAGCCTGCAACTCTATATCGAGGCAGCTGAGCATGCTCTCGGGTGCGGCATTATCATCGCCGACACCAAGTTCGAGTTTGGACTTGATGACAACGGTACACTTACACTTATTGATGAAGTTCTGACCCCTGATTCTTCGCGCTTCTGGCCGGCGGATAGCTATACGCCTGGGTCCAGCCCACCGAGTTTTGATAAGCAATATGTCCGCGATTACTTGGAAACGCTGGATTGGGATAAGAAGGCGCCCGGGCCTGCATTGCCGCCAGACGTGGTCGCCAGAACTTCGGAAAAGTACTACGAGGCCTACAAAACATTGACGGCTAGGTCGTAGTTAGGCGCAATTGAATCGGCGCGATTAGGTTAGTGGCGTGGGGGCTGACGAGCGGTCGGTGTTATCGTTTTATTTGGGTTAGGCCCTGATTAATATAGAGCCACGATAAGTCTAATGGATGGGGCAACGCGCATGAGGCACACCTGGATGCTGGGCGTTCTTGGCGCGCTAGCACTGGTCGCCTGCGACCGACAGGAACCAAGCACCAAAGTCGTGAAATCAGAACCCCAAGTAACCACTATGCCGACAGCACCCGCGCCTGCCCCTGGCCGTGATTTTTCTGTTGAGAGTCTAACGCGCGGGGCTACCCTTTATCGTGAACACTGCCTTCAGTGCCATGGGCCTGAGGCAGAAGGTCACCCCGACTGGCAAACCCCGAGTAACGGCACGTTTACCGCTGCCCCACCTCTGAATGGTACCGGTAACGATTGGAAGCGCCCCAAGCGGGATTTGGTCGCAATTATCAAGAACGGAGTGGCTAAAAATGGCATTCCCGCCATGCCGGGCTACAAGGAACGACTAGACGAACAAGAGATTGAGGCCGTTATTACGTGGTTTCAGGTGTTGTGGCCGCCCGATGTCTACGATCGCTGGCTAAAGGCCAACATTGCCGACAGCGCGTCAGGTTAGTTGCTTGGATGATTGGGAAGTCTTAGCGGCTCAGGCCGGCCGATTTCGGCGACTCAAGCATTTGCACCAGCTGCTGCGGTGGCACATAGCCGGGCAACACCTCGCCGTCCTCTAGGATCATCGTTGGTGTACCCCGTACGCCGACGGCTTGACCCAGTTCATACTGTTTGCGCACCGGATTCGTGCACTGCTTGGGCTCTACGCGTTTGCCCGCCTTGGCGGCGGTCATCGCCTGTTGCGGGTCATCGGCACACCACACCGATACCATCTGATCATAGGTATCGGAGGGGACGCCCGCTCGCGGGAACGCCAAGTAACGGATGGTGATACCGAGACGATTGTAGTCGGCCATTTGCTGATGCAGTCGACGGCAATATCCGCATTCGATATCGGTAAAGACAGTGACCGAATATTTGGCCGCCTCGGGCGCGAAAATGATCATGCTGTCCTCGCCGAGATCGTTGATAGCGGTGAGACGGGCCTCCTTACGCTTAGTTTCGGTTAGGTTTTCGCGTTTCTTGAGATCAACCACATCTCCGCGCACCATGTAGCGCCCGTCTGCGGTCACGTAAACTATGTGTGGGCCATAGACCAATTCGTATAAGCCAGGGACGGGGGCGGGATTGACCCGGTCGGGTTTCATTCCTGGGATAACGTTTTCGACGGCCTCAAGCACCTCAGGGGCAATTGCCTTTTCGGCCATCGCCAGCTGCCAGCCCAGCAATCCAGCCAGCAACAACAACACACTCTGTTTTTTCACGTAGTTAGGTCCTAATTGATGGATTCTACAAGGAACGCCGAAAATGGGTGCCGGAATGGTAGTTTCGACCCTAACTATAGCAGGAAGTTTCGGTCAGCGGCGACCCCCCAGTGCGCCCAAAAACGACGATGGGGCCAATAATGTATATCAAGTGTGACCGTTCCTACGGCATACCGTACCATATCCTCCATATCGTTTGAGGGTTTTAATCGAGTTATCTAGCGGTATCAACCCATCAAGCGTGCGCTGATCCGATCTGATGCCTTTGACGAAATGACACGCGCCATCATTCATCTGATACTGCATGCCCTCATCCCTGGGCTGGTTGCCTGGCTTGCATTCAGGCCCCGTTGGCGACGGGCATGGCTGATCATGATTCTTACCATGGCGGTGGACCTCGATCATTTGCTGGCAACCCCCATCTATGATCCAAATCGTTGCGGCATAGGTTTTCATCCACTGCATTCGTATATTGCGATCGCCGGGTATGCCGCAATGGTAGCCGTCCCGCAATTGCGTATTGTAGGCGTCGGCCTGTTGATTCATATGGCACTCGACGGCTTGGATTGTGTCTGGCTCGGTTGAGAACAATAGCTAGGCGCACCGGCTCTTGGTATCAATTCGATCTCGCCTGGTCGTGTAAAGAAGTTGGTCACTTTTGACCTACGATCCAGGCTGCAAGGAGTACTAAGCACCGGTTGTGTCGAAGCACGCTTTTAGCCTTGAATTTACCCTCACTGCTTTCGAGGCGTCTTAACGTGATTTTCTCCGAGACCTGCTAGCCACGCGCAGCGCGGCCGCGAGTGAGAAAATAAAGAGTAAAGAAAATATTATGAGCGTTGTTCCGAAGTGATCACTCAGAAAAGCACCCATGGCACTACCGGAGAGCAGTAACGCGATCTATTATCGGCTTCGTGGTCTTCGTGTTACCGGCCGACCGGAGGATCAGGTGTGGTATTTTGCCTTCGGTGCCAATATGCACGACAAGGCCTTTCGCGAGCGGCGCGGTATGCGGCCCATCGAATGGCGTGCCGGGCGGGTGCGGGGCAATCGGCTGCGTTTTAATTTGGAAGGACGCCCAATCGGCAAAGCCGCCCCAGCCAATATTTCGCCTGACGCGGGGGCGGAGGTGTGGGGCGCGCTTTACCGGGTCAGCCGGCTCGATTTGCTGCAGCTCGACTCCACCGAGGGCGTGCCGGGCCGGCGCTACCGGCAGGACATTAACGGTCACCCGTTGCAGGCCGTCACTTATATCGCTGATGGCAAGAAAACGGATGGCAATCCGTCACTGCGTTATATCACCTTGCTTCGCGAAGGCGCGCGAGCGCATGGCCGCCCGGAATCCTACCTTCGGTTTCTCGACAGTGTGAAACATGCGGAGTGAAGCGATCCGTTTGATCCCTAATATCACAGAAATCCATGACGTCGCCAGTTACGGTGTTTGCAAGCGCGAAACCGCCATTCGGAAAAACTCCACGCGACTATCCAATAGTAGCCAGCCCAGGAAACGTTTTCAGCAACCAATACGCGAATACCGAGAGCTGACCGGTGATCATGGCGATACCCATGGTGACCAGAACCACACCGGCGCCGATCTGCAACGGGCGGCCGCGAGGTAGCCCATCGCTTTCAGGCAACCCATAAAGGCACCCCTGAACAGCGCCGCGAGCAGGAACGGTGCGCCGAGCCCGAGTGAGTAGACGCCAAGTGAGGCGACGCCGCGTGAAACAGCCGGCGAAACCGTGCTCACGGCCAGAATCGCCCCCAGCACCGGCCCGATGCACGGCGTCCAACCAAAGGTGAACGCCACGCCTAGCACATAAGCGATTAAGGGGCGACCACCCATGACGTTGGCCTGGAAGCGAACGCCGCGCTGAAGCCAGGAGGCGTTGAAAAGCCCGGCTAAAAACAGGCTTGTATTATTTAGCAAGAATTCATGCCGGTCGGCGGTGTTGTTACGCCGATATCGGGGCGGTGTCGAAGGTTGGGGGGAGGCTAAAAATGCCTGGTCCGGAGCGTGTAATGTATAGCCATTTTCCCGGTCTATTAAAGGCATGAGACGTGCCAAAACTGGTCTCGGGGTCCGAATTTTGGCAGGTTTTTGACTGCTAGGATTAGTGCATGAACTGTCTGGAATTTCGTCGTCGCTGTCTTGCTGGGCCTGGAAATCAGGACAGTGAATTTGTGCGGCACAAGCGCGAATGTGCAGCTTGTGCCGAATTTGCGGCACACATGAGCCAAGTTGATAAGACGCTAGTAGAGGCGGTGCGCGTTGATGTCCCCGAGAATCTAGCCTCACGGATCATTCTGAGACAGTCCCTTCGGAACGGCCAACTTCCAAACAAGCATAAGTCACGCAGGTATGCGATAGCAGCCAGTCTGTTGTTAACGCTGGGTCTCGCGGGCGGCCTGTTTACCGTGATATCAACAACCCCTTTCCACCGAGCAGTAATGGCTCACCTTGATGGGGAGTGGGATTCACTCGTACAACGGCAAGATGTCTCAGACCAAAAGCTGATGAGCGTGCTCGATACCGTGGGCGCTGAGCTCAAGGGTGAAATCGGCAAAATTAGGCACGTAAGCCTCTGTGACTTTTCAGAATACGGGGGCGCGCACCTGGTCTTGGAGGGGCATAAGGGCCCCGTGGTCGTACTGTTGCTGCCAGAGAAACACATCGCGGGGCCGAAGGTCATGTCTGGAGACCGGTCTGAGGGCATTCTCGTGCCCACCAACAACGGCAGCATGGCGATCGTCGGAGATAAGGACGAGGCGCTTCACGGCGTCGAACGGCAAGTACGCGCTGCTTTGGTATGGCGACTGTAGGCAAAGGCCGCTAAGCACTCTTAATTACTAGTTGCTTTACCCACCCCCACAATACCGCGACTGGTGGTGCATTCCCGTTTCGCTAAGTTTGCTGGGCCTATAGGAGACCTCAAATAACCGGCTGCGCTGAACCTAACCGCTCCCTGGGGGTCAATATGGTTGAGTTTGGCTCGCAGAAAAGGGTCACAAATTCGGCGCTACCCTTGATTCCCGTTTGACATGACACGGAACTTATTACCTCGTAAGGTTCGATTCTCATGACCGTGAATTCGGAACCAATATTAGTCTTCCTCTTCAGTGTCGCCTTGGTTCTGGGAACATCGGTGTTTGCAGTTCACTCGGGGGACGCGACCTACCACAACGTGCACCGATATGCCGTCGCTGGCTATACCTATAATGCTAATGACAACGCGGTCAAACAGAGCTCCGGTTTCGAACACGGTATGGATTGTGGACAGTGCGGCACGTCCTGTGCCCATTGTGTTGCTGTAACCCCGGGCAGTTGCCCCACCACTACATGCTCTTCCGCCCAGCCGGGATCCCCGGCACCTATGCTCAAACCGCTGCTCGCGGAATCGTTGCCGACTAGACCTCCTAAAGCTCGTGCCTGACTGCCACTAGGGATAATCCCGCTTTAGTTCTGCTTCGGTTTGGTGCCGCGGCTACTGCTACCGTGTCAATCGGCCCATTCAGGTTCACCTATGAAAACGACAAGTCTTTTGCTGATAACAGGTCTGTTACTAACCGCCTGCAGTGACGATCCGAGCCCACAAGGCTCACCCACGACGATGCCGAACAGCCAGAGCACGGCGAAGATTCAAACGGCGCAACCACCCGTTGCCCGCGAACGCGATTTCGCTAAGGATATGCGCGGCAGAAAGCTTTTTACGCAAAACTGCGCGTCATGTCATGGCTCCCAAGCCCAAGGCACACCGCAATGGAGCACACCCGGCGCCGATGGCAAATATCCGCCGCCGCCGCTCAACGGCACTGCCCACACCTGGCATCATCCTACTCCTGTTCTAAAACGCACTATCAGGGAAGGAACCATTGCCATAGGCGGCAAAATGCCACCCCACGCTGGTAAATTGTCCGATGAAGACATGGAAGCGATCATCGCCTGGTTTCAGTCCCTTTGGCCGGACGAAATCTACGATACCTGGGCACGGATGGATGCGGAAGTGAGTAACAACCAGACCAAGCAGTAGCAATGAGGAGCTGTATGTGAAAACAATAAGCTTACTGCTCATCACGGGGCTCTTCTTAATTGCCTGCAGCGACGACACAAGTCCGACCGCCTCCGAGATGCCCAAGCCGCAGGAATTGGGCTGGCAACAACAGCCTGCGGCTGCGCGACCGTCGGTCCCCCGCTCTCGGGGCTCTGCAAAGGTGTCGCGCGGCGCGAAACTTTTTGCCGAGAACTGTGCATCGTGCCATGGCCCCCGAGCTGAGGGAGGTCCTCTATGGAGCAAGACAGGTCCGGTGACTAAGAATCCGGCTCCACCGCTTAACGGGACTGGGCACACTTGGTATCACCCAACTGCCGTTCTTAAACGCATCATCATGCACGGCTCCGCACAACTAGGAAGCGGCATGCCGGCGTGGGGTGATAAATTGTCCGATGAGGACATGGAAGCGATCATCGCCTGGTTTCAGTCCCTTTGGTCGGACGAGAAATACGCCACGTGGGCGCAGATAGATGCAGAGGTCCGAGGAAATCAGATCACACAAAAGTAGGATTTGGTAAGGCTGGCAGTGCTGGCCGCCATTACTCACGATAAGGGAGCGTATTAGCAAATCGTGTATTATTCGGCCAGCACTATGAAATTGTTCAAACGTATCGGTATGTTTTTGGGCGTGCTGTTGGCAGGCCCGTTGTTGATGGTTGCTTGTGGCAAGATCAACCTGGGACAGGATTGGCGCACGGCCGACCGTTCCCCGACTGGTATTGCACCCGACCCAGACACGACTCGTGAGGCAGTGGTACAGGCTTATGCGGCGCGCGCCATAAACTGGCGTGGTATTTTCGCCGTACATACCTGGATCGCAACCAAACCGGAAGGGGCTGACGGCTACACCGTGCACCAGGTCGTGGGGTGGCGCAAGTGGCACAATCTACCGGTGGTCATCTCAGCGCCCGACACCCCGGATCGTTCCTGGTTTGGCAATGCGCCAGTGGTTATCGCCGAGCTGCGTGGCGACGCCGCTACGCGCGCTATCCCGCGCATCGAACAGGCGGTACGTAACTACCCCTACGAGTGGGAGTACGTCCTCTGGCCCGGCCCCAACAGCAATACCTTCACCGCCCATGTCGGGCGTGAGGTGCCCGAGCTCGCCCTAGATCTGCCAACCACCGCCATCGGCAAGGATTTCCTGACTAACGGCAGCTTGGTGGAGAGTGCGCCGAGCGGCACCGGGATCCAGCTGTCGTGGTACGGTATGCTCGGTGTCCTCGCTGCCCGCCAGGAAGGACTCGAGCTCAATCTGCTGGGTATGAGTTTCGGCATCGATGTCTTGCGCCCGGCTATCAAGCTACCCGGGGTGGGGCGCTTGGGCATGAGCAAACCGATACCCAGCCAGCTTAATTAGGTAGATATTTCGAAGCGTGGATTCTTGTAAGCCCCTACGTTGATTTGGTGAGGGCTTGATTCGAAACACGGAACCTTGACCTACATCAATGTCTAAGCTGGCGAGATAGATATAAATTTTGCAAGGTCAAAACAAACTGAACGCGCTTAGTCCCGCTGGGAGAGAATGATGTATGGATTTAATATTCAACTGACGGAAAGCTTCGATAAAGCTGTTATACGAGTGACCGAGGCACTGAAAGATGAGGGCTTCGGTGTACTCACCGATATCGATGTGCAGAAGACCATGAAAGAAAAACTGGATATCGAAGGACAGCCATACCGAATCCTCGGAGCCTGCAATCCGTCGCTTGCGCATAAGGCCCTGACCGCCGATCCTGATATCGGATTGCTATTGCCTTGCAATGTTGTGGTCAGGGAAGAGGAAGACGGTAAGATAACCGTCGCATTTATGGATCCTGCAGCGGTGTTAGGCTTGGTCGATCGCGAGGAGATCGCCGAATTAGGTATGGAAGTGCGCAAGCGTCTAGAACGTGTACGTGATAGCCTCAATTAAAGCTCGTTACGCTCGATGAATAGCAGCCGCCGAAAAGTATTAGCTTGGCAACCAACGTGTCGGCGCCGATATACATCCTGGCTATTAGTTGGTTCGCTCTCGCTGTTGTTGCTGGTGACGCTGCAGCCCTGCCGCGACTTGTTTGCCGCCGGATTGGCTCAGCCGCAGGTGGGGGTTGGTTTGACGTCCGCCGATTACGCTCGAGAAATCGTCGGCGAGGCAGCATCAGAAGACGGGTTGTCTTATTGTTGCTACTGGACCGGTATGCGTCACGATCTTATGAAAGCGGCGCCGGTTGTTCTCAAGTATCGCTCCCCGCAACCGGACAGCCTCGTGGCCGCCGCGTTAGTCTGGGACCAGCAGATTGCCGAACCAATTCGGGAGTGGCCGCAAGCCTATCACGTTCCAACCTCATCGCTCCCGCTGTATCTGCGTTTCAAGCAGCTTCTTATCTGAGGCCGTTCAACTTTGGCGGAAACCTAGCGGCGAGTCGCTAGGCGAAGCCATGGCACGCGCCCGGGCCGTTCTCTTGTTAGCGAGTTCGTGCGACGTGGGCGCACAGCGCAACTATATCTTTTAGGAGGCAGCAAAATGATGACGGTAAGTGAACTTTCAAGGCAAGGGCGAGTGGCACCGCATGTGGTCCGCTATTACAGCCGGATCGGGTTACTCAGCCCGGCGCGCCATCCGGACAATGGCTATAAGCTATTTTCACGTTCTGACATATCGCGGCTTAGTTTCATCCGTCAGGCGCAGAGCCTCGGCTGTACGCTGGAGGAGATCGCACAGATTCTCGACACCAGCGCCCAGGGCAAGTCCCCGTGTCGAAGAGTCAGGGATATCTTGCAGCGGCACGTCGAGGAGAACCGGCAGAAGCTGGAGGAACTGTTGCAGTTGCAGAACCGTATGGAAGACGCCTTAAGGCAGTGGGATAAGATGCCCGACCGCGTGCCCGATAGGGAATCGATATGTCACCTCATCGAGTCAACAGGCATCCGTCGCTATGACGCTTGACCTGTAAGCTACACGCAGGTCTTAGACTGTATCTAACCAGCGACGAAAATGATGATAATAGCGGTGAAATGGATGGCGAGGTGGGCAAGTCTCGCTTTCGTGTTCCACCTCGTGTGGGAGTTTGCGCATCTGCCGTTGTATGGCCTGTGGAGTGACGACAGCAGACAGCGAATCGTAGCGTACGTGTTTCACTGCACGGTGGGCGATGTACTGATTGCCACCAGCGTGTTCTTGGGAACGGCTACAGTGCTCAAACGCCTGGATTGGCCGCTGCAGACGCCGTGGTTGGGCGGGCTACTAATGGTTACCGCGGGGCTTGCCTATACCGTATTCAGCGAGTGGCACAACGTCTACCAGCTTGGCGCCTGGTCTTATGCCGCGGCGATGCCACTGGTTGGCGGTATTGGCCTGTCACCGCTACTGCAGTGGCTGGTGGTCCCGAGTCTCACGGTCATGACAATGCGTTGGTTCTCCGTCAGGCCAATCCGTGTATGAGCGAGACGCCGCGGGCGACGCACCAGAACGGGAATACATGCACGAGCCTTGATCTGCATCAAGAAACTCGATGAACCTTGCTGACAGTTGGAAAACTAAGATTGTGGGTTTGCGAGAAATGTATTTTTTTGTCATTAACCAATAGCTTTGCGTAAGGAAGGAGATATTCGATGAATAGAACTGTAACTGGTTTGATGATGGGTGTATTGATCGCGGCTGTCGTTGGCATTGGGGCGTCAGTCGCGCTAGCCCATGGCGGCGGTCCGATGATGCGAGGTGGTACCCCCGGCTACGGCATGGGCCACATGGGCATGATGGGCGAATCCGGGATGGCGGGCCATATGGGTGGCATGGGTCACAAGGGCATGATGGGCGAATCCGGGATGGCGGGCCATATGGGTGGCATGGGTCACATGGGCATGATGGGTATGGGACCAGGCATGATGGGGATGATGGATAGTCCTGGAATGATGGGCGGCATGGGCATGGGCCGCATACAAATGCTTGACCTTACAAAAGAACAGCGTGCCAGCATGCACAAGCTTCAGGATCAGCTACGCAGGACGAACTGGGACACCATGGGCAAGATCATGGACGAATCCAGCAAGCTGCGTGAGCTCTTCGCCGCCGATAAACCAGATGCGAAAAGAATCGGTGCGGTGTATGGGAATATCTTTAATCTCAGACGGCAGATGATTGAGAGCAAGATTGATACCCACAATCGTGTTGACGCGGTGCTAACCAAGGAACAGCGCCAAGAGCTCAAACAGTTGAAGCGCGGCCATGGCAGGGGCGGACACGGAATGATGTCTCCGGGCATGGGCCAGGGCGGCTGATGGGCGGTTAGTGATCCGTAGACCAGACCGAAGCGGGGTATAACCTTATCGTCCGCTAAGACTAAAGAACGCAGTCCTTGAAGAGAACGCACCTTAAGAAAGGAGAGGAACTTGAACAAGCTGGTAGGTATTCTTCTAGTTAGCGCTGCTACCGTCGGTATGGCCTCGGTCACGTCAGCCGCACCCACAGTATATATCCCCTTAGGTACGGCAAACGAAATCGTCATCGTGGATGCGGCAGATGACAAGGTCATAGATACGGTCGGCGATATCGTCAATCCGCACGGCCTCGCCGCGACGCCCGATGGCAAGTACGTGGTCGCGGGCAGCAATCGGGAGGTGAGCCCGGATCAAGCCGCGCTGCCACCGAAGCCAGCTGGCATGTCCGAGGAGGAGCACAGCCTGCATCACAACATGCCGACTGCGGCCGCTTCGCAATCGGGCGTGGGGATGAGCCATGTTGCTATTGTTGAGACGCAAGACAGACGCGTAGTTCGCCGTGTCGACGTGAAAGGAGCCGTTCATCACAATCTGGTTACACCGGATGGACGTTACGCGATCTCGACACATACTACGGCCGGCGGGATCAGCGCGATCGATCTTTCGAATTACAAAGTCGCCAAGGTAGTGCCAACCGGCCCAGTGCCCAACTACGCGGTAGTCACGAAAGACGGCAAACGCATCTATGTCAGCAACGCTGGCAACAATACGATCAGTGAGATTGATACGGATCACTGGATCGTGACCCGCAATATCTTGGCGGGACCGGCGCCCGAACATATGGTGCTATCGGCGGACGAGCTTACGATTTACGTAAACAATATCGGTGATGGTACCGTTTCGGTGATCTCGCGCGACCAGGGCAAGGTGGTAAAGACGTATAGCGTCGGCAACGATCCCCATGGCGTTGACTTGTCCGATGACGGCAAGAAGCTGCTCGTTGCGGTCAAGAAGGACAACAAGCTAATCGAGATTGATCTTGTTAGCGGTCGGACTCGCAGTCTCGATCTCAGCCCGGCGTCTTATCATGTTGCCGCAATCCCGGGTACGGGTAAGGTGTACGTTTCGAGCCGCAAGGAGCCGCTGATCTGGGTAGTGGACCAGAAACGCTTAGCGGTAGTGGGCAAGATTCCCGTCCGTGGTGAGGGGCACCAGATGGCGGTGGCGGGTCGTTAGTCGGCGTCGCGCGACACCAGTGATGGCTGCTATCACTACGCCACCAAAGCACCATTTCCCGTGGTATGTGCGCCTGTTCTTCTGGAACCAGAGACGTCGTTATGGTGCGGTGCTCGAGCCTGCTCGTCTCTGGGGCCGTACGCCCAAAGTATTCATCAGCCTAGCGCTGCTTTATGGAGCTTTGGATCGCCGCTCTTCGCCGATCGAACCGCCGCTGCGATCGCTGGTCACCATACGGGTGTCCCAGATCAACTGGTGTCCGTTCTGCGTCGATATCAATTCTGCGACCGTGCTTAAGCGGGGTGTTGATCCGGCCAAGTTGGCAGAGCTTGCCAATTTCGAGGCAAGCCCGCTGTTTAGCGAGCGCGAAAAAATTGCATTGGCCTACACCGAGATGATCACCTATTCAGACGGTCAACCAACCGCGAAGCACTTTGAACAGCTTCGCCGGCACTTCGATGATGATGCCATCATAGAGCTTACCGGTGTCATCGCGTTCCAGAATCTTTCCAGCAAGTTCAACGCCGCACTGGGGGTAGAGCCCCAGGGATTCTGTGGCATCGCACCACAACTGGGCCGACCCAGGCGGCCGGCGTCGAAAGATCTCAAGGCCTGATAACGCAACTAGTAGGTGGTATCGTGGCTAGTGGCCCTGTCGATGCAAAAAAACGGTGGCTGCTGACGATCACCACCGTTCTGGGTGGCATCGGCGCTGCCCTTAGCTCGACGCCCTTTATCTTAAGTATGAAACCCAGTGCGCGGGCATTGGCCGCGGGTGGTTCCGTTAATGTCGATATCAGCAAGCTCGAAGCGGCGCAGATGCTTACCGTTGAATGGCGGGGCATACCGGTATGGATCTTGCGGCGCACACCGGCGATGCTCGAACAGCTCGAGCGCAACACGCCACTGCTGGTCGACCCGAGCTCGGAGGTGGAAAGTCAGCAGCCGTCGTATGCCAAGAACCTTTACCGATCGATCCGGCCGGAAGTGCTCGTGGTCGTCGGCATCTGTACGCATCTCGGGTGCGTGCCTCTGGCCAAACTTGCTTCCGGCGCAAGCGCGGGTGTCGATCAGGGATTGGCCCGGCGGCTATTTCTGCCCGTGTCATGGCTCTAAGTTTGACTTGGCGGGGCGCGTATTCAAGAATGTCCCGGCACCAACCAATTTAGTCGTGCCTACTCATCGATACATGAAAGACACAGTGATAGGAATCGGCGCCGATGAGATCTGAGCACAGTCCAACGCCACCGCAAACCCATCTCAGGCCACAAAGATACAAGGTGAACGCAAGAAAGAACATATCGCCATGGCTTGCTATGGCCTTCATTACGTTACCGATCTTGGCCAGCTGCGAACGGCCTGAACCGGAACAGATGCGCGCCAATCTCCGTCTGCCGAGTCCCAACTTCGTCGCCGACGCGAAACGAGGCGGGGATCTATTTCAGGCCAACTGCGCCCGCTGTCATGGCGAGGGCGTCCGGGGAACACGCGAAGGACCACCACTGGTACACAAGATTTACCGGCCTGGCCACCATGCTGATCTGTCTTTTCACCTCGCGGTCAGACACGGTGTGCGGCAGCACCATTGGAACTTCGGAAACATGACGCCCATCGACAGGCTCACGCCAGAGGATGCGGGTCATATCATAGCCTACGTGCGCCAGAAACAACGCGCGGCTGGGGTCGAGTGAAACGCTGATACCGCTTGAGCGCTATACTTGCGATGTTAAGATATTTCGGGATGTTGAGATGATTACAATACGAAGAAATATTTTGGTCGTTAACTTTTTAGCGCTCATTATTTTCAGTGGAATCGCTGGTGCTGAAACGGGGAAAACGCCGGACCCCGGTGCCGTCGTGCTTGGTAAAGGGCTTTATGAGAAGCATTGTCAAGTTTGTCATCAGAAAGATGGGGTAGGGGAAACGCCGATTCCGTGGAGTATACGTAAGCCAGGATACTTTACGGCCATGCCTTTAAATGAAACATCGCATGCCTGGCACCATACTGATGAACAGCTAGCAAACATGATTTTCGAAGGTCTGCGCAGAACGAAGCGCATGCCTGCCTTCAAGGAAGTTATTTCTGAAAAAGAGGTTTACGATATCGTTGCGTATATAAAGAGCCTATGGAGCGCAAGGATTATTGCTTGTCAAGGGCCTCAACATATGAGATGTATGCAATAAATGCCAACGAGTTAGATCAATGGTGGGCGAACCTTATTACGGGGGTTCTATAAAGCTACAATCTTATTGTTTTCGGAACTTCAGATCTGCAATATAGCTTACTGCTTCCTTACCGCTTTGGTCTGTATCATTAAGGGACACTCCACGGGATCGCTCTGGCCCGTTATCGGTTGAGCGAGTAGAAAATGACGCGCAACAAATCGCGCCCGCGATGCGGTTTTGTGAGTCAACTAGCCCGTTTGCGGCCGCTGCGTCTGGAGTAATAAGGACCTATAGCGTCAATCAATGCTGCGCGTGCAACCAAGGCTGCTCCTGGCTGAGTTCTACGGCGGACGCTAAGCGGTGCCTTAGAGCTTTTTGTTGCTCCGGTGTCCGGCTTCGTTCCGCTTCGAAATAACCAGTCGTATCCCATGGTTCGTTGACCTTCTGGCATCCACTGAAAAGACCCACGCTTAGCAGCAGAATAACTAGACCAAGAAACTGTCGGCCGTTCATAATAGCCTCCGTAGCGCAAAGTTCGGTAACCTCACAACAGAACATATACACCCCAACTTTGCGTTGAGATAGATCAACAAAACCATAGGTCGGCTATAGTGTAGAAGGAATTGCGACTGATCGTGCTAGCTTGCCTTCTGGCCCGAAACAAACCCCAGCACTAGCCATCGTCATGTCTAAGTAACACACATAACGAATGTTCTGACAATCAACTGGTTCGGGTAACGCCTACCATCCACTTCTTTCGGGAATTGCACTCAATCTGCGCCTTATTGATTTTAGTCAAGTGAAGGGGCAGCACGGGGCTTGACCTGATAGTTGCGCACAGGTTGTAGCATTCATGATGTTGCACACATAAAACGCCACTACATCCCGGCTGCGACCATGCGAAAGGATCTCAGCGCGCAGCGTTGCGGCCGAACGGGCGCGTTTTGCATAGAAACGTTAATGTAACCGAACTGGGGATAATCCCCATCGAAGGAGCAAAAGATGAAACAGTCAATGTCTCGCACGCGCCGGGCTGCCATAGCAGTGATCGGCATGGCGCTCGCCGCGCCGCTTTATGCACACACGGGAAAGGAACAAGGCATGGGGTCCGGCGGCCAGATGGGTTCAGGGATGATGGGTGGCAAAGGCGGTATGGGCCCCGGCGCCCAGCAGTCTTCCGGCATGATGCATGACATGGCCGGTCAGATGGAAAAGATGTCCGAGCGGATGATGCAGGGAGGCATGAGCCCCGACATGCAAAAACAGATGGCCGAGCGCATGCAGGAAATGGGCGCTATGATGGACAAGATGTCGGGCATGATGATGGACGCCGACACGCAGGATCAGATGGAGCAGATGCGTAAACGCATGGACGAAATGATGAAGCAGTAAGGCATCGCCTGGCATCCTTCGAGTGGGCATAATTAGACCGTGGCTGGCCTTCCGGCGAAGGACAACTAGTCTTGTTGAACCCCTTGACCCTTTGCCGCTGGTAGCGTTTGCTAAGTCGTGCCGGGTCAGCATAGGGACTAAGGGGTGCTGCGATTGTCCGATAGATGAAATCTTGAAGGAGATCGAAATGACAAGCTGGATTAGGTCCGCACTGATAATGGTGATCTTCGCTCTCGCGTCGTTCCAAGTGCAAGCACAAGGTTACGCGGAGCGTCCTGGTTGGCATACGATTGGGGTTGGGGCCACATGCTCTTTGGTTCATTGATGATGGTCCTGTTCTGGGGTGGCATTATCTTGGTGATTGTGCTCCTTGTTCGTTGGATTGGGAGTGGGTCAGCCGGTGGAGCCGGCGTGCCGTCGGCTGGCAAAACGCCACTGGATATTCTTAGCAAGCGCTTCGCCCGCGGCGAGATCGATAAAGAAGAATTCGAGGAGCGGAAAAAACTACTGTCTGACTGAGTTTCTCACCGGATATTTTCGCCCGGTGATACGTCGGTGTAATCATGTGCCATCTCATTCTGATGATGCCGGTATTGGGGCTCCCAGTGTTCTGGTTGTGGCCGATGTCAATAGCGGTGCCGGTGTACACGGTCATCATCGTGCTTTCTGTTGTGGTTTATTTCTACACGGTGCGGGCCATGCGCCGTCCCGTGCAGACGGGTTCCGAAGAGATGCTGCGAAGTTTGGGCGAGGTCAGAGAGGCGCGAGGACGTATCGCTCGTGTGCGGGTCCACGGCGAAATCTGGAACGCTGAGTCCACTGATAGGTTGCGCAAAGGCGGCCGGGTAAAAATCCTGAGCGTCGATGGGCTAACACTGAGGGTGCAGCTACTACGCAGCATAGACCGGCCGCACTAAGTCACCCAGTCGGAGGCGGCTAGAGGAGAGTTGAAAGACGCGTTTGGCCCCGTTCTCCGTTGTGCGCGTTAGGCGATCTTTTGAAGCTGCAGCCCGATGGCATCCGCCGACCTATTTTGGCCACTCACTGGGGCTCTCGACGGAGGCCGACGCGATGCAAAGCACACAGAAAGCGTCGTAGAATAGATGTGAATAACTAGTATTGCTGCGGCTGGTAAGGGCAATAGTTTGACCTGTTAGCAGGGTACAGGTTTTATACTGTTGACGCAGAGTCACCCGAATGATCAAACGCCGCATCAGGCGACCAAAGAGCACAATGCGATGAAACCCAAGCATAAGTTGAAGAAAGTATCGGGCCAGCATGTCGACGAGGCGATCGAAAAGGATCTCGTGTGCGGTATGGATGTATCCAAGGATTCTCCGCACCAACACTCTCATGCCGCTACAACGTACCGATTCTGTAGCCAACACTGCCTGCACAAATTTCGCGCGGCGCCGGATAACTATCTAGGGACCCCGGATCTCGAGGCACCGGCCGACAGCGGCTCATCAGCACAGGGAGGGATGTATACCTGCCCCATGGATCCCGAGGTGGAGCAACAGGGGCCGGGCAGCTGTCCCAAGTGCGGCATGGCGTTGGAGCCGATGGGCGTTCCGGTGACCGCGACCAAGACGGAATACACATGCCCTATGCACCCCGAGGTGGTGAGCGACAAACCGGGGGCGTGTCCGAAATGCGGCATGGCCCTGGAGCCGCGCACGGTAGAGGTCGAAGAGGACACCAGTGAACTCGATGATATGTCGCAGCGCTTCTGGGTCAGTGCCATCCTCGCCATCCCGGTGTTCTTCAGCGCTATGGTGGCCGAGTTCTGGCCCGAGACCGTCGCAGAGATCATTCATCCACGCTCGCGCCAGTGGTTCGAATTGCTGTTGGCGACGCCGGTCGTCTTATGGGGGGGGTGGCCGTTTTTCGTGCGCGGTTGGCAATCGGTGGTCTCGCGCCACCTTAATATGTTCACCCTGATTGGAATAGGGGTTGGTATTGCCTGGACCTATAGTGTGATCGGAACCACGTTCCCTGGTATTTTTCCAGCGTCGGTGCAGAACGAGATGGGAGTTATACCTGTGTACTTTGAGGCGGCTGCCGTCATCACCGCACTGGTGCTGCTTGGTCAGGTTTTGGAGCTGCGCGCGCGCAGCCGCACCAATGCCGCCATCAAAATGTTGTTGGGGTTGGCACCCAACACCGCGCGTATCGTCCGGGATAATGGCACCGAAGAAGATATCCCCCTGGAACAGGTCAAACCGGGGGATACCCTGCGGGTGCGGCCGGGGGAAAAGGTCCCTGTGGATGGCGCAGTACTCGACGGCAGTAGTTCGGTCGACGAATCCATGGTGACTGGTGAGCCCATTCCCGTCGAAAAAACTGCGGGTGAACGGCTGATCGGCGCGACCGTCAATGGTACCGGCAGCCTGCTGATGCGCGCTGAACGGGTCGGTGCAGATACGCTGCTGTCACAGATCGTGCAGATGGTGGCCGAGGCACAGCGCTCGCGTGCACCGATCCAGAAGCTGGTGGACGTGGTAGCCAGTTACTTTGTACCGGCTGTGGTCGTGATTGCCATCATCACCTTCTTCGTCTGGTGGAACTGGGGACCGGCACCAGCCTTGGCCTATGCGGTGATCAACGCCGTGGCGGTACTGATTATTGCCTGTCCCTGCGCGCTGGGGCTAGCCACCCCCATGTCGATCATGGTCGGCACCGGCAAGGGCGCCATGATGGGGGTATTGATCAAGAATGCCGAGGCACTGGAAATCCTGCGCAAGGTAGATACGCTGGTCGTGGACAAGACCGGCACCCTGACCGAGGGGAAACCCTCGCTGGTGTCGATCGTGACCGTGAACGGCTTTCAAGAACATGACATTCTGGGCCTGGGCGCCAGCCTGGAACGCGGCAGCGAACACCCGCTGGCCGAAGCGATCGTGCGCGGCGCACAGGACAGGGAGGTTACCCTGTCACCGACCGACAATTTTGAGTCCGTTACCGGCAAGGGTGTGACCGGCAAGGTCGAGGGGCGACGCGTGGCGCTGGGTAATGTCAAATTGCTGGAAAGCCTGCGCATCGATCCGGCCGATTTGCCAAAAATCGCGGAGGCCGGCCGTGGGGAAGGGCAGACAGTCATGTTTGTAGCCATCGACGGCCAGGCCGCCGGGCTGATTGGTGTGGCCGATCCGATCAAGGATTCCACACCGGAGGCCATCCGGGACCTGCATAAAGAAGGTGTCCAGGTCGTGATGCTGACTGGTGACAGCCGCACGACCGCCGAGGCGGTCGCGTCCAGGCTTGGTATCGATCGCGTCGAGGCCGAAGTGCTGCCGGACCAGAAAGCCGCGATCGTGAAGAAACTTCAATCTGAGGGACGCACGGTCGCCATGGCCGGTGATGGCATCAATGATGCGCCGGCACTGGCCCAGTCGCATGTGGGCATCGCGATGGGCACCGGTACCGACGTCGCGATGGAAAGCGCCGGCGTCACGCTCGTCAAGGGCGATCTACGTGGCATCGTGCGCGCACGGCGCTTGAGTCGTGCGACCATGCGCAATATTCGGCAGAACTTGTTCTTCGCATTCATTTACAACTCGCTCGGCGTCCCGGTCGCCGCCGGCGTGCTCTACCCGTTTTTCGGGTTATTGCTTTCCCCCATGATCGCAGCGGCGGCGATGAGTCTTAGTTCAGTATCGGTGATTACCAATGCCTTGCGGCTGCGCGGGGTGCCGCTGTAAGTACTCCTCTGTTGTCCCACTGAGTCGTCTCTTCTTGATCCATATCAACGGTCACGTCGATCGAGTGTTGACTTGTTAGTGACGCACAGGTTGTAACATGGAACATGCGCCCGTGCTGTGCAACAGACGGGGCAGATCTGGAAGAGTAGCCCCCGCTTTTGAGTTGAAGCGAGCGCGTGACGATAATTGTTACTGCGTCCGAGAGGGCGTCGGAGAGCTGTTATGGAAGGTTTAGTATCGCTACTGCTTTTTGCCGGGGCCTTTTACCTGATGATGCGTTTTGGCTGCGGCGCACACATGGTCCACGGCGGACATGGCGGCCACGGCGATGCCAGCGCGAAGCACGTCGATCCCGTATGCGGCATGAATGTCGACCCCGAGCAGGGTTACGGCAAGATGCATGGCGGCGAGCTCTACCGTTTCTGTTCGCGCAACTGTCTCGACAAGTTCGAGGCCGAACCAGAAAAGTTCCTGCGCAAGCAAGGAGGCGCATCATGAAACAGGGCCTTTCGCTCGTGGCGGTTGGCCATGCGACGAGCCTGTTCTTGGCTATCACCTTTACCCTATGTGTCGGCTTTGATCTACTGTTTCCGGAGTACGCAATGTTTGAGACGTGGCGCAAGCTACTGCCGGGATTCGAGTGGCTTACTTGGCAGAGCTTTTTCCTCGGCCTTGTGGAGAGCTACGCCTACGGCTGGTACGTCGCGCTTATATGGGTACCGATCTACAATGTGTTTGCTGGCAGGGGTACCCAGCGGCAGTGGACGACTAGGGCGAGCCCAGCAAAGGAAAGATAAAGTGAGAGCCATAAGAGCGCGCGAGAACAACGTGGTTGGGACATGATGCGGGTGCGAACCACCACAACGCGCGATCCGTCAGATAACGGTGAGGTTTCGAGCATGACAGAACATCGATCGCATACGAATACCAGACGGCTGTCGAAGACGAACATCATCCTGCTGATCTTCGTCGCTATCGCCGCCTTCTTCCTCTGGACCGAGCACCGGGCTCATCTCTTGGGCGCGTTGCCCTACTTATTACTGCTCGGGTGTGTATTCATGCACTTATTCATGCATCGTGGCCACGGTCACGGCGGCGACGGTGAGGGTTCAGATGGAGACAAGTCGTGAGTGAATCCGCACCCGCCTACGGCTTATGGCCGTTGGTCATAATTAACTCGCTGATCTTCATCATCTTCGCGTTCAGCTTCACGAAGCCGCACACACGCCGCGACTGGCGCTCGTTTGGCGCCTTTTCGGCGTTTGTCTTGGCGCTGTTTACCGAAATGTACGGCTTCCCGCTCACCATCTACACACTTTCGGGTTGGCTTACCAGCCGTGTCCCCGGTGTAGACTTCTTGTCGCATGATGCCGGCCATCTATTGGAGATCGTGTTCGGTTGGCGTGCCAATCCGCACTTCGGTCCGTTTCACTTGCTGAGCAACATTTCCATATTCGGCGGGTTTATCCTGCTCGCTGCTTCCTGGAAGGTGCTCTACGTAGCGCAGCGTACACATACCCTGGCGATGACGGGCCCTTACGCACGGCTACGTCATCCCCAGTACGGTGGATTTGTCCTCATCATGCTTGGCTTCCTGTTGCAGTGGCCGACACTCGTGACGCTGGTGATGTTTCCCGTACTGGTTTACATGTACGTGCGCCTGGCAAGGCGTGAAGAGCAAGAGGTCATGGCCGAGTTCGGCGAAGAATATGCCCGCTACGCCGCCAACACACCGGCGTTCTTTCCGCGCTTGGGGGTGGTCAATCAACATCAACCTGGTTAAGGTATTTTCGCTTTTGGGAAATGAAAAGGGGTAACACTTGTGCGTAGGTTATGGCTGACTTTGGCTCAGACGGTCACCGTCGCTTTGGCTATTTTTTTGCTGATCACGCTTTTCAGGCCGGACTGGATACCGGCGAGAGGTCGAGTGATCACGGTCAAGGAAGCATCGGCGCCGGCAATCGGGACGACTTTGGCCTCGACCTTCAGGAGCGCGGTCGAAAAGGCCATGCCCGCGGTGGTGAATATCTATACGAGCCGGGACGTCCGTGCGCAGCGACCGTCGTTTATGGATGACCCATTGTTTCGCCGATTCTTCGGCGATGAATTCGAGGCCGAGCCCGAGCGCGCCACGAGCTTGGGCTCTGGCGTGATCATCAGCAACGAAGGCTATATCCTGACCAATAACCACGTGGTCGAGTCGGCTGACCAGATCGCCGTTGTCCTCTCAGGCGGACGCACGGCACCGGCGCAGGTGGTTGGGACGGATCCGGAAACAGATCTCGCGGTGTTGAAAGCGGACGCCCAGGATATTTCCGCGATCACGTTCGCCGACTCCGATCGAATAGAGATCGGTGACGTTGTGCTCGCCATCGGCAATCCCTTCGGGGTGGGACAAACCGTCACGATGGGCATCGTCAGTGCAACCGGTCGCAGCGGTCTGGGGATCAATACGTTCGAGAACTTTATTCAAACTGACGCGGCGATTAACCCTGGCAACTCGGGCGGGGCACTAATCGACGCCGCCGGTAACCTCGTCGGCATCAACACCGCAATCTTCTCCAAGACCGGCGGCTCGCAGGGGATCGGCTTCGCCATACCGGCCAACCTCGCCAAACAAGTCATGCAGCAGATCATCGAGCAGGGCGCGGTCGTACGCGGTTGGATTGGGGTCGATGTGCAGGACCTCAACCCAGAATTAGCGGCTGCCCTGAGGCTTGACGTCGACAAGGGCGTACTGATTGCCGGCGTGCTGCGCGGCGGCCCGGCTGACAAAGCCGGCATCCATCCGGGAGACGTACTCTTAACTGTAAACGGCCAGGAGTTGACGGACACTTCCGGGTTGCTCAATAGCATATCCAAGGTGCCACCCGGTCAAACTACATCAATCACGCTCATGCGCGAGACTCAGCGTTTGACGGTGGAGGTCAAGGTAGGTAGACGACCGAGACTCAGAACACCGCGTTGACAGCGTGCCGTCAATACACGATTCCGCGTGAGGATGATGGGAAGCACATTTGAACCGAAAGTCCAAGAAAGCACGCTCTCGTCCGAGGAGTTGCGTAAGATGGACGCGTACTGGCATTCCCCTTCAAAGGAGGAAACGATGAAAGACTCAATATCTCGCACGCGCCGGGCCGCCATAACACTAACCGGCATGACGCTGGTCGCACCGCTTCATGCCCACAAGGCACAGGGCAAGACGTCCGGCGGCCAGATGCGCATGATGGGCGGTCACGGCGGCATGGGACTCGGTGCGTGGATCCAGGGCTGATCCCCGCTGCCTTCCCAGTAAATACAATAAGGGTGAGAAACATGGATATCACATTAATAGTCATATTGGTTGCTATTGCGCTGATCGTTTTTTATGTGTTCGGAATTTTTAATAAATTAGTCACACTAAAGAATCGTTACAAAAACGCCTTTGCGCAGATAGAAGTACAATTAAAACGACGTTACGATCTGATTCCTAATCTTGTTGAGACCGCAAAGGGTTATATCAAGCACGAACGGGAAACCCTGGAATCGGTGGTCGCAGCGCGTAATGCGGCAGCAGATATGCTATCCAAAGCGGCTGCTGATCCGGGCAATGCCGAGGCGATGAAAGATCTGATTGGTGCCGAGGGTAAACTGTCTGGCGCCTTGATGAATTTCAATATGGTGATGGAGGCCTATCCAGATCTCAAGGCCAGTCAGAACATGATGCAGTTAAGTGAACAGCTGACTACCACGGAAAATAAAGTCTCCTTCGCCCGGCAGGCCTATAATGACCAGGTGATGGCCTACAATATTTATAAACAGACTTTTCCGCCTGCATTCTTTGCAGCACGATTTGGCCATGCGGAGGATGCGGCCTTGCTGGAATTTGAAGACAGTGCGGCCATACAGGCCGTGCCAAAGGTCTCGTTCTAATTAGTGCTGTGTATCCTCACGTTTGAACAATGAATTTCTTTGAATCGCAAGACCGTGTGCATAGAAACACGGCTCGGCTTGTCGTCCTATTTATTTTTGCCGTAGTCGCCTTAATCATCATGACTAATTTATTGGTCATGGTGGTGTTCGGTTATATCAATAGTGAGCAGTTACGTAATGGCGAGACATTAATCGAGCAAATGGATTGGCAGACATTTATTGCTGTCGGTGTGGGTGTCGGTGTCGTGGTACTGGTGGGCAGTCTCTACAAGATCATGGCCTTATCCGCTGGTGGCAAGGTTGTTGCGGAGTCGCTGGGTGGGCAATTGATCCCACAAAATACGGAAGACCTGAATCAGCGCAAACTGTTAAACGTAGTGGAGGAAATGGCCATCGCTTCCGGCACACCCGTGCCGCCTGTTTACCTGCTCGCGGACGAACAGGGCATTAACGCCTTTGCGGCTGGATTCTCGCCGCGCGATGCCGTCATTGGGGTTACCCGGGGGACTATCGATCATTTGAGTCGCGAACAACTACAAGGCGTGATTGCCCATGAGTTCAGCCATATATTCAATGGCGATATGCGCCTCAACATTCGCTTAATGGGCGTGCTGAATGGCATCCTGATTATCGGAATTATTGGCTACTATATTTTGTATTCCGCTTCGTATTCGAGACACCGGCGCACTAGTGATAAAGGCGGGGGCAGTATATTGGCGCTGGCTATTGGACTGATGGTCATTGGTTTTGCCGGCACGTTTTTTGGCGGCCTGATCAAGGCCTCGGTGAGCCGACAACGAGAATACCTGGCAGACGCCTCGGCGGTTCAGTTTACGCGCAACCCAAACGGGATTGCGGGCGCGTTGAAGAGAATCGGCGGGCTGGGGTTTGGTTCAAAAGTGGAGAATCCCGGCGCGCCCGAAGTGAGCCATGCCTTTTTTGCCCAGGGACTTTCGGGTTTTATGCAGTCGTTGTTCGCCACGCACCCGCCGCTGGCAAAACGTATCTTGCGCGTTGATCCTCATTGGGATGGCAAGTTTGATTACGCTGATGATGTCGTTTCGCCCGAGGAACAGACCGGTGAACCAGAAACCATGACGCGCCAGGAGGTTGCCAGCAAGGTCGCTGCCGTTGCCGTCGGCGCAGCGGTTGCGGATGTCATAACGGCGATCGACCAAATCGGTAACCCAAAACAGGAAACAATCAATTACGCTCGCTCACTGATAATAGAGTTGCCCACTGTCATTAAAGAGGCTGCCCGTGAACCCTACGGCGCACGGGCGGTTATCTATTCACTGGTGCTTGATAAGGGGAAAGAGGTTCGTGCCAAACAATTGAAGCAGTTACAGGACTATGCTGATCCGGATGTTTATGCATTAACACTCACGTTGATGCCGGAGATAGGTAAGCTAGATATTAAATACCGTTTGCCGGTAATTGATATCGCTATTCCAGCGCTAAAGCAGTTATCACTGGGTCAGTACAAATCCTTCAGGCTCAATCTGATCGCGTTGATTGAAATGGATTCCAGGGTTGATCTATTGGAGTGGTCATTACAAAAAATCCTGCTTAACCATCTGGATGGGCAATTCTTCAAATTGGCACACGTGAAAGCGCGTTATTCCCATTTTGGGCAGCTTAAGAAAGAAACAGAATTGATACTCTCGGTAATGGCTCATGCCGGTCACCAGAATCAAAACGATGTCGAAAAAGCGTTTATTGCAGCAACAGAAGCACTGGAGTTAAGCGGGCTCAAATCACTGGGGAAAGAAGAAATCAGCCTTTCGGATCTGGATCTAGCCCTGAGGAAATTGGCAAAGTTGAAACCTTTGGCGAAACCTCGATTACTGAAGGCCTGTGTAGCCAGTATCGTACAAGATCAGAGAATATCACCGGTCGAATTAGAGTTATTGCGTGCCTTTTCGGATGTCTTGGACTGTCCTATGCCGCCCGTAACCTTATGGGTCAGGGCTAGGCAGCTCCTCGACGAAGCGAGCTGCACTGGCGCGTAGTCGAGTGGTTCATCAGTCGCAACCCCACCTTGCGGGCGCAGCGTCTCTCACGAGATGGAGAGCATCTTCACCTTCGGAAACGGCTACCTGGCCGCGTCTACAGCGACGATTCTCTTATCCGTAAGCACGTTTTAGAGGGCGGCGCCTTCGATGCCAAAGCAGAAATCAAGCTCTCGACATCAAATCCCGTCGTGTGCGCCAGGGTGAATAGGCTCGCCGAGCTCCAGTACTTCCGGGACGAATAGAGGCTCGGTCAACCCGAATGGCATCGTGAATAAACTTGTCCAGCGCATCACACGACGTTGTACCGGAAATACTACATATAAGGCGATCCACGGGACGAGAAACACACTGGACCACGTGAGCCAAAGACATTGTTCAGAGAACGTCATGGCAAAAGTTGAGCGCGCTAAGTTGCTAGCTGGACACGCATATGAAATCTATCATCGAGAAAGGCAAGGCCATAGGTGACAAAGCGGCAACCTCGCATCCTCACTGACGCCGGGTTGACCTGTGCGTTGCGCACAACTTGTAAGATGCAACGTATTGTTTCGCACGTTCCGGCGCAGGCACCACCGTGAGCGAATTTTGGATTGGCTGTTTTCTATCGGAGCGAAAGACATAGGAGGACACGCATGAGAAAACACATCGACCCTGTGTGCGGAAAACGGATTAATCGCAACAAGGCCCATATCGTCGTAACCTACGGGCGGCAGGAGTACTATCTGTGCTGCCCGGTTTGTCAGAGGGAGTTTGAAAAAGATCCCCGCAAATACGTCAAAAACGTGAAAAGGTGAAAAGACAATTCGAATGTCATCGCCACGTGTTTACTTTAAACCGTGCACCGCTGGGAATGTGTGCGAATGCGCCGACGTCGCCAACGGGTTGCATTACAGACAGCGATGAGGGCAAACTCATCGGCGTGCTCGAGGGGACGGGTGGTATCACCGCGCAGGTCGCTACCATTCTCGCTGGTTTTAGCAAAGATACAGGCGCGCGTCTGATCTATGACGCCGACCCGGCTCACTTGATCCAGGCGCTTACCGATGCTCACGCCTCACACCACTACTGCCGACCGTCATGTTTTTGTGATGAGTTTATGGCGGCAGACGGTTGAGTGATCGATCTTGTATCGGATTACATCATGCACGTAGTTGTGGCTACCTCATTTCGTGCCCGTAATTTCTCTTGTACGAAGCAGAAATCGCTTGTAGGTGACGTATGAGAACTCCGAGCGTGTGACGAAATCAGTGCTACACTGATATGTATCCAAAGATCGCAAAGAGAAACACTGCTATTGGATTAAATGACAAGTGAAAAAGGAGACTATGATGAGAACGAAGTTGTGGATGTCCCTGATCTCGATCGCGATATTTGGGCTCCTCGGCCCGGCGATGGCGGATACTGATTCAAAGGAGCTGCAAGCGCTCACCAAGGAAATCGGTGCGCTCAGGGCCGAAGTAGCGAAGTTACGGAAATCAGTGGTGTCGTTGCAGGCAATAAGGCCGACCTTAACGACGCTCATGCCTGACTTGGCTGAGCGCTTTCATGTCATGCATTACGCGGGTGAGGCGGGGGATTGGGCAGTCGCCGGTCATGAGTTACTCGGAATGAAAAGCCTTATCGACGTCGCCAAACAGGTTGATCCGGAAAAAGGGCCAATGCTG